>NZ_JBEOVW010000019.1:0-125996 GCF_040295705.1 Micromonospora sp. NPDC002717 | reverse complement strand
GCGGCGTCGCGTGGGACCCGGACCTCGACCGGTCCGACATCGGTGAGCACGGTCTTGGTCCGGCTGCCGTTACGGGTGTTCCCGCTACCTCGACCTGCCGGGTCGTGCTTGTCGTAGCCGACGTGGTCGGTGATCTCACCGTCCAACGCCGACTCCAGGACCCGCTTCGTGAGCTGCTGCAGCAGCCCGCCCTCGCCGGTCAGCTTCAGCCCGTCACCACGAGCCCGATCGACCAGCATCGCGATCAACTGTTCATCCGTGACCGCACTCACCGACCCTGCGGCCGGGTCCTGCCCCGAGGTGATCTCGGTCGTCATCTGGCGTCTCTCCCTTGATCGGTCGATCAGCCGTTATTTGTACAGTCCCGAGATGCTTGACACTCGCGTCCCACCAGATGCTTGACATGATCAATATTCGGCGTCCTCATCGCGTGGTGGTTGCGGTCATCGCAGGTGGGGAGGCCGGGATTGGCGCTGGTGGAGTTGTCGATCGTCGAGCAGCGTTATCGGGCGGTATTGGCGGTGCAGGCCGGAGAACCGGTGGTTGAGGTGGCAGCCCGGACGGGGGTGTCTCGGCAGACGATCCATTCCTGGCTGGCCCGCTATGCCGAAGCGGGTCTGGTCGGGTTGGAGAACCGGTCTCGGCGGCCTCAGGGGTGTGCTCATCAGGCGTCGCCGGAGGTGGAGGCGTTGGTGTGTGAGCTGCGCCGGCATCATCCGCGGTGGGGTTCTCGGCGGATCGCGTTCGAGTTGGGCCGGCACGGATGTCCGGAGCCGGTGCCGTCGCGGATGACGGTGTATCGGATCCTGGTCCGCCACGGCCTGATCGAACCGGCCAAGCGTCGCCGGGGGCGTAAGGACTATGTCCGCTGGCAGCGGGCTCGGCCGATGGAGTTGTGGCAGATGGACATCGTCGGCGGGATCATGCTCGCCGACGGCACCGAAGCCAAGGTCGTCACCGGCGTGGATGACCATTCCCGGTTCTGCGTCATCGCCCAGGTCGTGCGCCGGGCCACCGGCCGGGCCGTCTGCCTGGCCCTCGCCGAAGGGTTGCAGCAGTTCGGGGTGCCCGAGGAAGTCCTCACGGACAACGGCAAGCAGTTCACCGACCGATTCGGCAAGGGCGGGGAGGTGATGTTCGACCGGATCTGCCGAGAGAACGGCATCATCCACCGACTCACCCAACCCGCCTCCCCGACCACCACAGGGAAGGTGGAACGGTTCCACCAGACCCTGCGCCGCGAACTCCTCGACGAGGTGCCCATCTGGCCCGACCTGGACACCGTCCAAGCCGCCGTCGACGTCTTCCGGCACGAGTACAACACCGACAGGCCGCATCAGTCCCTGGACATGGCCTTCCCTGCCGACCGGTTCACTCCCGCGCTGGCGGCCGAGCAGGTGGTGCCGGTGAAGCTGCCTTCCCGGCTCACCCCGCCCGTCGACCAGGCCCTCGTTTCACCGCCGGTCCCGATCCCGGCGCAGGTTCAGGCGGTGGCGGGGGCGGTGGAATTCGACCGGGTCGTGCCACGGTCGGGCAACCTGCAAGTCGCGGGCAAGCAGTTCTGGCTCGGTCCCGCCCGGTCCGGCGTGACGGTCACGTTCTGGGCCGACACCGATGTCATCCACCTGCTCATCGCCGGCTCTCGGATCAAGACGATCCGCTCTCACCTATCGGTGGCGGACCTGGCCGGGCTGCTGCGCCACGGCGGCCGACCCGCTGGCCCGTCCCCTCTCCCCCTGGACACCGCCGGGCGTCCGGACGTTGTGGAGGTCGACCGCACCGTCAACCGGGACGGAAAAGTGTCCCTGGGCCAGCATGTCGTCCTGGCCGCCGAGATCCTCGCCGGCCGCCGCGTCGGCGTCCGCATCGACCCGAGCACCCTGGCATTCTTCGACCCCGAGACCCGCCAGCTGCTACGCACCCGCCCCAACCCGCTCACCCCGCAGCAGATCATCGGCTTGCGGGGCGCCCGCCCGGCTGGCCCACCCCCACAACCCTCCACCGAACCGGTCCGGGTCCAACGCCGCGCCTCCAACAGCGGCATGGTCATGGTCGCCTGGCAGAAAGTCGCCCTCGGCCGCGTCCATGCCGGCAAGACCGTCACCATCACCGTCTCGGACACCGAACTGGCGGTCGAGTGCGACGACGGCATCCGCACCATCCGCCGCACCAACAACCACCCGGTCACCCGAATCAAAGCCCACCGACCTCGCCTGCGCACCGAGCTGGCCGAGCCCCCGCGGCAAGCAGCGGCGGATATTGGAAGGATCCACTCGTGAGCATCTGGGACGACCTGACCGCCGAAGAACGCGTCATCTTGACCAACGCGATCGAAGAGGCGTGGCTCAACGGAGTCATCGGCGACTACCTCGGCCACGCCGAGCAGGACGGCACGGTCTGGATGTTCAGCACCGACAGCGACGCCATCCGACCCCTCATCCCCCGCTTCGCTGCCATCGTCAAGGACATGATCGACAAAGACCTGATCGAACTCATACCAAGCGCTCGCTACCACGACTGGCCCAACATCCCCCACATGACAAACGCCGAAATCGACGCCGCCCTCGCAAACTCCAAGACCTGGCTTCCCTCGGAGGAAGCGGGCCCGATCATGTTGATCACCACCGACCACGCCGACCGCGAACTCGGCAGATAGCCACATGAACCGTCATCCGCGACCCCGCAAGGTCGCCCGCAATGTCTAGGCCAAACGACAAGCATGTCCTGGGACGGATCCGTCAAGCATGTGGTGGGACTAGACATCCCGGCAGCCGGCCGTGTCCGGTCTCGGGACCTGTGTGGCACATCGGCATCAGGACCTGCGTGACACTGCGTCCGTTCGCGTGGTGGGAAAGCAACCTGACCGACAGGCTGCCTCCTGGAAGGGTGAGCTGGTGCCGGATATCGACCCGAGAGAGGCGGAGTACCTCCGCCAGATAGAGCTCCTTGCCGATGACGTCGTCAATCGTGCGCTGGACGAGGGCTGGCTGAGCTTTGATCCCGATCCTGACGATGCAACACCCCTGCATCGTGCCGTCAACGCGCTTGGACGCCAGCTGCGGCATTACCACTTCGAGGATGACGGCTGCGTCGACACGGACGCCCCGCTTGTCGGCCTAGCCGGGGCACTCCTGGTTCGTCCCACGACAGTAGTGAGCGAGCAGGAGTACATCGACATTTGCGAGCGGCTGGGCGTTGAGCCACGGCCGCAGGGGTGGGCGTTGTGGCATACCTGGGACCAGAAAGGCCGACGAATCACCATGGTCACCACCAGGATGAGTACCACTGAAGGAATGTTGCGGGTCTGGTCGAAAGGCCGCCATCTCATGCCCGTCAAACCGCCACGCGCTGCGGTGGCAGCCACCGTCAAGGGATGGCTTGGACCAGCGGTCCGATCTCCCGGATACGCGGCCGAGACGGGAGTAACAGAAGCTGCCGCCGCTGCTTCGGTATCACCGCGCTCGCCAGGTGCGCCTATAACGACCCCATCGAGCAACGAAGGACAGGGCATCCAGCCGGATGTATCGCCCACGTCCCGAGACTGATCCGTCTGGGAGCGACACGGGATATCCCGCTGCCCGGATCGGTGGGTGCAGCCCTCACCCATCATTTGGAGGAGTTCCCTACGGTACCGGTGACGCTGCCATGGGAGGTGCCCGGCGGCCCTCCCGTCACCGTCAACCTGGTCGTTTACGGCCGGACGAACGTCGCCATGGATCGTCACACCTTGAACCGGGACTACTGGCATCCCGCTCTGACGGCCGCTGGCATCCAGTCCTCCCGGGCCACCGGAATGCACGCCCTACGGCACTTCTACGCCTCGGTCCTGCTCGATGCTGGAGAGCGTCAAGGCGCTGTCGGAGTACCTGGGCCACGCCGATCCCGGGTTCACCCTGCGCACCTACACCCACCTCATGCCGACCAGCGAGGACCGCACGCGCCGGGCCGTGGACAAGGTGCTTGGGTTGTCCTCGGACGGCCTGGCGACGGCCTAGCGGCGATCATGGCGGCGTTTTGGCTGGTAGTGGCCGGTGTCTCCTGTGGTGATCGGTGGTGGCCCGGCGGGTTGGCCGTCGTCGGCGAGGTGGACAGGATGCTCGATGCGCACCCTCTCGCCTCGGTCCTGACATCGATGCCCGGCATCGGCGTCAGGACCGCCGCCCGGATCCTGCTCGAAGTCGGCGACGGCAGCTCGTTCGCCACCCCCGGACACCTCGCCGCCTACGCCGGCCTCGCCCCGGTCACCCGCCGCTCCGGCAGCAGCATCCGCGGCGAACACCCACCACGCGGCGGCAACAAACAACTCAAACGCGCGTTCTTCCTCGCCGCGTTCGCCGCCCTGGCCGACCCGGTCAGCCGCGCCTACTACGACCGCAAACGCGCCCAAGGCAAAGAAACACAACGCCGCCCTGATCTGCCTGGCCCGCCGCCGCTGCGACGTCCTATACGCCATGCTCCGCGACAAGATCCCCTACCAACCCCGCCCAGCCACACCAATCGCCGCTTGACGAACCCCATAGGGACACCCCCAGGGTGAGCAGTTGACCTGACCCTGCGCGGCTGTGGAGCCGGCTCCTGGACGACCGGCATGTCCTCGCGCGGCCACCGTCCCCATGCTTGGGGCTTGCCGCGCGGACCCGGCTTGCCCTTGCCTGCGCCGCGCTCGTCGCTGCGCTGCCCATATGCGGCTCCGCAGATCGCGCCCGCGTCGGCGGACATCACCGCCTGCGCGAACGTTTTGATCATTGCCTGCAACACATCCGGCGACGCGCCCGCGATCTGCTCGCACAGCAGGTCAACAGGGTTCACACTCTCAGATGCGCCATCGCGCATCACTCTCCTTCGTTGGATTTAGCCGTCTCGAGGGATCGCGCGGTGGCCGTCTCCTATCTACGCAACACGCCCATCACGGTCAAGTCGCACACCACTTCCCTGGACGCAACCGCCGGTGTTGGTGTTCGCTGAGTGCGGACTGGTTGTCACTCAGTTAGTTGGTCACAAAGTCTGCGCGACGCAGGCCTGTGCACTCGCCTCACGGTCTACCTGCCCCAACCCCACGCGCATCAAGCGAGAACGAGCACAGCCGACCCCACCCGATTCTCATCCTTCGAGGCGGCCCGGGGTAGGCCATGGAATCTCAGAAGAAGACGGTGAGCAGGACGACGGCGGCCAGCACACCGACCACCGCCAGCCAGCCGGCGGTGAACAGCGGGTGCCGGGCCAGCCGGGCGGTTCCGCGCTCGTTCAGGTAGCCCAGCGCGGCGTTGACGACGCCGACGCAGGCACCGAGGGTGAGCACGCCGACGGCCAGCACGCCACCGCTGCTCAACGGTGACCGGAACGGCAGCGTGGCCACCGCCAGCAGCACCGCGAGCACCAGCCAGAGCGCGTGCAGGAACCGGGCGGCCAGCACCGGCGCGCTCTCCTCGTCCAACCGAGGCGGCCGGGGCCCGAGCACCGCCGCCAGCCAGCGTCGGTACTCGGCCGCCAGACCCCAGGACCAGCGGCGGGTCAGCCGATCCAACCCGCCCGCCAGTCCCAGTGTCATGGTGTACGGCAGCGGTGGCCGCCCGGGACCCGGCACGCCGTCACCTCCTGCGCTTCTTGCGCCAGCTGCGGTAGTCACGGTATCCGTCCCGGCCCGCCGTGTAGGACGACCAGACACCCCAGCCGGTGTCGATCCGGTCTGCCCGGCGGACCACCTTCCGTTGGTACCGGCGGTGCTTGGCGGCAGCCTGCTTCCGCTTCTTCTTGTAGTACTTGCTGCGACCCGGAACTCCCTTCGGCGCATTCTTGATCCGCCGGTTCTTGACGAACTTGCCGCCGTAGCGCAGTGCCTTGGCGGCGCCGAAGGTGCCCACTCCGACGAGGTCGACCCACCCGCTGCGGTCGCCCTTGCGGATCTTGTAGATGCCCCGGCCCAGCGAGATCCCGGCGGAGATCACCGCGCACGGGCCGCAGCCGAACATCGCCGCGAAGCCGAGTACCGCGCCGGTGCGGTCGAGCCACTTGCCCCAGCCGAACCGTCCGTCCAGGTCGAAGCAGTTGACCGGGTCGCCGGAGCAGTAGTCGTACGGGTTGGCGTTGCCGCCGTACACCGGGTCGGTCTGGAGGAACCGGCCCGTGGTCGGGTTGTAGAGCCGTACCCCCATCAGGACGATGCCGGCCGGGGTGTCCGCTGCCCGCTGGTTCGCGCCCAGCCACCCGTAGCGCTGTGTCCCCGCGTCGTCCGGGTTGCGCGGTGCGCCGTACTCGGTGCTCTCCGACGTGGCGGAGAGCCCCTGGTCGCCGGGGCGGATGCTGGCCACCAGATCGCCGTGCAGGTTGCGCAGCTGCCATTCGGCCTGGCCACTGTCGCTGTCCCAGACGGCGGCCAGCGCCGACAGGCCGGTCACCGCCCGCGTCCAGTGGCCCGCCGACTCCTGGGTCCAGGCCGGGTTGTCGCTGTCGTCGTCGTAGTGGTGGACCGCCTGCACGGCCACCCCGGAGGCGTTGTCCGTCCAGGACCGGATCCGGTTGCCCGTCACGTCGAGGGTGTAGTCGGTGGTCCGCGCGCCCTGGGTGATCCGGTCCACCAGGTCCGTGACGTGGTAGGCCACGGTCAGGTTCCCGCTCGCCGGCACGGCGGTGTCGGCCGCCGGCACGGTGGTTGTCCGGCCCAGCGCGTCGTACCCGTACCCGGTGCTGGTCACCCGGTCGGCCGTGTCGTAGCTCCAGCTACGCGTGCCGGCCGCGGTGGTGTTCTGGCAGGCACCGTCGGCCCCAGGGGCGTACGTCGTGGTCGAGGCGCGGTTGCTGGCCGTGCTGAACGCGTACGTGCGGGTGGTGCACTGCTCGCCGACGGTGTCCTCGACGCTGGTCAGTCGGCCGACGGCGTCGTAGCCGTAGGTCTGGTCCGACAGGGTCGAGACGTGCCGCCGCCACTGGCCGTGGCCCGACTCGGTGACCGCCTCGCTGAACAGGGTGCAGTCGACCTGTCCACAGCCCGGGCGGGTGTAGGTGAGGCCCACCGGGGTACCGGTCTCGTCGTACTCGGTGCTGACCACCACGCCGTTGGGCCAGGTCTCCGACACCAGGTTGCCGTCGGCGTCGTAGCCGCCGCTGAAGGTGCCGACCTGCCCGTCGTCGACCTCGGTGAGCAGGTCACGGCGACCATCCACGCCGTCGTAGCGGTAGGTCCGGGTGACCTTTCCGTCCGAACTGGTCGACACCCGCCCGAGCAGGTCGTGCCCGGTCGTCGAGGTGTTGCCGTCGGCGTCGGTGTAGGAGACCTGCCGACCGAGCCGGTCGTAGCCGCGCACGACCTCGGCGGTGACCGTGCCGCCGGTCACCGACTGGACCCGGGTCAGCGTTCCGGTGGCCGGGTCGTAGTTGCTGCGCTGCACGGGGACCGCCGCGCCCAGCCCGGCCGCCGCGGTCACCGCCGTCTCCCGGACCCGGCCGGCGCCGTCGTACGTGGTCGTGGTGGTCCGCAGGACACCGGCGCCGGTCTTCTCGGTGATCGTCCGCACCTGGTGGTAGAGGTCGTAGGTGGTGACGGAGTACGGCACCTCCGGCCCGGTCGCCGGCTGCCCGCCGGGCTGGGTACGGCAGGTGAGGCCGGCCCACTCCGGCCGCAGGTCGCATTCGGCGTAGCCCGAGCCCGACGTCGCCCGGTAGGCGACCGTCTGCCGGGTGTACGGGGTGGTGGTCGAGGTCCCGCCGGCCGGCAGGGTGGTGGAGTTCGGCAGCCCGGTCTCCGCGTCGTAGCCGATCCGGGTGGTCAGGGCCTTGCCACCGGGGTCGACGGTCAGCACGGTCGGCTGCCGCAGCGTCCAGTTGTACGCCTTCGTGGTGCGGCGCAGGTCGCTCTCCGTGACCACGCCCCCGGCACCCCAGTACTGGACCAGCTCGTCCTGCGTGGTGACCAGGTGGTACGGAGCGCCCGTGGTGGGTGCCCCCTCGTCGTGGGTGTACCGGGTGACCGACCGGCCGCGAACGGTGGCACCGCTGCCGATCACCACGTCGTGCTCCGGTCCGGTCTCGGCGAGCAGCAGCTGGCCGTCGGCGGAGTAGCTGTTGACCGAGGAGAGCTTCTCGGCCAACGTCGCCTCCTCGATGGGGGTGTCCGACGCGGAGGCGTCCAGGGCGCGGGCCCGGTTGGCGGCGGTCAGCGACCGCACGCTGTTCCCCCACTGGTCGTACCAGGTGGCGGTGGTGTGCCCGCCCGGGTCGACCTCGTTGACCGCACGGGCGTTGGCGTCGAGGTAGGTCACCTCGGCGTGCTCCCAGGACGCCGGCAGCGTCCCCGCGGCCGGGTCGCCGCCGGGCACCTGGCTGGGCGGGAAGACGGCGGTGGCGTCGGTCGGCGCCTCGGTCTGCCCCCAGCGCGCCGTCTGGCTGGGGGAAAGGTCGTACGGGGCGCCGGTGCCGCTGGTCGGCACCTGGTAGACGACGGTGGTGGTGGCGGTGCCGGCGGCCAGCGCGGACCGGGTCACCCGGTGCAGCCGCCCGGTGCCCGGGTCGCCGGGGATGGTGGTGTAGCTGAACTGCCACGGCTCCTGACCGGCCGGGGTGGTCCCGGAGAGGACGCCGTCGGCCCCGTAGGTGTAGGTGTCCGCGACGTGTCGGACGGTGCCGGCGTCGTTCCAGTCCAGCCGGGGGTCCCAGGAGGCCCGCAGCCGGCCGGAGTTGTCGTAGGCGTACCGCGCCATCGGCACGGTGCGCATCGCCGGGGTGGGCAGGTCCGGATCCCAGGCGGTGAACGAGATCTCCCGGACCCGGCCGAGGTAGTCGCCCCAGCCCGGCTCGCCTGCGCCGGTGGCGGTGGTGGCCGTCGCGTAGCTGAAGGTCAGGGCGCGGCACCCGCGGGCCAGCGTGGTGCAGGCGACGCCGTCGGCGACCGGGGCGAGCATCCGGGTCGGCCGGACGATCTCCTTGCCCGCGACGGTGACCCGCTCCCAGCTGTAGCTGACCGTCTGGTTGTCGCCGGGCACCGTGACCGAGGTCGGGAAGTACTTCCCGGCGGTGGTCCCGGTGACCCGGGTGAAGACTGCCACCTGCCCGTCGAGGTCCCGCAGCGTGTACGCGTCGGCCGCGGCGTCGTACGACAGCGTGAGCGCCTCCATCCCGATCTCCGGGTCGAAGGCGGTGGTGCTGCGCCGGGTGAAGCCGATGGTGTCACCGTCCGGCAGCCCGACCTGGACCAGCGAGCCGTAGACGGAGAGCGAGGTGTAGCCGGCGTCGGCCTCGTCGACCACCGCGCCGGAGACCCAGCCGGGCCCGAACATCTCCGCCGGGTCGGTCTGCGCCACCCGGCGGGTGTTGTAGGAGCGGGTGACGGTCAGGTCGCTCCCGGGCGCGTCGACCGAGACGTCGGTGTCGGCGAGGGTGTAGTTGCCGGTGAGCACGTTGACCGAACCGGGGCCGATCTGCTCGGACTCCGCCGACGCCTGCGCCCGGTCAAAGGTGATCTTCACAGCGCTGGAGTAGCCGCCGGCGCCGCCGGCGCCGCCGGTGAAGCTGCCCCGCACCTGCACCGGCCCGTCCCGGGGCACCGACTCGGCGTCCACCGCGGCCAGGGTGGCCTCGACGTCCCAGTTCAGCTTCGGGAAGGCGCCGGAGCCGCTGGTCGGCAGCGGCCAGGCCACGGCGCCGCCGCCGGCGGCCACGGTCACGTCGGCGGCCGGGACGGTGACCCACGGGTCGCTGTCGCCCCGCCGCCACTGGTAGGTGACGCCGGTCACCGTCGACCGGCCGACACCGGTGACCGCGACCTTCGCGGCGGTGACGTCGCCCGTCTTCGGGCCGGTGACCGCACCCGCCCCCACCGAGAACGAGTAGCTGCGGATCGCCGACTGGTTGCCGGCCCGGTCCCGGCTGCGCACGTAGAGGGTCTGCGGCCCGTCCGCGCTCGGGGTGATCGAGACGCTGGCGCCCGCGCCGAGGCTGGGCGCGTTGACGCTCAGGTTCGGCGGGTTGACGTTGAGGCCGTACTCGTACGCCGCCACGTCGGTGACGCCCGACGCGCCGAAGGTGAAGGTGCCGGCGGTGCCCGCCGCGCCACCCCACTGACCCGCCGGGTACGACGTCGAGGAGACCATCGGCGCCGCCGACGGCGCGGTGGTGTCCACGGTGAACTCGCAAATGGCCGACCACGGACCGTCCACGGTGCCGTCGTTGCCCCGGGCCCGCCACTTGTAGGTGCCGCCCTCGGCGAAGGCGCCGGAGGGCACGGTGGCCGCGAGCCAGGAGCCGGAGGCACCGGGACCGACCACGCTGGAGCCGAGCAGCGCGCCGACGCTGGTCTGCCACTCGAACCTGGCCTTGACCGGCGACGCCTCCCCATCGGTGATCTTGGCGCGGAGCTGCGGCGTCCGGCTGTTGACGTACGGCCGGCCGGTGCCGGTGGCGCAGACCGTCGCCGGCACCGTCGCCAGCGCGCTGACCACCGGCTTCGACTGGTAGGTGATGCTCACCTTCGGCGGGTTGGCCGCCGCCTCCCGGGAGTTGAACCGCTTCCAGGAGTAGTTGTCCGTCTCCGAGGTCGCCCGGATGCCGATGTTCACCGACGTCGAGTGGGCGTCGGCGGCGTACTGGAAGGCGTCGGCCACCGTCACGTTCACCCAGCCGTCGCCGCAGGTGGTGCTGTAGCCCTTCGTCTCGGTGGAGGTGCCGACCTTGGCGTCCCACGTCGGCTGGGCGGTCCAGCGGGTCGCCGTGCTGACCGCGCCGACCCGCCACGCCTCCCAGGACCTGGCAGTGCACGAGTACGAGTGGAACTCCCACAGGCTCAGCGTCGCCGACTGCACCTGCTTGTCCCAGAGCCAGGTGTTGACGCTGTCGAAGCGGAGAAAGGACCGGGCCTTCGTGGTGCCGCCGTCGTACGTGCCGAGCTTCAGCTCGGTCGCAGCGGACTGGTCGGAGGTGAAGCTGGACTGCACGAACGCGTCGAAGTTGGCACCGATGCTCTGGGACGGGTCGATGGTCACCGGGTAGCTGGTGGCCGGGTCGGCGAGGAAGTCCCGGTCCGGCTCCAGCACCAGCCCGGTCCGGTCGCCCTGGCCGTCGAGGCTGAGCCCGACCGGCGCACGCCGGCGGTGCTCTCCGGAGGCGGGGTCGACCGCGGCGTCCCACATCAACGGGGCGCCGACGCTGCCGATGCGCTTGCCCGAGCGGTTGCGGATCTCGAGCCCGCCGGCGCCGTCGGTCCGCGCCGTCGCACCCTCGGTACGCCAGGGCAGCCGGATCCGGCGTACCTGGGCCGCCGCCGCCCGGTCCTTCACGATGAGCAGCTGCTGGTAGCCGGTGCGGGTGGCGGTGACCTCCAGGTCCACCCCGGGACGGACCTCCGGGTAGGTGGCCCGGTTGCCGTCGAGCACGGGCTCGGGCAGCGCGCCGCTCCAGCCGAGCGTGGCGCGGTTCCCGGTCGCACCCAGCGTGACCAGGGCGTGCTCACCGGCTCCGGCGGCGCCCGAGAACGTCAACCCGTACGGGTGGGCAACCGGTGCGACCGATCCGTCCTCGCGCCGGTGCAGCGTCAGGTCCACGTCGGCCCAGCCGCCGGTCCCGTTCCGCATCCGGACCGGGCCGGCCGCGATCTCCGCGGTCACGGCGCCGGACGGCAGCGCCCAGAACTGGGAGGTCTCCGAGGTGAGACCGGTGATCAGTACCCGCTTGCCGGTCATCCGGGCGGTGATCAACGCTGCCGTCTCGTCCGGCCGCTCCAGCACGGTCGGGGTGGCCTGCGTGGCCGACGGGGGTGCCGCGACGGCGGGTCGCCGCGCTCCCCACTCGGCCAGCGTCGCCGCGAGCACGACCGTGAGGAACACGATCAGCGCCTGGCCGTACCGCCCGCGCACCAGATCGCCGATCCGTCGCATGACGACGGACGACTCCGGACCAGCGTGCACCGCTGCCTCCCTGTGTGATCAACAAAAGTGAAGGCAACGTACTGATCGGAGCCGAAGAACGGCACGACATCGTTGATCTTCAAACCGGTCAGACGGATCGGGGTGGCCGATAAGACGATCTACAAATGTATGCAAATCCGGAGGATCACGGGAACTTTTCCCGTTCAGGCGTCGATCAGACGGACGAGTTCCGGTGCCATCAAAGGGCGCCGGGCCGCGCAGCTGACGGGTGGCCGGCCGAGCGCCGACGGGCATGCCGAGAGCCGGCTGGAACGACCTGGTGATCGCCGAGAGCGACGAGACGGTGGTGGTCGAAGGCAACCACTACTTGCCCGCTCCGCGCTGCGCGACGACCTGATCCGGGGACTCTCGACCCACACCGTCTCCCCACGGAGAGGCACCGCGTCCTACCACGCTGGAGCACGCGGGCCGCACCAGCGCCAACGTCGTGGTGCTACACGGAGCCGAAGCCGGAGGCGGAGATGGTCCGCGGTCGGGTCGCCTTCGGGAAGGACGTCACGGTCGTCGACTGAGTCACCTCCGGCCGGGCCGATTGGCCGTCGCCGATCGGGGTGGACCAGGATGCCGGTGTGACGGTCGGAGATGGGGGCAACGACCCGTCCGGGATGGTCTAGGGTGGCCGTCGCGCGCCCCGTCCGGGCCGCCCAGGGACCCGATGATGCGGGTGGCGCTGGCCGTCTGACTGGTCGGCATACTCCTCGGGACGTTCTTCGCCACCGGGGTGCTCGGCGGCGACGAGCCGGTGGTGCCGGCTGCGGCACCCGAGCCCACGCCGGCGGCGAGCGAGGGCGGCCAGCACCCCCGCCGCGCCGTCCCCGACGGCCGCCTGCTCGACGGGTTCCTCGCTCTCACCGGCCTGATCCTCGAACCCGACACAACCTGACCATTCAAGATCTGTAGCATTGCCGCGGTCCGGGACGGCTCTGCTGAAACGAGGCGAAATGCATTGGCTCCGGCGGTTACTGGGTGGCGGGCGGGTCCAGCTCGATACGGGGCGGCAGCAGGCGCTGCTACGGGACCTCCAGTACCGGTACGGCGGCCACGCGCAGATCCGGTTTTCCGAGCAGGTCGAGGCGATCACCGCGATGCTGAACGGCGACGACGGCTTGGTGGTGGCGGCCCGGATCGTAAGCCAGGTCGCCGACGAGGCCCACGCGGACCTACAGGCCCAGGCCCACGAGATACACCGACGGACGGGACGGCGGCTCCTGGTGCACCGCCGGAACTACCGACCGCTGTGGATGGAGGCCGGCCCAGCCCTGCGGTGGCCACTGTTCACGCTGCCGTGCGGCTTCCACCCGTACGCGCAGGTGGCCGCCGCCGTCGCGGTAGTCGGCAGCCAGGCGCCCCGGCTCGACCGGGTGACCGATCCGAACCCGCTCGTGGCCCGCGTGTTCGAGGTGCTCGACCTCACCACCGCCGGCTGGGAGTACGGCCGCGTGCAGATAGACACCGACGCCGCCGCCCTGGCGGACCGACTGATCTCGACCGCCGGGCAGGTTCTCGCAGCCATGGACAACCCGCCCCGGCTGCCACCTCCGGTTCGTGCGCTGATGCGCCGCAACAACACCTTCGACGTGCACGATCCGACCGATCCTCGGACGGTAGGTGCGATCAATTTAGGTGCGAAGATGCGGGAGCGTCTCCTGGTCTGAAAACGCCGCAGCGAGACCCAACGAGTAACGCGCTCGGCCTCGGAACCGAGCTTGACCTGGCGCCCCAGCGTTGGAAGCGGCGAAGCAGTGCGCTGGCACGCTACTGGTGTCTGGTGGTCCCTGAAGACTGAAGGGTGGCGGCGATGAGGCGGAGTTGTTCCAGCGAGAGTTCACCTCCGTAGCGACGGTAGGCATGCGATCCAAGGCTGACGAGGACGTCGTCAACGTCTGCCCATCGGCACGGCGTCCAGTACCGGCTGTGGAGCAATTCCTTCGCTGACCTGACGCACGTCGGACCGGGCGCCGAGAGCGGTCAAGGCTTCCGCGACCATGTCGACGGCCTCCCGCGGACGGTCGCCGTCGGCGCAGGCCGGGACGAGCAGAGGCAGCCGCTCGGCCGAGGTGCGATCCTGATCCGGATGGTGCGCTGAGGCGACGACTTCCGGCCACGCGAACGCCGGCCCTCGGAAGGAGTTGGCGGCCGCCCGCGGCTCCACCCTGACGGAGCTGCACGGCATCGGCCCCTCAGGCGCGGCCCGCCTACTGTCAGACGTCGGAGACATCAGCCGGTTCGCCGACCGCGACCGGTTCGCGTCCTGGAACGGCGCCGCACGCCTGGACGCCTCCTCCGGCGACCAGAAGCGTCACCGGCTCTCCCGCGCCCCTTGGTGTCAGCGGCGCCTCGATCTCGCGCTCGTCTCGGTGGAGTACGCCGAGGCGGCCGCGAGAAGGATCATTCTGGAGGGCCTCTGGTGGAACCAGGCACGACTGCCAGCGGTCCAACCTGACATGCGCGCGGTCGTCTCCCTCAGCTCTGTCCTGTTGGGCCTGTTCCTCGGCGCTTTCATGCTGCGTTCCGGCTGGGAGCTGCCGGTGCGAACCTCCTGCTCAGGCGACACGTGCACGTCGCAGTCGTGGATCGACGTCGACTGGGACCGCGTCAACTGGGAACTGAAGCCGACCAGAATCGCCTGCTTCGAGGCCAACCCGGCCAACCACGACGTCCTGATCGGGCCCGGCGACGAATGCGTACGGTCCCGCGGCGACGTCATCGAACACCAGGCCACCTACGAAGAACTACGTGAAGAAATCCAGCAACGGCGCACCCGAGCACTTGCGTTCGCCGCCGCCGCGATCGCGCTGCCACCGATCCTCGTCCACCTGTGGTGGCGGGTTCCCCGCAGGCCGGCACCGACGGCACACTGACTCCACGCTCCCCCACCCTGATCGCGGCATGTGCGTGCGCGTGCCGGCCGTCGTCTCGCGGCTTTATCGGTGGCCGGTAATGAGGACGGCAGCGGCGTCGAGCCGCTCCCGCTCGCTGCCAGTGAGTGCCGGATCGTTGCGCCGTATCGCTAGGGCGCGGTCCAGCATGGTCAGCGGGCCGCCGACGCAGTCGAGAAAGGCATCCAACAGCGTTGCGGCCGGCAAAGCCAGGGGATGCTCCTCCTCGACAGCCACTTGGGCGAGGATGACCGCGGAGAGCGCGACATCGAGGTCTGCCGGCCCCTCGGTAGCGTTGCGCCAGTCGATGACGACAGGCCCTCGTGACGTCACCATGACGTTCTCCGGGTGCAGGTCAAGGTGCAAGATCCGGGCGTCGTCGCGGAGCCGGGGTGGCAACGCGTGGAGTCGGTGATGCAGATCTGCCAGACAGGTGGCCGCTTCCACGGCATCGAGCTCACCGGCGAGGAGGGCCGACAGCATGGTGCGCCCGTCCAGTCGTTCCATCACGAGATCGGCCCCGCGCGCCTGATACACAGTGGGTGCAGGGAAACCAAGACTAGCAACGTACGCCATGATTGCGGCCTCAGCGGCCACGTCTCCACCTTCGCGGTAGCGGCGAAGGACACGCCGATCGTCGATGGCGAAGACGTCAGCGTCTCGGCCCGATGCCACAGGGGCCGCATCCACCACGCCCCGACAGTAACCGAATCAGCCATCCGTGTAGGGCTTGTCGCCGACGCTTTTGGTCCTTTGCCACATCCCGCGCATCGGCATGAGCGCGCGCAGTGCGGCAGATGCGGACACCGCGGAGGCAGAAGGGTCTGCCCGCGCTGGGAGGAGACGGCTGTGCCCGCCCGCCCTTGGTCTGGGCCGACGGGCACAGCATGAGGGGTCGAGACCAGGGAGGGCGTTACCTCTTCGGCTCCCTGTTACCGCTTCTACCTTGCGGCCGGTCGAGTTTCAGCGTGCCTTCACGTCGTCTTTGAGCGATCGCAATCGGCGGGCCACGCCTGCACAGCAGATTGCCCTGTCGTTGCACTGCTCTCTTCCCGGAAAAGGGTCCTTGCATGTCCAAACGCCTCGCAGGCGTAGTCCTGACCGCCTTCCTCTCAGCGACATTCGTCGCTCCGACCGCTACAGCAGCGGCCAGCGACCCAACTTATGACCCCACGAATCAGGCCAACCCGATCGATGTCCAGGTCCTGGCCATCACCGATCTCCACGGCTACCTCGCGCCGACAACCGGTGCTGATGCAACCTTGCCAACGGCTGACGGGCAGACCCTGACCGTCGGTGGCGGCGCCTTCCTGTCCGCGCACCTTGACCGCGCGGCAAGTGGCCAGGCCAACTCAATCCGAGTGTCGAACGGCGACAACTTCAGTGGATGGCCCTGGCAGGTCATGTTCAGCCGGGACGAGGCGACGATCGAGTACCTCAACCACATTGGCCTCGACGTGAGCTCGGTCGGCAATCATGAGGTCGACGTGTCGCTCGACTTCCTGACTCCGCACATGACCGACGGTGAGTGCCTTGGCGAGCCAGGTGTCGACAGCTGCTTCCCGACGTCGACCGGCGAGCCATTCACGGGAGCTCGGTTCCCCTTCCTGGCGGCGAACCTGCGCACCGCTCCGACCGGGCAGCGGCCGCTGGCGTCCTCATGGGTGGACACCGTCCGCGGGGCCGACGGGTCCGAGGCTCGAGTCGGCTTCATCGGTGTGATGCCGCCGGACACAGAGCGGGTGTTTTCCTCCTATCAGGTCGGAGGGCTCGTCACAACCGATTTGGCGGCCGCGGTCGACAGATCGGCGGCCGAACTGCAGGCGGACGGCGCGGAGGCGATCGTCCTCCTCGCACACGAGGGCGCGACGAACCGCGCGACGTACGAAGCCTGCGACACGGCCGGTGGACCGATCATGAGGCTCGCCGAGCAGGTCACCCCAGCAGTTGACGTCGTCATTGGCGGACACTGGCACTCCGCGGCGACCTGTACCGTGACCGACCCAGCTGGACAGCAGCGCCCGGTGCTCACCCCGGGCCACCACGGCCGAACGTTCGGGGACATCCGGTTCCAGATCGACCCTTCCACGGGTGACGTCCTCCGTTCGTCGCTGAGCGCGCGCAACGTGCCGGTAACGCGGGACATCGCGCCCGATCCCGAGGTGGTTTCAATGGTGCAACACTGGGAAGCGTGGGCGGCCCGACGCTGGGCCGAGCCCATCGGGACGGTAACCGAGGACATCACGCGGGCCCGCGACGAATCGGGCGAGAGCGCCATGGGAAACTTGGTGGCGGACGCCTATAGGGACATCGGGACGTGGTCGTCGCCAGGCGGCGCGGATCTGGCCTTGACCGATCCTTCTCATGTCCGCAACCCGCTGACGTATGCCGCCGGGGCGAACCCCGCAGACAGCAACGGTACCGTCCTGTTCGGCGAGAGTTGGTCGGCGACGGGGCGCGCGGGCTCCATCGTTACCGTGTCGGTCTCCGGGCACGACCTGCGCGAGGCCTTCGAGCAGCAGTGGCAGGGCTCGACCTTTGTGCCGCTGTCGGTCTCCGACAACGTCGAAGTCAGCATCGATCCCTGGCTGCTAGCCGGTGAGAGGGTCGTGCAAGTGACTGTCGACGGCAAACCCATCAAGCCCAACCGCAACTACCGCGTGGCTATGCCCTCCCGGCTCGCCCTCGGACTCGACGGCTTCCCCGCCCTCAAGAGCGAGGTCAACCCGACACGCAGCGACATGGATTACTGGGCGTTCCAGCAGTGGATGGAGCGTCAGGACACACTCAGCGCCCCAGCAACCGATCGAGTGCACACCACCACACCCGTCGGCTGACCCGTCGCGGAGCGGGCCCGACCTGCCGAACTCGGGCTCGCTCCATCGACCGTCCTGCCGAATCAGCGCGCGGCGCACCGCCAAGTAGAGGAGCAAAGGCAGCTGGGAGGAGCGGATCAGCGTCGGCGCTAGGAGTTCGCGTTCGTGGGTGGTCGCGTCGGTGCGGTCGCACCAAAAGACCCATACATCGGTCCTCCCGATCTCACCAACCGTTCCCCGTCAGCCTGACACCGCCGGTGGACAACATCGGTGAGGACATCGGTGAGGACAAGCCGGCTGCCGGCGGCTGCCGGCGATGTCGGATCTCAGGACCTCCGTGACAGATCAGTTTCAGGACGTGGGTGACACGTCAGTCTAAACGATCTAACGGTGGGGTCACCCGACGGTGATGCCGCCGTGGCTGACGGTCTGCCTCAGCCAGTTGAGCCAGGTCACCCACAGGTCGTCCCCCTCCATCTCTGCATGCAGGCTGGGTGATGAAGCATGGTAGAGGATCAGCGCTTGCTCGATCTCCCTCGCACCTACGAGCCAGGGGCCGTTCCTCGTCAGCTTGAACTCCGGGATGCCAACCATTCCAGTGACCGTCTGGGCCGACGCCGCCCGTTCGGCCTCGAAGTAGGCGTTACGCCGGCTCTGATCGGCAGACCGCCAGTCGTCGGTGTCATCGAACGGCCAGTCGGGGAAGGGCTGCGGGGTTGCCTGGTAGGTCATGCCCGTGCGGCGCATACCGTCACGGCAGAAGGCCATGCCGGCGGTGTTCAGCAGATGGAAGTGATAGGCAGCCGCAAGCGAGTGGTACTTGTCCGTGCATCCTTGGCACAGCTCCCCGAGCTCGATGTGCGCTTGGTGGCGCGAGCGAGCGGTCGTAGCAGGTTCGCGCAGATCAGCCCACTCGAAGCTGTAGCCCATGGGACGTCCTTCGTTGTCGGCCACAGCAGCCAAGCGCTCAGCGCGATGACATCTTGCCGGGCAGCGCAGGCGGGCGGAACGTGGGCATCGACGACTTGGCGAGCCCAGGTCAGCATCACCCTCGGTCACGCTCATCTCCACCAGCACTCGGCGGAGCTCACGCAGGTCCTGATACCGATCTGTCATGCAGGTCCCGAGACCGGACAGCCGGCGGCCGGCGATGACGGGTCCCACTTGATCTGTTACACATCGACTTCACTTGAAGGGTGACAGTTGGCCGGCTTTCTCCGGGCTCGGCTGTCACGGTGCGTAACTGGCGTGCCGCCTATCGCTGGGGCATGCGATCCTCGAGACCGGTCGAGACGCGCCATCAGCGGCATGTGCGCGCGTCGCTCAGTCCTGCCGGGTCTAACGAGCGCCGACGTCAGCGGCCGATACGGAAACGCGCTCACCCTCTACGGGAGGAAGCCGGCCCGTTGAGCCACAATCTCTGACCGCACAAGCTCCAGGAGACGACCCAGCCAGTTGCGGCCTTTCGTACCACCGCTCCAGTAGGCCGAGCTGATGTTGTAGTCGATGCGGCCGTCGCCGGTCCCAAGGAGCACGTCTGCGAGTTCTTGGTATTGATTGAACTTGGCGCGCAGGATCGTGTGCATCGCGGTGAGACGAAGGTGGGGCCAGTCCTGCCTAATCGGCGCACCTCCGACGGCGCGCTCGACGCTAAGGGCTGTCGTGGTGCGGCGGATCGCCGCGCGAGCGGTCTCGTCGGTGGTGGCCAGCGCCCAGTAGGCGTGCACGGCGCTGGCCTGTCGGTGCCCGGGAAGGCAACCACAGCGTGAGTCAAGATTTACTCAACGGCGCCACCGGCCAACTGGCGGAAACTGCTGACCGCCGGCCCGGCACCCCACCGCCGTACGCGCTCCGGTCGGCTGACCGCCGGCCACCGGCGCCCGTCTGTGACCGTGCGGACAGCCGGAAACGCGTTTCTCCGATTGGCGTTCGCTGCGTAGGATCTCCGGCGATCAAGGGGGATGAAACGGTGGGCGATTTCCAGCAGTTCGTGACGGATGTGACTTCGCGCCTGTCCACGATGTCCAGGGGTGAGTTGTACGCCGTCGGCGACGGTCTCGACCGGGACTCACTCTGGCTCACCTTTCTCGATTCCTTCCCCGCCGGCACCAATCTGCGGTTCCGTGAGCGATCCGAGTACGACTGCTCGACCTGCCGCGGTTTCATCAAGCATTTCGGCAACGTCGTCGAGATCCACGACGGGCGGGTCCGTACCGTCTGGTCCGGGGTGTCGGCATCCGACCCGGTCTTCTCCGTCGTCGCCGCCGCTCTGGACGAGTTCGTTCTTTCGCTGCCGTTGTCCACCATCTTCCGGTCCAGTCAGGCGCAGTACGGGACGAAGACCACCCGAACGCTGCGCGACGGCCAGGTCGAGGTGTGGCACCACCTGCACGGCCGGGTGGAGAAGCGGCATCGCACCGAGGACGTCGGCGCGGCACAGGGCAACTTTGACGCCGCGGTGCAGGTCTTCCAGCGTGGCCTGGCCGAGCTGACCCGGCACGCTCTGGACACCGTCGTCGACCTCGTCGACGACAACGCCCTCTACCGCGGCGCGGAGCATCGCCGGGCGGTGACCGAGTTCCGCTCGCTGCAGAACCGGTGGACCCAGGCGACCGACCGGCGTGCCTTCGTCTTCGCCAACGCCATGAACCCGGCGGCCCGGTTCCGCAACACGGTGATCGGCACCCTCGTCCAGGATCTCTCCGCGGGCGTCGACCTGGAGCAGGCGGTCCGGTCGTTCGAGGCGAAGGTGGCGCCGCAGAATTACCAGCGCCCCACGGCGTTGATCACCCCGGGCATGGTCAAGGCCGCCATGAGGACCATTGCCGAGCTGGGTATCGAGGAGTCGTTGCAGCGACGGTTCGCCCGGCTGTCCGACGTGTCGGTCACCAACGTGCTGTGGGTCGACAACGACACCCAGGCACGGATGAAGGACGGCATCGAAGGGCTGCTCATGCAGGCGGCCACCACCCGGTCGTCAGGTGCGCTCCTACGCGACGCCAAGCCGGAGGAGATTCCCGTGGTCTCCTTCATGAAGGACATCCTGCCCGGCGCCGCCACCATCGACCTGTGGGTCGCCAACACCTACGAGCCGCACCTCGTCAGCCTCACCACTGGCCGGCGCCCGACTGCTCCGCGGTTGTTCAAGTGGGACAACGATTTCGGCTGGTCGTACGGCGGCAACGTCACCGACTCGATCAGGGAGAAGGTCAAGCGGGCCGGCGGCAACGTCACCGGCAAGCTGCGGGTGAGCCTGTCCTGGTTCAACCACGACGACCTAGACCTGCACGTGTTCGAACCCAACGGCGACCACATCTGGTACCAGGAGAAGCGCAACAAGCTGGACGTCGACATGAACGCGGGCGGGACGCTCTCCCGCGAGCCGGTGGAGAACGTCACCTGGACCGACCGTGTCCCCGACGGTGAGTACCGAATCGAGGTAAACCAGTACCGCAAGCGGGACAGCACCCAGGTCGGCTTCGTGATCGAGACCGAGAGCAACGGGAAGATTGAGCATTACAGCCACGAGCGCGCAGTCGGCCACAAGGAGACCGTCGAGGTGGGCCGGATGACGGTTGCCGGCGGGGTGATCACCGCTTTCCGGCCGGGTAAGGACGTGCAGCGGGGCAGTGCGGGCAAGGAGTTGTGGGGCGTCACCACGGAACAGTTCGTACCGGTGTCCACCATCATGTACTCGCCGAACTACTTCGACGACAACGAGGTCGGCAACCGGCACTACTTCTTCATCCTGAAGGGGTGCGTGAACGACCAGCCGACGCGGGGGATCTACAACGAGTTTCTCCGCAGCGACCTGCAACCTCACCGCAAGGTGTTCGAGGTTCTCGGCGACCGCACCAAGTGCGAGCCGTCTCCGGATCAGCTTTCCGGCCTCGGCTTCAGCTCCACGGTCCGCAGCTCTGTGGTCGCCAAGGTGACCATGACCGGCGGCCGGCGCCGCCTCATCAGCATCCAGTTCTGATTCCCTACCCAGATATTTCAGAGAGGCTACCGTGACCATTTTCGAGAAGGCCACACGGGAGAAGTTCCGCTATCCGTCGGTCAAGGGACTGCTGACCACGGAACAGCTGTGGGAGCTTCCGCTGACCGCCAAGTCCGGCTTCAGCCTCGATGATGTGGCCAAGGCGGTCAACGCCGAGCTCAAGGCCGTGGACACCGAGTCGTTCGTGGCCACCGAGGCCAATCCAGCCAAGGCAACCTTGGAGACCAAGCTGGAGGTCGTCAAGCACGTCATCGCCGTCCGTCTCACGGAGGACCAGGCGGCGAAGGCGGCGGCGGCCAAGAAGCTGGAGAAGGAGAAGCTGCTGGCGGTCCTGGCCCGCAAGCAGGACGCGGCCCTGGAAAACCTGACCGAGGCAGACCTACTGGCCCGTATCAACAACCTGTAGCCCGCCGACAATCAGCGTCTGCCAGCGGACCCGCGCATCGCCGAGAAGTACGGTCGCCATGCAAGACCTGTGCGGCCAGGCCGGCGCTCACGGCCACTTCTCGGCGAACTCACATCGGTACAACAGCGACCGCGACGCCCTCTCATCGGCATGACGGCGCTCCGTGGCAGATCCGCTTGACGCGACTAATCCATGAAGAGCGCGGCGAGCCTCGGCAGACGCCGACGGACCTCGCCGTCGTCCTCGAAGTCCCAGCCCTGGCCGAGCTCCGGGTATCTGCCAGTGACCGCACTGGGCAGCTCCATGCTCCCTGATACGACCGCGTATGCGTCCCATACGACGCCATACATGGATTCGCATTCAAGATCGAACCAGCCGTCGGCGGCAACGCGTTGGACCACCGGCAGGTCGGCGAGCGTATCCGGGTCTGCCACAGCGCGTTCGAACGTCTCACGCCCCTGTGTGAGCAGCCAGCCGCGGAAGTACTCGAAGCCGTCGTCGGAGCAACCGCCGTTGATCAGATAGGCCGCCTGCCACAGGTCCCACCCGTACGACTGCGCACGCAGATCCCACAGCGGCTGCGCCAGTTCCGCGATCCTGTCGGCCGGCAGGGCAGCCAGCAGCCGCAGTGTCTGCTCGGCGACGTCCTCGGCGTCCGAGGGGTCGGCCGCAGACTCCCGTGCCTTCGCCACCACGTTCCAGAACTCGTCAACACTCATGACGCGGGAGTATGGCAGCGGTCTCCGACTTCGCCGCCCACCATTCGCCGTCGTGCCCGTTCCTGACCGCCCGTCTAGCGCTCGGAGCCCTGGAATATGAGCTGGTCGCGGCAGATCCGGATGCCCGAGTCAGGCACACCGGTATTCGTTCGGGTGGCTCCGCTCTCTGCGGTCTCGGATGACGACCTTGCCGGGCCCCGTGGTGTTGGTGCAGTGCGGGCCGTGCACGTCGAGGCTGGCGAGATCGGTTGTGATCGCGGCTGAGCCGAAGTAGGCGGGATCGAGGATGTAGGCCACACGGGTGCCGGCTCCGGCGGGAGCGGAGAACTCCGCAGGTGGCTCGACCGGCCGTAGGCCGACGAGGCTCTGCCGAAAACCGCGCCCATGTCGCCAGACTTCGACGAAGGTCTGCGAACTCACGGCCGCCGCTGCGGCGCTCGACCACCGATCGCAGGTGAGTAGCGAGTCGTAGTAGCCGAACTTCGGCATGCCCCGGCCGGTCAGGATGTCCGCCTGGTCGTCGGTCACCGAGAAGGTGAGATCAGCGGTGATCTCCGCTACGACGTCGGGCGTGTGGCTCGCGGCGACCCTGGTTGCCGGATGAAACGCGTGCCCCACAACCGCGCAAAGCACCCGAGTCGCCAGACGAGGATCTTCCCTGCCTACCCCGAAATACATACCGGGCAGCTTGCGTACGGAGTCGTCGAACTCCAGGAGCGTGATCTTCGCGAGGCTGTAGTCAGGCTCCGTCACGCCACCAACGCTATCCCGGCAAGGCACGCGCGCCCATCGGCATGTCCGAACGTTGTCGCACCGGTACATGCATGGGTCGACGGATACCGGTAGTGACGGACGCGTCAGCGCCGCCGCGCGCTGCTTGCGGCCTGAGCGGATGTTCAGAGGACCAGAAGCGACGGCCGATGTAATTGAACCCTGGCGGGTGCAATCAACTCGGCTCGGGCGAGCGCGCCGTTTTGATCCCGTCTTCTCGTCGTGTGCACTGCGGCCACTGGCGACCGCGCAGGCAAGGCGTACCGCCGGCTCATCCGACGGGCGATCCCACCGGCACCGGCACCGGCACCGGCGGCACCGGCGCCAGCGCGGGGGCCGTTGCCTCCTGCCCCTCCACACGCATCTGCGGGAGCTAGCGGTCGAGCCACCCCGGCAGCCACCAGTTCGCACGGCCGAGCAGCGCCATCGTCGCCGGGACGAGGATCATCCGCACCACGGTTGCGTCGAGCGCGATCGCGACCGCCAGCCCGATCCCGATCATCTTGACGAACGGGTTCGGGTTGACCACGAAGGACAGGAAGACGGCCATCATGATCAGCGCGCCGCAGGTGATGACGTGTCCCGAGGCAGCCAGCCCGCGGGCGACGGACTCGACGTAGTCGCCGGTAGCCGCGTACGCCTCTCGGATGCGCGACAGGAGGAAGCCTCGTAGTCCATCGACAGTCCGAACAGCACGGCGAAGAAGATGGCCGGCAGCGGCGAGGCGATGAGGTAAGTGTCCTGCAGGCCGATCAGCCCGCCGAGCCAGCCCCACTGGACCACCGCGACGACGACGCCGTAGGCCGCGCCTGATGGACAGCAGGTTCCCGACCGTCGACTTGAGCGCCACAGTGACCGAATGGAACACAACCATCAGCAGCAGGAACGAGGCCGCCAACACCGCGCTGAGCAGCAGCGGCAGCGTGTCGGCTAGCTGCGGCAGCCCCGGACGCGCCTACGTTGATCCAGTGCACCGAGGCCCGTTCACGCGCTGGCCGACGCCGTCCTCGCCGCCGTGCTGTTCGTGCTCACGCTGCTGCTCACCGACGGGGCGGGCGACTCCGTGGTGCTGCGCGACGTCGGCGCCATCCCGCTCTGGATCGTGCTGCTGCTCGCGGTCGCTGTTGCCGGAGCCGCTGTCAGCGATCCCGCACACCGGGCCTGCCTCGAGCGTCACACCCGGGCCTGGGCGGGGTCGCGGCCGGCGGTGGCTCGAATGGTCCGGGGCCAGGTCCATGCGGCGCGCAGGATGAAGGCCAGGAGCAGCAGCTCGAGTCCGATGGAGAGGCCGTAGAAGTAGAAGTAGGTCCAGGACTCGCCCTCCGCGTTGTACACCGAGACGGGAATGTAGAGCGTTGCCACGACGAGGTTGGTGGCGCGGTTGACACGGGCGGGGAGTGTCGTGGAGAGCAGGATCATGAGGATCGGGATGGCCACGAGCGTGAGCGCAAGGGCGACAAAGGTTGGGCCGGTGTCGAACTCATGAACGACGCCGGCCAGGATGTCGTTGATGAAGCCGGGCTTGTATAGGGCGAGGTAGTCGACGTAGATGTAGAGGAACATGAAGCTGGCCCAGGCTGCGGCGAGCTTCGCCTGGACCGGGATGTGCGCTTCCTGGAGCGCACCGGCTGGTCTGTCGGTTCTGGTCATCACGTCTCCTGTGTGCTGGCGTCAGCCGGGTCGGCTCACTCGATGTCTTAACCATGACCAGCGTTGACGGGCGCTACATCCGCTTGCGGGCTCGAGCGGTCCTGGCCGCAGGCGCGGGACATGCGCAGTACTTTCGGCTGATCCGCCCGAGCGGCGGCCCCCTTACGTTGTCCGGGAGGGGGAAGCATGCGTGCTGGGATCTTGGCTGAGCCTCGCCCCGCACGCCCGCCGGTGCGGGTCTGGCGGGACTGGGCGCTGTCCTCGGCTCTTGTCGCGATCTCGCTTGTCGAGGTACTGCTGCGCGACGACAGGGCGTGGGCGCCGCTGCTGGTCGGTGTCAGCGTCGTGGTCGCGGCGTGCCTGCTGTGGCGACGCACGCGGCCGCTGGCCGCAGTCACCGTTGCCTTCGGAGCCGTTCTCGCGTTCGACATCGCGAGGATCGCGGTCATTGATGTCACCGGTCTGCTGGGCATCGCAGGGCTGCTTGTGTTGCCCTACGCCCTGCTGCGCTGGGGAGCAGCTCGCGAGGCTGCCCTCGGACTCGGCATCATCCTCATCTGGCTACCCGTCACCCTCGTCGCGGACCCGACCTCACCCGCGGAGAAGGTCGCCGGTTACGGCTTCTTCCTGTTCTCGGCCGCGCTCGGCGCGGCAGTGCGCTACCGCACCAGTAGCCACGACCGTGACATCGAGCAGGTGCGGCTTCACCAGCGCAACGAACTCGCCCGCGAGCTGCACGACACGGTCGGCCACCGCGTCTTGGCCATCGCCGTCCAGGCACAGGCAGGTCGCGCGCTGTCCGCCGCAGATCCGAAGCGCGCGCTGGCTACCCTGGTCACCATTGAGGAAGAGGCGTCCCGGACGCTCAAGGAGATGCGAGCCCTCGTAGGCGTGCTGCGCGACGGAACGGACGCCGATCTCGCCCCCCGGCGAGGGGTGGTGGACGTCGAACGACTCGCTCGTCCCGGCGGCGAGGTGCTGGGCGTCCGCGTGCAGGTCTCCGGTGACGTCGAGGCCGTTGAGCCAGCAGTCAGCACCGCCCTCTACCTGATCGCCGCCGAGGCGGTCACCAACGCGACCCGCCACGCCTCCGGCGCCACCCACGTCACCGTCGACGTCACCGCATCCCGCAGCCAGGTGCACCTGCGAGTGCGCGATGACGGCGAGGCGAGTACGACCAGCTCCTCGCACGCCGGCTACGGGCTGCGCGGCATGGCCGAGCGGGCGAGCCTGCTCGGCGGCACCCTCCGGGCGGGACCTGGCCCGGACGGCGGCTGGAGCGTCGACGCCTCGCTGCCTCGGACAGCGCGCGTGTCATGACCATCCGCGTGCTGGTCGCTGACGACCAGGACATCGTCAGGGCAGGGCTCTGCATGATCTTGGACGCCCAACCGGGCATCGCCGTCGTCGGCGAGGCCGCCGACGGCCGCCGGGCGATCGCCATGGCCCGTTCGCTGCGTCCCGATGTGTGCCTGCTGGACATCCGCATGCCCGAGGTCGACGGGATCGAAGCCACCCGCCAGCTCGCCGGGGCCGACGTCGCCGATCCTCTGGCCGTCGTCGTCATCACCACTTTCGACCTCGACGAGTACGTCTACGGCGCGCTGAAGGCAGGCGCCCGAGGCTTCCTCCTCAAGGACGCCGGCGCCGAGATGCTCGCCCAGGCCATCCATGCCGCCGCCCGCGGCGACGCCCTGATCGCACCGAACATCACCGCGAGGCTCCTGTCCTCCTTCGCGAGCAGCCGCTCGCGCTCGGTGCCAGCTGAGCCTGTCGAGCCGCTGACCGCTCGCGAGGAACAGGTCCTGCTGGCTGCCGCTCGCGGCCGGACCAACAGCGAGATCGGCGATGAGCTGTCTATCAGCCTCAGCACCGTCAAGACCCACATCGCCGCCCTGATGCGCAAGCTCAACGCCCGCAACCGCGTCGAGATCGTCATGTGGGCCTACGAGACACGCCGCGTCGGCACCTGATCGGCGCCCGCATACTCGAATCGCGGAAGCAGGAGCGCCGGGGGGCCGGATAAGGCGAGGAACTCACCTCGGGCGGGTTGAGTGGGCATGCCGCTGGCTTCGGGCGCACCGTCGGACGTCCGGCGGCTGTCCCTTCCTACACAGGTTGCGCCCTGCGGTGTCCCGGTCGTGTGTCACGGTGCTCGGTGCCCCGAAGGATCGACCGCCGTGTCGGCGGCGGCCGACCCGTTACGGCTCCGACATCCCGCAGGCGCGCTAGTCGTACCGATCGCCGTCGTGCACGACGACGGCAGGAACGCGGGCCCGGCGAGCCGATGGCATCGAGCGCGACGTCCGCTTCTCGGCACGTCCGGACGTCGGCGACCGGCACCGACGTCACCTCGGTGACGAGCGCTTCGCGGCAAATCCGGTTAGCGGATCCGGAACTCCGCCAGTTGCAAGTCGCCGTCCTTGCATCCGGGCCTCCCTCTGGACATGATCAAAGCATGGTTGAAAGAACGGACACCACTACCGCCTGATGAGCGGGCCAACTGCACGGCTGCGCATCTGGCGCGCCCTACCCGACCGCTACGCGGACAGGAATGTGGCAGCTTCCACGGTCGACGCCGCCGGACGCGTCATCGCGCTCCTGGTCGCTCCGGATGCGACCTGTACCGAGCGGGGAGCCGCGCTCCAGCCGTACGCCGCGACCGCGGTCGTCATCGACGGCAGCGATATCACCGAGGTCGCCATACCAGAAATCGACCTGCGGTTCCCCAAAATCGACGTCCTCGGTGACGGCTTCGTCCTGGCGGCAGCACGATGCCGGATGCCCACCGGGCCGGCGGCCACCACGGTCGCCGAACTCGAGGCACAGATCCCCCACAACGCGCGCATCGTCAACGCCGACGGCTCGATCCGGACTACCTTCCACGCCGGCGACGGCATCGAGCAACTGATGGTCGACCGGGCAGGCAACATCTGGATCAGTTACTTTGACGAGGCTTCCATCTGCGCGCCGCATCCGGTCAGGCAGAACCGCACGCAACCGCCCCACCGCACGAGTATGTCCATGCCCGGCCTCATTCGCTGGACCGCGACCGGCGACGCCGCCTGGTATGCGCCCCAAGATCGGAACGGCCCAGCAAGCTGGGTCGACTGCTACGCGCTCAACGTCGGCGCCCACCGCACCTGGGCATATCCGTACCCGGGCTTCCCACTTGTGGAGATCGACCAGGACGGGGTGCGCTGCGTACGTCGAACGCCCGTCCGCTCCGCGGGTGGCGTCATCGTTGCCGGCCAGCGTGTGGCGTTCGTGGCCGGCCAGGGACACGGCCCGCAAGCCGCCGGCCGCTACTTGGTCACCTACTCCCGAATCATCGATGGCCCGGTCGAAGCCACCACGACAGCGCCACTCCTCCTTCCCGCCGGCCACCGCCCAACCACCTGGGCACGGCGAACAGTGTGCCGGGACAACCGAATGTGGATGCAGTTCGGCGACGAACGGACCTGGTACGTCCTCACCATGTGAGCGAGTCGCCATCGGCTCGGGTGGTTTACCGAACCCCCCGACACGCACCCTTCTCGGCACGTCCGGACGGCAACCAGGTCAGCTCGGCGTGACGCTGCATAGCGCCCGCTCCGCGGCATGTGCGAATGGTGGCGTGGGCGCCGTGAGACGATCTAGGCGTGACAGAGTCCCTGCTCGACGCGTTGGTCGAGGAGCAGCTTGAATCGGTCGTCTTCGTCAGGGACTACCTGCAGCTCGACTTTGGTGACGCACGATTTACCGCCTACGTCTGGCCAGCTGTGACCGCCGGCAACACCGTCCTCGAGTTTGGTGAGCCAGGCTATCGGGATGCGCTCTGTGCGTTCATCTCGCAGGAAGTCACCGCCGTATCGGAGTCACCAGAATGTGGTCTGGTGATCAGCTTCGCCTCGGGTGAAATTGTCACCAATCCCAAGCCATCCGACCTAGATGGACCGGAGATCGCGCAGTTTGAGGTATATGACTCCATATGCCCGCTGATCGGGGTTTGGCGGCCCGGCGAGGACACCTTCGCTGGCCTCGATTGGTCGTAACTACGACGCGCTGCCCTCGGCACAAGCGGATGCCTAAACGGTCACCAGCCGTGACTCTGCGGAGCGCGGATCGCGGCAGATCCGTGCATGTGACCTTGGCTTCGGGCTGCGCCGGCCGCTGGCAGAATGCAAACGTTTCTCGGATGAATTGGACGGCATCCGCCGGGTTACGCGGGGATCGCGTCCTCAGGCGAACTCGCGTGCGGTGGATTCCAGCCTCTCGCGATAGGCGGCCCACCACGCCTCGTCGCCCTCGGCCACGTTGTCGCCGGGCCGCCGCCAGCCGACCCGGCCGTCGACCAGTTCGCGCACGATGTCGGCGTGCCCGGCGTGCCGGTTCAACTCGGCGAGCACGTGCACGAGGATGAGGTGCAGCGTCACAGGCGTGTGTCGCCACCACCGAACCGAGCCGGGCGCGTCGATCGGGAGCGTCTCGATCGTGGCGTCCGCGTGTGCCCAGACTCGGTGCCACAGGCCGATGATGTCGTCGCGGGACTCGTCGGCCGCGGCCCACATGTCCGTGTTCGGCTCGGCGTCTTCGTCCAGGCCCGCGACGGGTTCGGGAAAGGGGCGGTCGAACACCTCGCCGAAATATCCGGCGGTCACCGAGGCCACGTGCTTGACCAGCCCGAGCAGGTTCGTCCCGGTCGGCACGAGCGGGCGCCGTACGTCGTACTCAGACAGCCCGTCGAGCTTCCCGAGCAGCGCCTCGCGCGCCTCCCGCAGGTACCGATGGAGATTCGCCTTGGCGTCGAGGTCTGTCATGCCGCCCAGGATCTCACCGCCGCGCCCGCCGCGATGCCCTGTACGCCCGCGTTCCGAACCGCAGCTCTGTGGCGGTCACGCGATTGCAATTTCGGATTGCGCCATGCCCGTGTGTCGACGTCCGTCGTATCGCTGGCTGGCGTGCTACCCGCGGCACGTGCGGACGTCGCCGGTGCGGTCAGTGGTCTTCGGCGTAGTGGGAATGCACGGCGGGTTGTCCGGTGTAGTTGGCGCCAGCGCGATCGTCGGCGCCGAGGTAGCTGTACGGGAGGCGGACCTCACGGCGGCCGGTGCGGCTGATCCGGCGGCGACGGGGGTCGTAGGAGAACCCGGCGGCACGGAGTCGGGCGGTGAGGCGCTGCCCAGCGGGCCGCCCGTCAGGAAGCCGGATGCTGGACAGGTCCAGGTCGGCCACGAGCCGGCCGGTGGGAGTTAGCCAGCCGGCCGCCCGGGTCAGGACGGCGAGCTTGTCCCCGACGTAGTGCAGTCCGTGCAGACAGGTGATCAAGTCGAACGTCCGCGTTGGTGCCCAGTTGGCGACGGAGGCGCAGATCAGCTCCAGGTTCAGGGGTGGTGCCGCTACGGGATCGAAGGCGTCGACCAGGTCGACCCCGACGAGGAGTGTCCGCTCGGTCAGCCCTGCCAGACGCAGTTCCCCGGCAGCCTGGATCAGCGCCCGACCAGTGCCACAGCACAAATCCAACCAGCCAGCGGCTGCCGAAGGTTCGGCCCGACCGGCGCCGACAAGGCCGGCGGTGAGAACGTCGAGAGGGTTGAACCCCAGCTCCCGGGTGTAGCTGTTGACCCCGGACAGCTGCCGCTCGCGGTTCATGGTGCAGTTGGCCACCACCGCCGACTGTTCCAAGGCGTCGTTGCCAAGCAGTTCGAGACTGGCGCGCTGGCCGAACACGGCAACATCATCCCAGAGACAGCTCCTCAGACCGAACCCCGACCAGCGGCATGTCCTTCGTCTGATTGTGGTGCGGCTCGACCACGTCAGGTCGAGCCCTGGTATCTGGAGTCGTCCGTACCGTCGGGATCGTAGCCTTCAGCGAGGGCCCGTCGGCCTTCCGCCTGCGGGAGGTGGCGGTGCGGGCGCAGGCCGTAGCGGTGGAGCCGATGCCAGCACCCACTACCGGCGGCAGAACAACGCGCCTGCCGGGGGAGGTTGCAACCACCGCCAGTCTACCGCTGGCGACGACGTGGATCACTCGGTCGTGCGGCCCTGTCGAGCTGGGCGTCCTTCTTCTACGGTGGCATCTCGCCGGTTCTTGACGACCGATCCGGGTGGTCTCGCTGTACGCCAACGACGCCTTCCTCGCTCACTACAACAAACCCGCCCGGGCCCGGCTGCGCGGCCTGGCCCGCAACCCCGCCGTCCCCGCTGGCCTGTTGCGGCGGCTTGTCGACGAGCAATTGAAGGAGACGGAATTCGTCCTAACGTTCCGCGAGGAGTGGACCGACGAGCAGTTCGAGGCGTTGGCGACGCACCCCGACCGCAAGGTGCGCCAACTGCTGGCGCAAGCGGTGCATGTCACGCTGGACCAGCGGGCCCGGCTGGTCGAGGACCCAGAGCCCGGCGTGCTGCGGGCGCTCGCCGAAGGGCCGGACCCATTCCTCGCGTGGACGTGGACGCCGCAGCCGGCGCTGCCCACCTGGGCATACGAGCGGCTACTCGAGCGGAACCCGAGACTGGAGTTGTTCCTGGTCGACTGCCCGTGGCTGCCGCAGGTCTACACGCCTGGCTGCGGCCGACCGGATCGCCATCGACGCCGTCCGACGAGCCGCCGCTGGACCGCTGGGAGGCCGAGGCAAAGGCCCGCGACGACAACGAATGGACGCGCGCTGCCGCTGCCGCCGATCCCAGTCTGCCCACCGACCTCGTCGCCGAGCTGGCGGTGGACCCGTCGCCCGCGGTCCGGCTCGCCGTGTCGATGCGCCCCGAGCTCAGCGAGGAGCAACGTGCGGCGATCAACTAACACGTCGGACGCGACGACCGGATCCGGCCCGCCCGCTGGGCAACCGACACCCGCGATCCAGAAGTCCAGGGTCGCTGCGTTTCTCGGCGCACATCGGTCTGCGCCGCAGCATCGCTTGCAATCCCCACCTGACGCCCGACCTCATCGCCGCGCTCACCACCGATGACGACTTCGCCGTCCGGCTCCTGTTGTGCGAGCGCCATCCGGGTGTCCCCTCCGAGATCGTGCTCAACACGTACCTGGAAGCCACAACGATGACGCGATGCCGGCTGCTCACCCACCCCAGCTTCCCGCGCATCGGGCTGGCCCGGCTAGCGGACTCGCCCGACCCGCAGGCACGAGCCCTGGTGGTACTCGATCCCGAGGCAGCGCCGGAACTCATCGAGCGGCTCAGCAACGACCCGCATCCGGCGGTGCGGGGGTGGACGTCCAAAGATCCACGACTGTCACCACATCGGGTGCTCGAGCTCTTCGAAGATCCGTCAACGGCCGGCGCAGCCGCCGCAAACCCACACCTGCCGGTGTCGGTCATGTACCGCATCCTGGCCGACGCGGTCACCCTCGCCGACGAGGTCCTCGAGGGCAAACCGGCCGTGCACCTGGGCTGATGGTCACCCGACCAACTACCGGACGAGGACTGAGATGGCAGAAGGCTGCATGCATCTGCGATCCGACTGGCCGGCGGCCGGGCCCTCACTCATGCCCGGGCCGCGCACTCGATTTCGGCATGACCGCGCGTCGAGCATCACCGTACGTCCGTCATACGCTGCGAAGCCGGTCGGCGGCCAGATGCGATGCCCGTAGACGCCACCGGCTCGATGCATCGTCGATGCCGTACCACACCATGACGTGCAAGTCCTCGGCGAGTAGATCCCTCGCGAGGCCACGATCCACGAACGCTGCTAACGATCGGCCGATCTCGTCTCCCGCCACATCGACCAAGTCCTCATCGTGTGCGGCGCGCCGCAACGCGTCCAACGCACGCGGGTCGTTCCAATTCGCGAGGTCGACCGCGGCCTGGCACCGGAAATCCGGGTCCTCCGACTGGTCCAGCAGCACCGCGCACAAGCGCTCGGCGCGCCAGTCCCACCGCGGTTGCCCGGCCGCCCGCAAGCCGTCGCGCAGTTCCACGGGCGGCCGGTATCCGTGTTCTTCAACGTAATGCAGGATCATCATCGGCGCAGCGTAGATCTCCCCGCCGGGCAGGTAGTAGCGATACTCGCCATTACCCTCAAAGGCCCCGCAGAAGTCACAGTCATGCCAGCCGAGCGTGACGCTGCCGAGCCGCCGAGAGGCGGCCCTGAGCCGTTCCAACTCGGCACCAGTCATCGGCGCCCCGCCAGCGCCCTGCACCCCGTAACGGCGCCCCAGCCACCCGACAGCCCGCATCGGCAGCGGAAAGCCGAGGTAGTCGTACGGCGACAGGTCAAAGTACTCCACGCCACGATCATCCGGCATGTCTGACGTCTTCGATTGCCTTCGGTGCCGAGCGCTTCGCGGCAGATCCAGATGTGCGATCGGGCAGTCGGTCCTCCTCACACCTCTGGGAGCAACGGGGGTCCCTGGCAGTCAACGATGAGGAGTGCGGTTAGCAATGGCGCGGCCACCCCGTCCCCTTGATCACCGATGAACCGCTCAAGCGAGTCTCGGGATACGACTTCAAGCAGTTCACGAAGCCGGTACATGACATCGGTATCACGATGCACGGCCCACCACCGAGCCGCATCCATCAGGTCGATGACGGCCGACGCGTCATTGTTCAGGCATTCCCGCGCAGCGGCAAGCAATTGCTCCTCAGCCACGAGCGACGCCTGACTCACGACCGACAGATCGCGGTCCTCCCGTGCCACCAAGGCATGCACGAACAGGTCCCACTGTCGGCGGCCGATCGCCTCAGCGAACGACTTCCCGGCGAGAAAGGCCGAGGCGGCCGCCGCAGCCCGCCCGATACGTCCGCCGGACTGCGTCAATCGCCGTAGCATCGGCGGACCGACCCGCAGGAGCGCCTGTTCGAGACACGCTCCCGGGTCGACACCGACCTCGAGCCACACCCACTCTGCCACCGCAATCAGGTCGTATACGACCTCGTCACCTGCTGCGGCGTCCCCGGCAAGGAGTTGTAGCCCGCCGAACGAGCCGGCGTGCATCGACAGCCCGACCAAAGCCCACCGGGCTGTCTCGTCCAACGGATTCCGGTCCACGCATCTGTGGGCGAAGTCCTCAACCTTGTACCAGGTGGTGCGATGGTTGGTGCGGGACCAGAACTCGTCACTCCGGGGCAGCGACTCCAAACGTGACCACATGCTACGCAGTGCCCGATTCACCCGGTCGATGAGCGCGTCGTCCTCGAACACGCCACCCGCCCGCGCCAAGCCACCGCCGAGTGGACCACGATCACCGCTGCTCACTCGACGATTGTCGCAGTAGCCGGATCTCGCCATGTCCGCAAGGGAGCAGCACTGAGGCTGACCAACGCAGCGTGATCGGTACGCCGAGGCCCAGGCCCCAGCACGCACGATCGGCGGCAGATCCGTGCACAGCGAGCAAGCTCAAACGTAGGCGGGGCAACTCGGGAAGCCGATTCCGTCCATTATCATCTTCGCTCCGCTGGCGGCTGGGGCGCGGCAGTTTCACCGGGAGGGGAACGTGGCGACGGACGTTTGGGGCGTTCTGGTGGAGGCGCAGCGGCTCCCGTGGTCGTTCACGCCTTTCGAGCGTGTCGGCCCGTTGGAATTCGGCATGACGCACGACCAGGTTCAGGCTGCGGTGCAGGGTGCCCTCGGAGTCGCCGCCTGGCAGGGCACGTCGGGCGGTGACGGGTGGGCGGATTTCTGGCTTGAGCGGCGCGCTGGTGCGGAGTTCTCTGGGCCGGCGGTTACCGCCTATTACGACGCGTCGATCGGCCTCGCGGGTATCGCGGTCAATGCGCTGCGTGGCCCGCAGGTGACCCTAGAGGGGATGCGGTTGGTGGGGCAGACGCCCTCACGCGTGGAGGATGAGTTCACTGCCTATCTCGTGGCCCACAGCATGGAGTTGCGGTACTCGCAGAGCGTCGATCCGTGCTCGCCACAACTCGGGTTGGTGCTGCGGGCACAGCGAGCTGGCGACGTTGTGCTGAGCCGCCCGGTGATGGTGGCAAAGGCATGGGCTGATCCCTGCTGGGATACCAGCGAAGGCCGCATTCCGCAACGGGAGTGGAAGACCTTCGAGTGGTGACCATGCCCAGCCGCTCGCCGGCGGGCGTCCTCGTCAGCCAACTTGGGCCGTCACCACCACCACTGTTGTCAGCGCGTCGAGCGCACCAAGATCGGGTACCCGCTTCTCGGCTACGTCCGGATGCATGCGCCGCGAGCTGGTTACCTTGCGTGACGCGCGCTTCGCGGCATGAGCGTGCGCATGCCGCTGTGCTCGTTCAGTTATCTGTGGCGCCTGACAAGCGTTGCTGCTAACCGCCCCGGATAGGGGGCACCGCAAAGGGATCCGCGGGAAGGAAGCAGCCATAGTCCTGCAGTGGCTGCGGATCGTCGAGTACCACCTGTTGCAGCCAACCGGCGGGTGACAGACCGTCCGGCCGGTCGCTGACCCGAGTGCCAGGCAGGAGTCCACCGATGCCGACTGCCTCGCCGTCCACGGCGTCGGCGGCGAGGGCTCCGTCCCGATCTAGCAAGGCATATACAGCGTCGTGAACGTCGGCCACCGCCTCGGCTGCCTCGGCGCCGGTCAGACCCGGGTGACGGTCGCGCAGCGCCTGCCGCGCTGCGGCCAAGAACCGGTCCGGGTCCACCACGACGACATCGCTTCGTGTCCGGATGCTGATCGTCATGCCCGCCTTCGGTGCCACGGCGCCCGTCATACCGGGAGGGTAGGCCCAAGGGGCCGGCCGGCGGCCGAAGGCAGTGACACCACCTCGATCGATGCCCGCTCATCGACAGATCCGTGCACCGCCGGGGCAAGCGACCTTCATCAGCGTTCACGCAGAGTGACTTGGCGCTGTGTTGATATCGCGGCCTCAGCCACGGACTGGCCAGCCGTCGCTTGAGAACCGGCGTCGACCGGTCGTTTGCTCGACTGTCACGTAGCGCGCCATGGGCGGTTGAAGCTGCTCTCGCAGCTCGGCGACCTGCCGGGTGAGTTCTTTGGTTGCGGCGGTGCGCCGTTTCAAGGCGGCGGACCAGGCTGGCCTCGGTGGTGCGCTGGTGGGTGGGAACGGCGACCTGGTGGAGCGGTTGTTGATGTGAGCCCAGAGGGCTCCTGACCGTGAATCGCATGGAGCCAGTTCTCGCGGGACACGTAGTCCAGCGGCGCACTGCCCCTGGGCGCCCCGGTCAGCGGCAGAGTCGGAACAACTCGCCCTGCTGCGGATTTGGTCGACCGGCGCCGCTCCCTCGGCGAAGACCACACCCGGATGGTCTCAGAAGGTAACGTGTCCCTCCCGGGGCTGCTGTCCCGTCACGTCCAGTCGTGACGTACGGCGTACCAAGCGAGCTGCATCCGGCTCTGAGCTCCGGCCAGATCCATCAGGTGGCGCAGGCGGCGTTGCAGGGTTCGCAGGGAGAGGTCGAGCTGGGTGGCGACCGCCTGGTCGGTGAGTCCGGCCAACAGCAGAGCCAGGATTCTCCGGTCCAGCGCTGTGGGGAGGTTGGCGCGTTCGCCATGGGCATCCTCAGTGGTCAGATCACCGGATGTGGAGACGCTGAGCGGATAGGCGTGGCACCACACCAACTCGAACAGCGCGTCCATCGCCGTGAGCAGCCCGGCACGATGCAGCAGCACCGCTCCGGGCTCGTCCCCCGGCGAGACGGTCAACGGCACCAGGCCCAGTTCGGCGTCGGCCAGCACGAGCTTGATCGGCAGAGACTCGGCCACCCGCACCTCGACGCCCATACGCACTGACTCGATGGCCTGGGCAACCGCGCCAGGTTCGCCGAGCACCGCCCGGTCGACCACAACCCGGTAGCGCACGCCTTGGGCCACCATTTCCGACTCCGCCGAATTGGCGCCCATCGGTACGGCAACGGAAGGTGTGGTGACGAAGCTGCGGACCTCGGTTCGGGCGGCGTGCTGCACCTGTGCGAACCGGTGCCGGACCGCCTCGATGCCCGTGACCACCTCGATCAGCTCGCTGATGGTGCGGCCCGCGGTCGCCTTGCGATGCTCCTCGGCGAGCTCGACGAGTGCCAGTTCGGCGGTGCGCAGGGCCGCCTGCCGTTCGCTGATCAACGACCCGAGGGCGACCGCGGGTGGCGCCGCAGCGATACCGCCGTCGGGAGTGGTCTTCACCAGACCGCACGCCATCAGGTGCGCCAGCGCCGCCTCGACGGCCGGCACGGGCAGCTGCAGGACGTTACTCAGCTCGGCCGGGTTGGCCTGGGCGCGTCCGGCGAGCACGCCGTAGACCAGCTCGTCCTCGGGGCTCAGACCCAACGCACCCAGCATCGGCGGTCGCCTCCTCTCCACCGTTTGCTGTGGGGAGAGTATGCGCCACGGTGACGGTCCTTCTACCTCCCGCGCTGGCGGGGGGAAAGGGGGGACGGGCCCCGGGACGTCGTCGCCCCGGGGCCCGTAGAACGGTCTCACCGCAGGCCGTACGCCCGGATGATTTCCTGCTTGATGCTGAAGCCGGCGTCGGTCGTGCCGGTGGCCCGCAGCGACACGAAGCCGCCTGGTTGCTTCGCCAGCTTGAGTGCGCCGTTCCACCAGTTGTCGGCATCCTTACTGAGCGTCACCTGCTGCCAGGTGGCGCCGTCGTCGTACGACACCTCCAGGGTGACCGAGGTGACGTTGCCCGTGCTGGGGCCGCCCCCCGCCTGGGGAGTCGGCTTGAGGCGGATCTGCTCGGTGCTGCCCGCCTTCACGTCGCCGTGCAGGTCGGTGTCGAGACGGTACTCCATCTGCAGCAGCGCGAACGGCTCGAATCTGTCCGAGTCGTTAGAGCTGGAGATGAAGTCCCACTCGGTGTGCGTACGCGTCGACAGGCGCCACTGTTCGGCCGGGCGGGACGCGTCCAGCACCAGGCGGTACGGCAGAGCCCCAGCCGGCACCGCCTTCCATTGCAGGTCGGACGAGCGCTTGTTCTCGTACAGCAGCTGGTCACCTTGGTAGAGCTTCATGTTGACCGGCACCGATCCCCAGTCCAGGTATCCGCCGTGTTCCAGCACGTCAGCCGACGGGCTCCAGGTCTGCACGTTGATGGTCATGAAGTCGCGGTAGCGGCTGTTCTGCACCGCGAATGCCCGGTTGAACGCCGGCCGGATCGCCGGGGCGAACCAGTCCAGCCGGGTGGTGCTGCCCTTGGCGTACGCGTAGCGGTTGGCCACGTCCGTCCAGGTGCCCTGAATGTGCGACTCGGCCCAGACCTGGTCCGGGGTGACCCACTCGGTCCGGGTACCAGGGTGCCACTCCCGCTCGGGGAAGCCGAGGGACGGGGTGAAGGTCAGGTCGTACCGGTATCCGCCGCCCTGCTTCGCCTCCGTGACATTGTGGTAGCGCGCGTCGATCCGGGCGAGATCCTGCTGGCTCGGGTGGTACGTGAGCGGCCGGTCCGGCACCTGGCCGGAGTAGTTGCGGATCAGGTCGTAGACGTAGCTCGCGTACGGCACCTGGTTGGTGATCAGCTGCAGCGTGCCGTTCTTGGTCAGACCGATCAGTTGCGCCCCGGCGTCGCGGTGCACGGTGGCGACCGGGATCGGCGACGGGCCCACAGACTCGTTGAGCACGCCGACGTCGTCGTTGACGACCAGCAGCAGCTTCGCCCCGGCGGCCACGGCGGCGGCGGCACGATCCGTGGCGCTGACCGCGTCGCTGCGGGTCACCACCACGGCCTTGCCCTTCACGTCGAGCGTGGCGTACTCGGCTGCCGAACCGGTGCCCGCGTAGACCGTGGGCAGGGTTTCCCTGCCGGCGGTGAGCGTGCTGCCCGGCTGGACCGTGACGTCCATTGGCGGCAGACCAGGGACGTCCAGACTCAGCATCGGCTCGCCCTTGCGCCACCGGGTGACCATCGTGAACGACCCCTGGGTGACCTGGTCGGTCGGCGTGACGTACAGGTCGTCGTACTTGATTGGCACCAGAAAGCCGGAACGGAAGCTGTCGCCGTTGGCGTACGTGACGGTGTAGTCGAGCTTGCGCTGGCGGTCCTGGCTGCGCTGCGGCGTGGTGGTGTCCAGCAGGCGCGCCTTGCTCGCGTCCAGCACCACCTCGGCGTCGGACCCGTCGAGCACGGTCTCCGGGTCCATCAGCAGGGCGAGGCCGAGCGAGTCGGCTCGCTCACCCGGGACGTCGAACTGGGTCGAGACGGTGTAGGTGCCCGGCGGCATCCGCAGCACCAACTCACCGGTGACGGTGTACACCCAGGGGTAGACCTCGCCAGCCTTCTTGACTACGACCGTGGACCTGGCGGGCTTGCCGTCCCGGCCGATCAGCTTGACCTTCAGGTCGTAGCGCGCGTCCTCCTTGAGTAGGCCGAGCGAGGTACGCGTGACCGCGGCGCCCGTGGCGGCGTCGGTGCCGACGAGGTAGCCGGTGAATTCGCCGGTTCCGGGCTTGGTCGGGTCGCCGGTGACCGGGACGGCCACGCTGCCGCCTGCGGGCACCGTCACCGAGGAGGCACCCAGCGAGAAGGGACCCGAACCGGCGATGGCGAGGTTCAGGGTCACGCCGGTGCTGCCCACGTTGGTGAACGTCACCGACTTGGTCACCGGGGCGTCGGTGGGCTCGTGCGGCCAGTCGAAGTTGCCGAAGAAGACCGACCCGGTCGCCCGGACGCCCGTGCGTACGGCGGCGGCGACGTCAACCCGGCCGGCGCCCACCTGGTACGGGTTGTACTCCGCGGCCAGGCCCTTCGCGCTGCTCATCAGCGCCTCCTTGAGCTGCGTGCCGGACCAGTCGGGGCGGCGCTGGGCCAGGATCGCTGCGGCGCCCGACACGTGCGGGGTGGCCATCGAGGTGCCGCTGATCGTCCGGTAGGGGCCGGTGCCCGTCGTCATCTGCTGCGAGCGGGCGGCGGTGATGCTGACCCCGGGGGCGGTGATGTCCGGCTTGAGAGCGCCGCTGCGCACCAGCGGACCGGTGCTGGAGAAGGACGCCAGGCGGTCTTGCTTGTCGACCGCGCCGACCGTCAGGGCGCTGGGCGCCGAGCTGGGTGTGCCGATGCTCTGCGGCCCGTTGTTGCCGGCAGCGATGACGAAGAGTGTGCCGTACTGCGCGGACAGCGTGTCGACCGCGACCGCCATCGGGTCGGTGCCGTCGGAGAGCGTCGGGTCGCTCAGGCTCATACTGACGATGTCCGCCCCGGACTCGGCCGCCCATTGCATGCCGGCGAGCACCCAGGAGTCCAGGCCGGAACCGGCGTTGTTGAGCACCTTGCCGACGATGAGATCCGCGCCGGGTGCGACACCCTGGTACGAGCCGCCGGAGGCCGCACCGGTGCCCACGATCGTCGAGGCGACGTGGGTGCCGTGGCCGTTGACGTCGGAGGTGTCCTCGTCCGGCACGAAGCTGACCTTGTCGTCGATCTGGTTGACGAGGTCGGGGTGGCTGGCGTCCACTCCGGTGTCCAGCACCGCGACCTTGACCCCGCGGCCGTCGTACCCGGCGGCCCACGCCTCGGGAGCGCCGATCTGCGGCACGCTCTCCTTGAGGTTGGCGGTGACCCGGCCGTCCAGCCAGAGCTTCGCCATCCCAGCCCCGAGCGCAGGGTTGGACCCGGAGGCTGCCGGTGCGACGGCGGTCCAGAAGGAGCGGGTCTGCTTTTTGTTCACCGCCAGCGCTGCGGCACCGACGCGCCGCATGTCGCGAACCAGCTTCGCGCCCTGCGGCGCGATGAGCTTCGCCGTACGCGTCTTGGCCGGCGCGTAGGTGCTGATCACCGGCATGTTCGCGGTCTTCGCGTCGTCGTAGCCCATCTCGATGAGATCGGTGACGTTGAACAGCCGGCGGTCCAGTTTGTTGCTGGTCAGCAGGGGCAGCGCTTCGTCAGGTAGGACGTACAGGTCATCGCCGCTCTCCTGGAGATGGACGCCGCCGGTGGCACTGTCGGGCCGGTCGACATCGACCGTTTCCTTCCCGTCAGCGGAGGTGGTCACCGTGACGACGTCGCCGGTGATCAGGGTAACGGTGTGCGTGGACCTCGTCGCGGCTGCGGGGGCCGTGCCGGGGCTTGCCGCGGTCACGGGCGCCGGGATCGCGGCGATCCCGCCAGCGATCAGTCCGGCCGCCGCAGCAGCGGCGACCAACCGGCGTCGCGCCCGGCCAGGCTCAGAGAACTGCAAGGGGAATGACATGCGAAACGTTCTACCGCCGCCAATAGAGCCAGGTGAATAGCTGGCGCTGGCGGAGTCGCGCCAGGGCACTATTCCGCCACGAGCAGACGCCGGTGCGGGGGTTGCTGGCGACTTCTGGTCCCATCGGGCGTCAGGTCGGGCGCTGACCGCCGAACTCGGCTTCGAAGCGGCCGCCAGCGCGGGCCGGCAACCGGAGCCCCATCCGGTACCGGACCGCCTTCACCTGACAGGCCTATCGGTCGGGCTCTGCGGTGAGACGGGCGGCCGGCGTCGGAGTGTTGGGCTGGCTCGTCTCGCATGGGACACTCGCGCGGTGAGCTCAGGTGTTCCGCGTACGGTCAAGGCGGTCGGCACGTCGGAGTTGATCCGGCTCGACGCGGAGGCGATCGATTGCGGGCTGAACCGCAATCACGGTGCCGGATGGCTGGTGGAGTTCGCCGATCCCGAAGCGGTGCACTATCTGCGGCCGGTGCTGGTGCACCGGGCCGGGCACCGGCCTCGGTTTTCGCCGCACTGGCGGTGCATGCTGTTGTTGGCGCTGCGAGACGGCCAGCAGGTCTTTTCCCTGCTGGATGTCCTGCCCGCCTCTTTCGAGGCCCTGCCCGAGACGCTGGACGCGGCGACGAAGACCGAGATCACCCACCGGCTTGAGCATGGGGGCTTGTTGACGCAGGCGCAGTGGGCCGACCTCAATTCCTGACCCGGGTACCGGTTCGCGGTGACGTGCCGAATCGGCCGATACTCAAGGGGCGATCCATGCGGCAGCGGGCGACTCGGCACTGGAGGGCGACGACGTCGAGCCCGTCGACCTTGGCTGTCATCCGGGAATCGACTCCGGTGGTGGCGGCGCGGCTGGCCTGCCCATGGTCGCCCCGACCTCGGCATGGCTGGATTCGGTAGGCCTGGGGCGAGGTTGGCCTCGACGGTCTTTGGGCTGATGAGCAGACGCGGGATGCGTCGGAGGCCGGGCGGTGCGTACAGTTTCGGGTCGGACTTGGGGTGGGCCGGGTAGATCCGGCGCGGGGAACGGGATGAGACAGCGACGGCATGACGGCGGACAAAATTACGGAAACCGGTCAATACGGCATTGACCGCGACCGGCTGGAGACCTGCCTCAGCGTCTTCGAGGCGCTGGAGGACCTGCCTGCCGACCACCCCGACGTGGTGCGGGTGCAACGGGCTACCGCGAGGCTCTACAAGGTGATCAAGCAGCGGCGACGCCAGGAACGGCGGGATGCCATCGTGGCGGCCGACCGCGCGGTGACGGCGGCCACCGCCACCGGTGCCCCGGGCCGGATCGACGACGAGACCCAGGGCATCCCGCTCACCTCCGCCACCGTAGGTGCCACGGCCGGCATCCTGCACAATCCGCGCGGCTGCTACGTCTGCAAGCAGCGCTACCGCGAGGTGGACGCCTTCTACCACCAGCTCTGCCCGCCCTGTGCTGCACTCAACCGGGAGCGCCGCAACGCCCGCACCGACCTGACCGGCCGGCGCGCGCTGCTCACCGGCGGCCGGGCGAAGATCGGCATGTACATCGCGTTGCGGCTGCTGCGCGACGGCGCGCACACCACGGTGACCACGCGGTTTCCCCACGACGCGGTCCGCCGATTCGCCGCGATGCCCGACAGCGGGGACTGGCTGCACCGCCTGCGGATCGTCGGGATCGACCTGCGCGACCCCGCCCAGGTGATCGCCCTCGCTGACTCGGTCAGCAGCCAGGGACCACTCGACATCCTGATCAACAACGCGGCGCAGACCGTCCGCCGCACGCCCGGGGCGTACGCGCAACTCGTCGCCGCGGAGGCGGCGGCCCTGCCGGACGGCCCGCTGCCGGAGATGATCACGTTCGCCAAACCGGCCGGCCGGGGCGACCCGGCGAGCAGCCTGACCGCCCCACCGCAGTCGGCCGCGATCCCCCCACAGGCGCTGACCGCACTGGCGCTGGCCAGCGGCTCCGCCTCGCCGGAACGGATCGCGGCCGCCACCGCCATCGACGCCGGCGGTCTGGTGCCGGACCTCGACCCGGTCAACAGCTGGGTGCAGCGGGTGCACGAGGTGGACCCGATCGAGCTGCTCGAAGTGCAGCTGTGCAACGTGACCGCGCCGTTCGTTCTGGTCAGCCGGCTGCGACCGGCGATGGCCGCAGCGACCGCCCGCCGCAAGTACGTGGTGAACGTGTCGGCGATGGAGGGCCAGTTCAGCCGCGGCTACAAGGGGCCGGGGCACCCGCACACCAACATGGCCAAGGCCGCGCTGAACATGCTGACCCGGACCAGCGCCCAGGAGATGCTGGCCGACGGTATCCTCATGACCAGCGTCGACACCGGCTGGATCACCGACGAGCGGCCCCACCCGACGAAGATGCGGCTGGCGGACGCCGGCTTCCACGCCCCGCTGGACTTGGTCGACGGCGCGGCCCGGGTCTACGACCCGATCGTCCGCGGCGAACAGGGCGAAGACCTGTACGGCTGCTTCCTGAAGGACTACGCGCCCTGCGCCTGGTGATCAGCGCGCCCACCCCGCCGTCAGCCCCCAGGCTCAGGCCGACCCGGTCAGCACCGTCGCCCCCGTCCACCACAGGTCCAAGCTGTGGTGGCTGGCGCGGTGGAGTCGCATGGCCAACACGAGGCGCTTGACCGCCTCCATGTCCCGGTAGGCGCCGATGCCGGCCATGGCGGCCGACACCAGCAGAGCCTCGCCGTCGCAGCCGGCGGCTCACGTCGGATCGTCCGATCGAGGTCGGCGCGAAAGGGTTCGATTCGACACCGTGGCGTCTCCGGTCGGGCTTAGCCTGGAAGCAGAGCCGGTCGACGCGATGTCCGACCGGCGTTTTCTTGACGTACGCCCGAAGGAGCGGGGAATGAAGGTTTACCCGGATGTGACCATCGGTCCGGTCGGACGGAAGATTCTGGCGGTCGCGGAAAAGTACCCAAAAGCCAATGAGTTGTACGTGACAAGCGGTTTTCGCGATGAGCCCGGTTCTCACCACAGCGGGCTGTCCTGGGACGGGTCGCCGACGGCGGCGCTCGACTTCGGCGCGTACGACGATCCGGAGCCGAACTCGAAGGACCAAGCCGACATGCGAGACTTCGCGAAGTGGCTCTTCGACAAGTTCCAGGGCGACCTCGCCGAACTGATCCACACCACGCCATTCACGGACGACAACGGCTTTTACATTCAGAACGGCGTGTGGCACAACTTCGACCAGGCCACCATGGCCGCGCACCTGAACCACGTACACGTGGCGATGTCGGAGGCGAGCGCTGATCGCATCCTGGCCAAGCTCGGGGTTTCCGGCCCGCCGGCCCCCGTGGTCGCCGCCGGCGCCGCGGGCCCGCCGGCCCAGCCGGTCGCCCCCGCGGCCGCCGTCGGCACCGAGGTGTGGGGCTGGGACGCCAGCAACCACGACTGGGGCCGCGGCCCGATGGACCTGCAGGCGGCCCGGGCGGCCGGAATCAGCTTCTTCACGCACAAGGCGTCAGAGGGAGTGGACTTCAAGGACAGCCACTTCAAGGAGGCCATGGATCGCGCCCGGACAGCCCGGATCCCGGTCCTTGGCGCCTATCACGTCCTGTACCCCGGCGACCCCGAGCGCGAGGCGAAAGTCTTCTTCGACTATGTGAAGGCGAATGCGCCGTGGCACGATCAGGTGCCTTTCATGTGGCAGTGCGACGCGGAGAAGTTCGAAAACATGGACCGGGCGCCCAACAGGACCGAGATAATCGCCTTCCTGGATGAGTTGAAACGTCTTGCCGGCGGCAAGGGGTATTTCATCGCGTATGCGCCGCGCTGGCTGTACGACGATTCCCTCAAGCCGTTCCCATACGACCTGTGGGCGAGCGACTACACCGGCAGCGGCGCCCCACGCCCGTTCAAGGAGCAGTACCAAGGCGTGCCGGAGAAGTCCTGGCAGGCATACAGCGGCAGGAAGCCCACCATCCTCCAGTTCGCCAGCGACGCGGTGACGGGCATCCAGCCGACGACGGACGCGAACAGGTTCGCCGGTACGCTCGCCGACCTGATCAACCTGACCGGGAGCCGGGAGGCGTCGCAGCCGGCACAGCCGATGCCGGTCGTGGCGCCGGCGATGGGCGTCGTACCCGGTGAAGACGGGTTGGCCGGCGCGCTGCGCGGGCTCAGTGAGCTACGGAGCTCCGGTGCACTCACCGCCGAAGAGTTCGCCATGGCGAAGCAGAAGATCCTCCATTAGTAGCGCCCGGCCCCGCTCGTCGCGCTCGTGCGCCAGCTCCGCCAAGTAGGCGTCGAACTCCGCCTCCAACGCCGCGGCCAGCGTCCGCGAGCCCCTCACGAACAAAATCATCCAGCAGCGAGACGCCCTCAGGTCGCTGCCCGTCCTCGGCGGCTACAGCCAGCTCGTCCACGTGGGCGGCGACGGTGCCGCCTGGGTGAGGTCGCCGTGGGCGGCGAGGAGTTCGCCGGCCAGTTCGCGGTGCCGCTCGCCGAGGGCGGGATCCTTCACGACCGCAGCGGGTTCGGCGTGGGCGAGCGCCCGCTCGCGGCGGCGAGCGGGGAACATTCCCGCCCGCCGCCGTCGTCGTACGGTCAGTCTGCGGCGAGGGCCCGCGCGTCGGCCGCGACGACACGCGCCAGCTCCACCGGGAGCCGCTGGCCGGCCTGCTGGTCGGCGTAGCGGGCCAGCTCGGCGTAGCGGCCCTGGACGAGCAGCGTGCTCAGCGCGGTGCGGGCGCCGTGCTCGACGTCGGAGGTCAGGATCACGTACGCGAGCCCGGCCGGGGTGGCCGCGACGGTGAAGGTGCTGGTCGCCGTCGCCCGGCCGGCCGGTCCGACGGCCTCGGCGCGCAGCGTGTGCCGGCCGGCGGGCAGGGTGGTCAGGTCCAGCGCCACGCCGGGCTCGACCCGCTCGCCGTCGAGGGTGACCGTGACCGTCTCGGCGTGCGTGGTGGTGACGGTGACGGTCGGCGCCTGCGCCCGGTCCAGGGTGGCGCCGTCGGCCGGCGCGCCGATCGCGACGGTCGGCGTGGCGGGCGGACGCTGCGAGTACGCGGCGTTCCAGCCGGCCAGCTCGGCCGGGCGGTTGGTGATGATCCCGTCGACGTCGGCCTGCTCCAGAGCCTGCCACTGGTTCGCCGAGTCGATGGTCCATACCAGGACGGCCACGCCCGCGTCGTGCAGCTCGCGTACCACGCCCGGTCGGGTCAGCAGCGCCGTCCCGCTCGGGTTGTACGCGGTCAGGCCCAGCTCACGGGCGACCGCCACCGGGTCGGCGTCGAGGCTGCTGCGCAGCAGTCCGAGGGGCAGCTCCGGGGCCAGCTCGCGGGTGTGGCGCAGCGCGTCGGTCTCGAAGCTCTGGACGAACACCCGGCCGGTCATCCGCTCCGCGCGGATCACCTCGACGATCCGGGCGACCTCGTCGCGGGTGTGCGCCCCCTTGATTTCCAGCAGCAGGTTGCCGCCCCGGACGCGCAGGTCGGCGAGCTGCTCGGCGAGCGTGGGCAGCCTCTCCCCCGCGTACGACGGCGCGAACCAGGAGCCGGCGTCGAGCGCCTTGAGCTGGGCGGCGGTGAGGTCGCGGATCCGGCCGGCGCCGTCGGTGGTCCGGTCCACCGTGGTGTCGTGCAGCACGAACGGCACGCCGTCGCGGGACGGCTGCACGTCGTTCTCGATCCAGTCGGCGTTGGCCCGCCGCGCGGTTTCCTGGGCGGCCAGGGTGTTCTCCGGGGCGGCCGACGAGGCGCCGCGGTGGGCGATCACGGTGAGCGGGCTGCCGTCCGGGCGGAGGTAGCCGTTGGGGGCCAGCTCGGTGATTCGCACGTCGTCGAAGGAGACGGTGGCGCCGTTGACCAGGAGTGCCTGCCCGCCGTCGGCGGAGCGTTGCAGGCTGCTGGTCTTCAGCGCCTCCCGCCCGTCGACGAACCAGCGCGCCTGGCTGCCGTGCACCTCCACGGCGACCCGCACGTCCCGGCCGGTGCCGGCGGCGTACGGGCCGGCGCCGGTGTTGGTGACATTCCAGGTGTCGGCGGTGGTGCGCTGGGCGAACTCGAGCCCGTTGCTCGCGGTGGTGCCGCTGCGCATCGTGGCGATCCACCACGGGTTCGCGCCGTCGGCGGGCACGTCGAGGCCCAGCGCCGTCCAGCGGGTGGCGGACGCGACGGACTCGAACCGGACGGTCGCCTCGAACCGGAAGTCGTTCAGGTGCCGCCCGAAGGTGATCTTGTTGTTCTGGCTGGAACTGGCGGACGTGCCGTACAGCCGGCCGTTTTCCACCTTCCAGGTGCCGTCTACGGCCCGCCAGCCGGTGGGCAGCCGGCCGGCGGAGAAGTCCTCCGCGACGACCACCGCGCCGGGTTCGGCGGCGGCCGGCGGCGACGGTGGCAGCACGGCGAGCACGCCGGTCGACAGCGTCAGAACGGCGAGCGCGGCGACCGTGCGGCTCGGGTTCCCGGGTGGGAGGTGGGCAGGGCGAGGTGTCATGACCCGGACCGTAGGAACGCCACCGGAACGTCCGACCAACCCGGCGTGGCGGCAGCGCCAACGTCACCTCTCCAACGTGCGACGTATGACGGGCTCCTCCTTGACCTGGTCGACCTCTGATTCGAACGGCGGGGACTTGCACGTCGCGTCGGGCGAGATCGCCGGCGCATGGCGCGCACCTGCGGGAGCCCGTCGCCGGACAGCCGCGTATCCGGTGATGATGCTCGTGTGGGGCTCCACGGTCACCGTTGCAGGGCGACGCTCAGCGCGGCCAGGTACGCCCCGGCCTGCGCCCCGTTGACCAGCCGGTGGTCGTAGGCCAGCCCGAGGTCCGCCATCATCCGCTCGCGCACCTCACCTCCGACGTCCAGCACGACCTCGCGGTGCACGTCGGGCACCGACAGGGCACAGGTGACACCGGGCGGGATGATCGGCTGGGCGTAGATCACGCCGGGGGTGTTGTTGAGCGCGACGAGGAAGTTCATCCCGGCCATGTCGTCCTCGCGTAGCCGGTTGCGCAGCGCCTTCATCCGCAGCTCGACCACGGCGTCGGCGAGGTCGCCCAGGTCCAGCTTCGCCGCGTCGCGGATCACCGGCAGGAACAGCCCGGTGCCGACGTCCACGGTGAGCCCGACCGCCGGCTGTGCCGCGTCGATGACCCGGCCGTTCCCCGTGAGCTGGGCGTAGAGGGCAGGGAACTGCTCGTGCAACCTGGCCACGGCAGCGATGACGATCTCGGTCAGGCTGACATCGGCGCCGGTCTCGTCGGCGGCCCGGCGCGCGTACGCGAGGGCGGCGGTCACGTCGACCCGCACGGCGGTGAAGGCGACCGGGATCTCCCGGTGTGAGGTCGCCACCACGTCGGCGATGCGGCGTTGCGGCGGTGGCAGCGGCCGCCCCGGCAGCGCCGGTTGCGTCACCACGGACGGCTCGGCGACCGGGGGCGTCGCAGCAGGGACGGCACCGCCGGACAGGAGGTAGCCGATGGTCGAGCCCGGGACGCAGTCGGCCCCGGCGGCGAGGTCCTGGCGCAGCACGCCCGGGTGCGTCGCTGCCAGCTCCTCGACCGCCTTGGAGGTTTCGACCGCGGCGATCGACTGTCCGGTCTCGACGGTGGCGCCGGCCGGGACCAGCCACTCCAGCAGCACATAGCTGTCGTCGTTGTTGTTGAGCTTGGGTACGCTCACCGCGACGCCCTGCTCCGCCGCCCGCGCCTGGCGCAGCCTGGTCAGCGGCGAACCGCTGCGGGGAGCCGGAGCTGCACCAGCGCGTGGCGGCTCCGCGGCCGCCTCGTCAGCGAGCACGACAGCCGGCGCCACCTGCGCCACCACCGTGCCGGGCGTTTCCCAGGGCGGCGCAGCCCGATCGCGACTCGCCGCTCCCGACGCGGCAGACTCGCCAGTGGAGTGGTGCATGATCCGTTCCAGGATCGTGTCCGCGCTGAGCAGGACCGCCCGTTCCAGGTGCGGTGCCGACGGGATGATGCTGGCGGCCGAGCTGACAAGCTCGATCGGCCGACGCAGCAGCGGCCACGCGGCGGCGTAGAGCCGGGTGGCGACCTCGCTCCCCCAGGTGCCGCCAGCCGTGCTCTCCTCGGCGATGATCACGCCGTCCGCGCCGTCGAGCCGGCCGAGCACGCCGTCGACATCGAAGGGGTAGAGCCGGGCTGGGACCAGCACCTCGACGTTGCGCCCCTGCTCCCACGCCTTCCGGGCGGCGGCGATCGCCCGGTTGGCGACCCCGCCGGGCGCGATGACCAGCGTCGGCGCGGCGGCGGCAGCCGGGTCGTAGACGCGGGCCCAGTTGCGGTCCGCGCCCAGCAGCTCGAAGGCGAGGCGGTCGTCGACGCGGTTGTCCACGTACCTCGGCTGGGTGTAAAGGATCTTGTCCTCGAACAGCATGGACGGTTCGCCGCGGCGCAGCGCGGCGGCGAGCACGTCGGCCGCGTCGTGCAGCGGCGACAGCTCGAAGAGCGCGAGGTGTGGGATGCCGATGAAGTGCTTCTGCACGCTCTGGCTGTGCGTCGGGCCGTAGCCCCGCCCACCGCCGACGGGGCAGCGGATCACGACCCGCATCGGGGTGTGCTCGCCGTACATGGCGACGGATTTCGTGAGGAAGTTGATGATCTGGTCGAAGGCGAGGCCGACGAAGTCGCCGAACATGATCTCGACGATGACCGTGTCACCGCAGAGCGCCAGGCCACCCGCCACACCGGTGATGCCGTTCTCGCTCAGCGGTGTCGACAGCACCCGGTCCGGGTAGGCCGTCGACAGGCCCTGGGTGACCTTGAAGGCGCCGCCGTATGGGTCGACGACATCCTCGCCCAGCAGCCAGGCCCGCTCGTCGGCGGCGAACAGCTCGTGCAGGGCACGGTTGAGGTTCTGGCTCATTCGTTCGGCGCGCGTCACCCCACGCCTCCGCCCACCAGGGGCCGGGCCAGCGCCGCGGCCGAGATCTCCGCGACCCGCTGCCGGGCCTGCGCGTCGGCGGCCGAAAACTGCGGCGGGTACGCGGCCGCGTACCGCTTCAGCCAGTCGAGGTGGCGCAGCCGGCGAATCTCGTCGGCCGGGCGGGAGTCGTCGCCCTTGCTGTGCGGGCCGAGCCGGACCGTGTGCTGCACCAGCACGTGCGGCTGCCGGGTGGCGCGGACCCGCTCGATGTGCGGCGCGGCGGCGGCACGTACCTCGTTGAGGTCCAGCGAATCCGACTCGCTGAAGGTGATCCCGAACCCGGCGACCCGGCCGCCGATGGTCCCGGCCAGCTGCTCGGTGGTCGGGGTGGACTGGGCGATCCGGTTGTGCTCGACCACGACCAGCAGCGGCACCCGCCACAGCTGCGCCATGTTGAGCGCCTCGTAGACCGCGCCTTCGCCCCAGGTGCCGTCACCGATGTAGGTCACCACGATCGCGTCCTGCCCGGTGCGGTTGAGGTGCAGCCCCACGCCGACGGCGGCGGGCAGGCCCTCCCCCTGCACGCCGGTGGACAGGAACCGTTCCCGGCGTAGGTGCTGGCTGCCACCGCGTCCATGGCACACCCCGCCCTCCCGGCCGAGCAGTTCCGCCAGCAGGCCGTCCGGGTCAGCGCAGTGGGCCAGGTAGTGCCCGTGCCCCCGGTGGTTGCTGAACACGAAGTCCCGGGTCAGCAGCGGGGCCAGCGCGACCGGGATGTATTCCTGGCCGAGGCAGGTGTGCGTGGTGCCGCTGAGGTGGCCGTCCGCGTACAGGCGGAGCAGTTCCTCCTCGAAGTGACGGATGAACAGCCCGGTGCCGAGGTCGGCGTCGCTGAGCGGAGACGGCGCGGCGGACGTCATTCGTCGACGCCCCGCTGCGCGAGCAGTTCGCGCAGGTCCGCCACCGACCGAACGGCCCGGATCTCCCGTGGCGTGATGGCGATCCCGTACGCGTCCTCGACCGCTGCGACGATTTGGAGGTGGCGCAGGCTCACCCAGGCCGCTGTGGTCGCGGGACCGGTCTGCGCGTCGACCTGCTCGACCGGCAACGCCAGCACGTCGGCGACGACCCGCACCAGGCGACTGGACATCCCGTGTCCCTCCAGAGTGGATACCAGGCGGCAGCGGTGGCGCGCTGTCAGACCGATCGGGCGATCGATGCTTATACCTCGACGATGGTACAGGCCCAGTGCATGCCCCGGCCCAGTGAAGTCAGCGCGACCCGGTCGCCCTCGCGGAGTTCGCCGGCGGCGAGCAGGCGGCTCAGCCCGAACAACTGGTCCGCCGCACCGAGATGCCCGTGCTCGGCCGCCAGTTCCCGGTTGGTACGCGCCAGCGGGACCCCGTGCGCCTGCGCCAGAGACGCCATGGACCGCTCGTTGTCGCTGACGAGGATCAGGCGCGCCAGGTCGGCGACCTTGACGTCCGCCCGCTCGCAGGCCCGCTCGGTGACCCGCACGGCCCGCTCGTCGAGGTCCCGGGCGAACTGCTCGAACTGCTCGGCGTCGTAGTCGAAGAACTCCATCACGTTCCACACGTCGCGTACGGCGGGCGGCTCGGCACCAGGGCCGAAGGGTGCCGCCGCGCCGCCCACGTCGAGCCGGTGGAACGCGGCGTAGCGGCCGTCGGTGGCGGCCTCCGTGGCGAGCCAGCGCAGCCGGGAATGCCCGCGCCGGGCCACCGTGGCGACGGCCCCGTCGGAGAAGACCATCGGCTGCGTGTCCATCCGGTTCCAGTACGCCTCACAGGTCCGGTTCGCGGCCACCACCAGGGCGTTGGCGTACTGCGGGTGGGTGGCGAACTTGCCCGCGACGGCGTCGAAGCTGAGCACTCCCGTCGTGCACGCCTGAGTGAGCAGTACCGCTTCGGCGTTGACCGCGCCGAGCCGGTGCGCCAGGTCGGCGGCGGCGTCCCAGTAGAGGTATTCGGTGAGGTCGGTGATGGCCAGCACCAGCAGGTCCACCTCCGCGGCGGGAAGCGTGGCGGCGTCGAGGGCCTGGCGGGCGGCCTGCTCGGCGAGGTCGGTCAGGCCAACCTCCGGCGCGCTGCGGTGCACCTGGCGGTAGCCGTACCCGAGGACCCGGTTCACGTCGTCGGTGTACTGCCCCACCACGTCCGCCACCGGTACCGCATCGCCGAGCGCCTCACCGAACGACACCAGCCCGAAGCTCACGATTCACCCGTCCCACCGCAGGTCCATGGATGCATACCATTGCCGGATGCCCCAGGAGCATCTCACGCCCCTCGCCGGAACCCCATGGCACGTATGGCGTTCAGCGCTGCTACGGTCGGCCGGATTCCCCGTGGCCGGGATGCAGCGGTTCGCCGCGCCCGCGCTCGCGGCGGCCGCCGACAGCTATCTCACCGGCACCTCCGACGTGGCCGCCTTCGAGGCCGCGTTCGACGCCGCCGCGACGGATCTCGGCCGGGCCGTCCACGACATCGCCTGCGACGATACGTTCCGCACCGCGTTGGTCTGGCAGAATCCGGCCGTCCTGCTCGCGGTCGACGCGATCCGGCGCGACGGCCCGCACGCCCCGCGCAATCTGCGCCGACGGCACCGCGAGGAGGTCATCGCGAAATACTGGCAGCGTTACTGCCTCAAGAACGACACCGTCGGTTTCTTCGGGCCCATTTGCTGGACAGAACTGGGCGGCCCCGGTCCCGTCGCCACGGTGCGCCCGGGTGCGGCTTTGACGCGTACCCGCCGGGTCTTTCTGGAGCGGTGGGCGCTGGACGCGCTCGGCGAGGCCTTCGCCCGCGCGGAGGACGTGCGGGACTGGCTGCCGGTGCGGCTGGCACCCCAGCTGACGCTGCGGGACGGGGTGCTGCTGCATCCGCACCGCGCGCCGCAGGCGCTGACGGCGGCGACGGCTGCGCTGCTCGCTCTGGCGCAGCGGCGATCGCGCGTCGCGGACCTCGCCGCCGCGCTGGTCGCGGACCCGGCGAGCGGGTTCCGCCGCGCCGCCGACGTGTACGCGCAGCTCGACGAACTCGCCGAGCGCGGCGTGCTACGGATCGGGTTCGACCTGCCGATCGACCTCACCGCGGAGGATGTGCTGCGCGAACAGCTCGCCGCGATCGGCGACGACCTGGTCCGCGAACGGCTGCTCGGTGAGCTGGCCACCGTCAGCGCGCTGCGCGACGCGGTGGCCGCCGCCGACGGCGCGGACGCCCTGGCCGCAGCCATGTCCGCACTGGAGCGTAAGTTCGTCGAGCTGACCGGTCAGGCCGCGCAGCAACGCCCCGGCGAGGTGTACGCCGGGCGCACTCTGTGCCACCTGGAAACCGTGCGCGACCTGGACATCAGCTTCGGTGACACGCTGCTGGAACGGCTTGCTCCGCTGGAGCCGCTGCTGCTGTCGGCCCGGTGGCTGACGGCGGCGATCGGCGCCGCGTACGCCGAGGCGTTGGCCGCCCTCTACCGCGATCTGTCGGCCGATTCGGCCAGTGCGGACGTCCCGCTGCCCGACCTGTGGTTCCTGGCTCAGGCGGTCGTGTTCGGGGAAAACCCGCCCAGCGCCGCCGTCACCGCCGATTTCCTGGCCCGGTGGGCGAAGGTGCTCGGCCTGGCCGATGCCGATGCCGACGTCCGGGAGCTGCGGTTCGGCGCCGCCGAGCTGACCGAGCGGGTCGCCGCGGCGTTCGAAGCCACCGCGCCCGGCTGGGCCGCCGCCCGGATTCACAGCCCCGACCTGCATCTGTGCGCCCCGGACGAGGCGGCCCTGCTGCGGGGAGACTTCACCGTCGTGCTCGGCGAACTGCACGTGGCCCTGGCCGCGTTCGACACGCACTTTTTCGCGTACGGGCACCCGGAGCCGCAGCGGTTGCGGGACGGCATGCGGGCCGACCTGCCCGAGGGCCGGGTGCGGCTGCTGGCCCCGGTGGACTGGCCCCGGCACACGGCCCGCATCGCGGAATGGCTGCACGGGCCCGCCGACGTGCAGCTCGGCTTCGTCAGCGCCCCCGGCGCCGGCCCGGACCGCGTCGTGCCGATCACCGGCCTCACCGTGCGACCCGAAGCCGACGGCAGCCTGCGGGTGCACGCGGGCGACGGACGGCAGTGGCCGCTGCTGGAGGTGTTCGCGCAGCTCTTCGACTACCAGGTGTTCGACACGTGGAAGCTGGCCGGCAACGTCGGGCACACCCCGCGTATCACCGTCGACGACCTCGTGCTGGTCCGCGAGACCTGGCGCACCACGGTCGGCGACACCGGGCTGCACAAGGTGAAGGGCGAGCGGGAACGCTACCTCGCGGTGCGGCGCTGGAGGCTCGCCCTCGGCCTGCCCGAGCAGATCTTCGTCCGGGTCGACACTGAGCTCAAACCGAGCTTCGTCGACCTGACCAGCGGCGTCTACACCCGGTTGCTGTGCACCCTGCTGCGCGGCGCGCACTCCAAGGGCGGCGACGGGGTCGGGCTGACCATCACCGAGTTGCTGCCCGGCCCGGGCGACGCCTGGCTGACCGACGCGGACGGCCAGGCGTACGCCTCGGAACTGCGGCTACAGATCGTCGACCCGGCGGCGGCGCTGATGCGGTAGCCACTCGGTCGCGTCCGCCGGAGCGTCGGGGGTCTCGGTGTCGAACAGGCGCAACCGGCGCTGGCCGTAGGCGACCAGCGACACCGCGGCCAGGGCCAGCCCGGACACGACGAACGCGAACCCGAGCCCTCGGCCAGGGCCGGTCCCGATCAGGGCACCGACGCTGTCGGCCAGGGCGCCGCCCGGGGCGAACATCGGCTCCAGCACCGACCCGCTCAGCGGCACCAGTACGGCGAAGCCCAGCGGCAGCGTCGCCCAGGTCAGTGTCTGGATGATCGCCAGCACCCGGCCGTGGAAGCGCTGCGGCACCTTCACCTGGATGATCGACAGGTAGATGCCGTTGTGCAGGCCCAGGCCCAGTCCCACGCCGAAGCTGCCGAGCGCGACCAGCACCAGGTTCGGGCGTACGCCGCTGAGCACCAGGCTGATCGCGACCCCGAACGCGATCGCGATCAGGGCGGGCATCCGGCGCCTGGTCGGGCCGCCCCATGCCGCGATCACGAGTCCGCCCAGGACAGCGCCCAGCGCCTCGGCGAACGCGACCGTGCCGACCTGGCCCATCGTGCCGAACGCGAGCACCATCGGCGGCACCAGCATCAGGCTGGCCAGGCAGAGGTTGTAGAGCGAGAAGAAGCCCAGCATGGCCCGGAACCCCGGCTCCGCCCACGTCATCCGTGCCCCGCCGATCAGCTCGGCCAGGAACGGCTCCTTGCGGCGGCGGCCGAGCAGCTTGGGAAACTTCACCACCGCGAGGACGCTCATCGCGACCGCGTAGCTCACGATGTCGATCAGCAGGATGCCGGTCAGGTCGATCGCCGCGAGCAGGCCCGCCGCCAGCAGCGGTACCGCCAGCGAGCTGAGCCCCACGGCCAGTTGGGCGATGCCGTTGGCGTGCCCCAGGTAGCGCTTCGGCATGACCTGCGGGATCGCGGCCAGGTAGGTGATGCGTTGGAACACCGACGCGGCGCCGAGCACACAGACCAGGGTGTAGACGGCGGCCAGCCCCAGCTGATCGGTCCACAGCAGCGTGGCCAGCAGCGCCGCCGCCGTCACCGCGGTCGCGCACGCGGCGAGTAGCACCTTGCGCCGGTCGAAGCGGTCCGCGACGGCACCCGCGACCGGCAGCGCCAGCAGTGCGGGGAGGTAGGCGATCACCCCGGACAGGCCGAACCACAGCATCGACCCGGTGGTCAGGTAGACCCAGACGGGTACGGCCCACTGGGTCAGCGCCGAGCCGGTGGCCGAGATCAGTTGGCTGGCGGTGAGCGCCAGGAACCGGCCGACGCCGGGCTGCACGCCGGCGCCGGCGGTGACGGGGTCGGCGCTGGTGGCGGCTAGTTCCCAGGCGTCACCGGCGAGCCGGTCCGCGGTGGCCTGCGCGGCGGAGGGCTCGGCGAGCCGGAGATGGGTCTGGGTGACCACCTCGGCGAGCGCCTTGGCCCGCTGCTTGACGAAGTAGTGTCCGGCCTGGTCGAGGACCACCAGCGCGGTGGTTTCGCCGAGGAAGCTCCACTCGCGGTAGCGCTCCTCGTAGTACTCGGTGAGCATGTCGTGGGTGCCCACGACGGAGATCACCGGCGCGGCCACCTGGACCGGCTCGGCCTCCAGCCACTCGGTGAACTTCTCCTGCGCCTCGGCGGCCTCCCGCCGCACGTGGTAGACGAACCGGTCGACCTGCGCCTGGTCCAGGTCGGCCAGTTCAGCGCCGATCGAGCGGAGGAACGTCTCGTAACGCCGGTCCGCGCCACGGGAGTCGACCCAGTCGACCAGGCGGCCGAGCATGTTGTCCGGCCGGGCCGTCGGGAACACGCCGCCCGCGTAGATCGCTTCGATCGGGCGGCCCTGCTCGTGCAGGCGCCGGGCGATACCGGTCAGCAGGGCGCCGCCGACGCAGTGGCCGTACAGGACCAGCGGGCCGTCCACCCGGTCCTGGATCTCGGCCACGCACCGGTCGACCAGCTCGTCGAAGGGCAGCTCCGTGTCGCTGACCCCGACGTCATGTCCCGGGACCGCCACTGAGAACAGCGTGTGTCCGGGCGGCAACTCGTCCGCGAGCGGCTGGTAGATGCTGGCCAGTCCGCCGCCGTAGGGTACGCACACGTAGGACCGCACCCGCTGTCCCGCCGGGACCGGCTTGGTCAGCTCGTAGAGCAGCGGTCGCCGGCGTTCCTGGTCCGCGGGGCCGTCGATCAGCGCGGCCAGCCCCTGCACGGTGGAGTGCTGGAACACGTCCATCACGCCGACGTCGATGTGCCCGTACGCGTCGCGCAGCGTGGCCAGCATCCGGATCGCCAGCAGCGAATGCCCGCCCAGTTCGAAGAAGTCGTCGTCGAGCCCGACGTCGGTGACCCCCAGCACGTCCTGCCAGGCGGCGGCGATGGCCTGCTCGACCGGGGTGACCGGTGGCCGGCGCCCGGCGGCGGGGCTGCCGTCGTGCGCGGGCGCGGGCAGCGCGGCGGTGTCCAGCTTTCCGTTGGGAGACAGGGGCAGCGCGTCCAGCGGCACGAACGCCGACGGCACCATGTATTCCGGCAGCCGCCGCTTCAGCGCCTCCCGCAGCGCCGCCTGGTCCAGGGCCTCGGTTCCCGCTGCCAGCGTCACGTACGCCACCAGGCGTTGTTCGGCGGGCGTGGCACCGCGTACGGTGACGGCGGCGGAGCTGATGCCCGGCTGCTCGCGCAGCACGGCGGCGATCTCCCCCAGCTCGATCCGCAGGCCACGCAGTTTCACCTGGTCGTCGATGCGGCCGAGGAACTCCAGCGTGCCGTCGGTCCGCCAGCGGGCCAGGTCACCCGTGGCGTAGAGCCGCCCGCCGGTGTCGTCGAACGGGTCGGGGACGAACGTGCGGGCGGTGAGTGCGGGGCGGTGCAGGTAGCCCCGGGCCACCTGCACCCCGCCGAGGTGGAGTTGCCCGGCGATGCCGACCGATACCGGCTGCAGAGCCTGGTCGAGCACATAGGTGCGGACGTTGCGGATGGGCCCGCCGATCGGCACCCGGGTGACCCCGGCCAGCGCGACGGGCGTCACCGCCCAGGCGGTGACGTCGATCGCGGCCTCGGTGGGCCCGTAGAGGTTGTGCAGCGCGGCGGCGGGGAGGGCGGCCACGGTCCGGCGGGCGAGTTCGAGCGGCAGTTCCTCGCCGCTGCACACGATCCGCCGCAGCGACCCGCACCGGGTGAGGTCGGCGGGACCGGCCGTGGCCAGGAAGGCGTCCAGCATCGACGGGACGAAGTGGACGGTGGTGATCCGCTCCCGCTCGATCAGATCCCGCAGGTACGTCGGGTCGCGGTGTCCGCCCGGCTGGGCCAGCACCAGCCGGGCGCCCACGATGAGCGGCCAGAACACCTCCCACACCGACACGTCGAAACCGATCGGCGTCTTGTGCAGCACGGCGTCGTCCGGTCCGAGCCCGAAGGTGTCCTGCATCCAGTCGAGCCGGTTGACGATGCCGGCGTGCTCGTTGATCACGCCCTTCGGTCGCCCGGTGGATCCCGACGTGTAGATGAGGTACGCCGCGTTGCCCGGCCCGGCGGCGGTGCCCGCGGCGGTCTCGGGCTGGTCCGGGCCGGTCAGCGGCAGCACCACGCCCGGTACCGCGAGCCCCTCCGGCACCTCGTCGGCCAGCAGCACCTCGGCGCCGGCGTCTGCGAGCATGTAGGCCAGCCGCTGCGCCGGATAGTCCGGGTCCAACGGCAGGTACGCCGCACCGGCCCGGTGAATGCCGAGCAGCCCGACGACCAGGCGGCTGGAGCGGGGCTCGTGGATGGCGACGATCGACTCGGGCCCCACGCCGTACGCGGTCAGCCGCCGCGCCACCTGCTCGGCGGCGGCGGACAACTCGGCGTACGTCAGCCGGGTGCCGCCGTCGACCAGCGCGACCGCGTCCGGCGTACGCCGGGCCTGGGCGTCGAACAGCTCCGCCAGGGTGGTCTGGCGCACCGGGGCGTCGGTGGCGTTCCAGCCGGTCACGACCTGGGCGCGCTCGGCGTCCGACATGATCGGCAGCGCGCCCACCCTGGTCCGCGGCGCTGCGGCAGCGGTCGCGAGCAGCAGCAGGTAGCGGTCCGCGAACGCCTCCATGGTGGAGGTGGTGAACAGTGCGGTGTTGTATTCCAGCCGCAGTTCGTCGCCGGCGATCTCCAGCGACAGGTCGTCCATGGCGCCGCCGAACGCCTCACCGCGGCCGGTCGGCAGGTGGTGGAACGTGACCTGGTACAGCGGCGGTACGCCGGGGTCGCGCCGCACCGCCAGGTCCTCGACGAGCTTCTGGAACGGCATGTCCTGGTGGTCCCACGCGTCGAGCACGACGCGGCGCACCCGGCGGAGCAGGGTCAGGAACGGCGGATCACCGGAGACGTCGACCCGCAGCACCAGCATGTTCATGAACATGCCCAGCAGCGGCTCCAACTCGGTGCGGTCGCGGCCCACCACCGGCATGCCGACCACGATGTCGTCGCTGCCGGACAGCCGGTGCAGCAGCGCGACGTAGGCCGCCAGCTGCACCATGAACGGGGTCGCGGCGGCCTGCTGGGACAACCCGGGTAGCGCCTGCGCCACACTGTCGGGCAGGGTGCGGCGTACGTCGCTGCCGCTGAACGTGCGAGTCGACGGGCGCGGATGGTCGGTGGTCAGCGCGTGCACGGCGGGCAGGCCGGTCAGCGTCTCCCGCCAGAAGTCGCGCAGCTGACCCCACCGGGGGCCGTCGAGGCGATCGCGTTCCCAGGCGGCGTAGTCGGCGTATTGGATGGGCAGGTCGGGCAGGTCCGGCGCCCGACCCGCGACGGCGGCGGCGCACAGCTCGGTCAGCTCGGCGCGCAGGTTGAGCAGTGAGGTGCCGTCAAGGATGACGTGGTGCCCGGCGAACAGCAGCCACCAGGTGTCCGTGCCGAGCCGCAGCAGCCGTGCCCGCCACAGCGGTGCGCTGTCCATCGGCAGGTCGAGGCGGGCGTACTCGGCGACGATCTCCGCGCGGGCGCGTTCCCGGTCCGGCTCGGTCAGCCCGGCCAGGTCGGTCACCGGCAGCTCGATCGGCACGGTGGGGTGGATGTCCTGGTGGAGCTCGCCGTCGGTCAGGCGCAGGGTGGTGCGCATGGCCTCGTGGCGTTCGGTGACGGCCCGCAGCGCGGCGAGCGCCTGCTCCGGCCCCGCGCCCGGTGGCAGGGTGACCGCATCGGTCATCGTGAACAGCGGCTGCCCGGGGCTGAGCTGGGCGGTGAACCAGACCCGTTCCTGGGCGTAGGAGGCGGGGACGGTGTAGACGTCGCCCACCGCCGTGAGGTCCTGCCGCGACTCGGTCATGCCGGGCCCTCCTCGGCATGCCCTCCTGGCCCTTGCTGCGCTGCGGTGCGGTCGGTCATGCCGGTTGTCCCGGTCTGCGGAGGCGCGGGATGGGTGCCTCCGCGTGGGCGGCCGGTGGGGCGCCGCGCAGCGACTCGATCCGGGCGGCCATCGCGGCGACGGTCGGCGCGTCGAACAGCACCCGCATGGACAGCCGGGCGCCGACGGCCTGGCGGATGCGCAGCACCAGCTGCGCCGCCACCAGCGATGTGCCGCCCAGCCGGAAGAAGTTGTCGTGCGGGCTGACCTCGGCGACACCGAGGACGTCGCCCCAGATCCGGGCGATGGTGGCGGTCAGGTCGCCGTCGGCGGCGGCCACGGTGGAGGTAACCGTGGCGGCGGCCGAGCCGAGTCGCCGCTCGTGGCCGGCGACCGCGGCCACCGTGTAGGCGCCGATCGCCACCGTGCCGGTGCGGCCCTCGGCGAGGACCCGCTGCCCCGCGGCGACCGCCGCCGCGGGGGGCAGGCCGTCGTGTTCGGGCACGCCCTCCTCCTGCCACGCGCCCCAGGCCAGCGACACGAGGCGGGCCGGCCAGCCGTGCGGGCTGCGCGCGTACGCGTCGAGGAATGCGTTGGCGGCCGTGTCGTCGGCGCGGCCCAGGCCACCTGCGAGCGCGGTCACCGACGAGGTCAGCGCCACGAAGTCGAGCGGCAGGTCACCGAAGACCTCGCGCAGCACCAGCGTACCGGTGACCTTCGGCCGCAGTTCCGCCGCCGCCTCGGTCAGCCGCGACCCGGCGGACAGGCCGGTGTCGGGCAGCTTCGCGGCGTGGATGATGCCGTCGAGGCCGCCGAGGTCACGCAGGACTTCGGCGCGTACCGCCCGCATGGCGTCCGCGTCGGCCACGTCGGCGGTGAGGTGACGCACCCGGGCGCCCGCCTGCTCCAGGGCCTCGATCGTGGCCGGCGGCGGCTGCGCGGTGCGGCTCACGAGCACCAGCTGCGCGCCGCGCCGGGCCAGTTCGGCGGCGAACGCGCCGCCGACACGGCCCAGGCCGCCCGTGATCAGGTAACGGCCGCCGTCGCGGATGCCCCACCCGGAGGAGGTACGCCCACCCGGTCGGACCGGAACGAACTCGCGGGTCCAGCGGCGCCCGCCCAGCCGCAGCGCGACCGTCTCGGCCCGCTCGGTGCCGAGCAGTTCGTCCACCACCGCGTCCACGCCGAGGTCGCCCGGGTCGGCGTCGATCCAGTGGCAGCGCACCTGCGGGCGTTCCAGCGGCAGCGAGCGCACCACCCCGGCCGCCGTGGCGTGCTCCGGGCGTACCAGGTCGGCCCCGGTCACGTCGGCCACTCCGGCGGTGACCACATCCAGCTCCACGTCGGCGGCCAGCAGCGCGTCCAGCAGCGTCAGCAGCGCGTAGTACCCGTGTTCCTGGGCCGCCGCCACGGCATCCACGTCGTTGCCGGCCGGGTCGCCGTCCAGCGCCCACGCGTGCACGATCCGGGCGGCCCGACCGTCGTCGGCGCACTCGTCGAGCAGCCGCTGGTAGTCGGCGGCGTTGGTAGCGCGCAGCTGGTAGCCGCCCGGGCGGACGGCGAAGGCAGCCCCGGGGCGGACCACGGTGACGTCGGTGCCGCGCTCACGCAGGCGGGCCGCGAGGGCCGTGCCACGCTCACCGGCCGCGAAGAGCAGCAGCTGACCGGGCGCCTCGGCGGGTGCCGTGGCGGGCAGTTGGTGCCAGACCGGTACCTCGACGACCCCGTCGTCGTAGCGGCGGTCGGCGGCCGGTTCGGCAGGTGCGGCCACCGGCGCCGGGTCGATCCAGTGCCTGGTCCGCTGGTACGGGTAACCGGGCAGGGGCACCAGGCGTGGCTTGTCGGGCGTGGGCAGGCGTACGGGGACCCCGGCCGTCCACAACCGGCCCGCCGCCTCGTAGGCGGTCTGCCGGTCGGTCAGCTTCTCCCCGGGCGCGGGCAGCGTACGCAGCGGCGCCCTGGCTCCCTGCGGCAGGCTGAGCCGGGCGAGCCCGGCGAGCTGGCGGCCGGGACCACACTCCAGCAGCAGCCACTCGTCGGCGGCACCGGTCGCGGCGAGCCCTGCCACCGTGGTCCCGAACCGCACCGGCCGGCACAGCTGTTCCCCCCAGTACGCCGGGTCGGTGACCTGCTCGTCGGTGAACGGTGCGGCGGTCGCGGCCGACCACACCGGCAGGTTCGGCGCCCGGCGCGGCACCGCCGCCACCAGCGCCGCGAACTCGTCGCGCACCGGGTCCAGCAGCGGCACGTGCATCGCGTACGGCGTCCGCAGCAGCGTGCAGTTGACGCCGCGTTCGCGCAGGGTGTCGGCGAAGGCGGTGACCGGCTCTGGTGCGCCGGCCAGCACGCAGGTGTTGGGCGCGTTGCTGATCGCCACGGCGACGCCGGCGGGCAGCAGGGGCGAGATCTCGTCGGCGCCGCGCTGCACGGCGAGCATGCGGCCCTGCGGCGCGGCCTGGACCAGGCGGCCCCGGGCGGCCGCGAGCCGCAGCGCGTCGGGCAGGTCGAAGACCCCGGCCACGGTCGCCGCCACCAGTTCACCGATGGAGTGGCCGATCATCGCGGCGGGCGTGACGCCCCAGTGCCGCCACAGCGTCGCGGTGGCGTATTCGACGGTGAACAGGGCGGGTTGCAGCACCGCGGGTTCGGCCAGCCGCTCGTCAGCGCCGGGCTGCGTGCTGAAGAGCAGCTCGTGGGGGTCCCAGCCGAGGATCCGGGCGCATTCGTCGACGGTGGCCGCGAACAGCGGCTCCGTCGCGGCGAGGTGCGCGCCCATGCCGGGGTGCTGCGAGCCCTGGCCGGAGAAGAGCAGGCCCACGCGGGGCACCGTCGCGGCGTCCCCGCTGGCCCGGCGCTTCGGGTCGGCCAGCGCTGCGGCCGCCTGGGTCCGGTCCACCGCGACGACGGCGGCCCGGTGCTGATAGACCGGTCGTCCCTCCCGCAACGTGTACGCCACATCGTGCAGCTCCAGCTCGGGCCGGTCGGTGAGCCGGGTGGCCACCTGGGCGCACGCCGCCGCCAGCGCGGCCGGGGTCGCGGCGGACACCTGGATCAGCTCGCCACCGCCGTGACCCGGCGCCGCAGCGGGTGCGGGAGGCGGTGCTTCCTGGAGCAGCAGGTGCGCGTTGGTGCCGCCGAGGCCGAGGGAGCTCACCCCGGCCCGCAGCGGCCGCTGCTCCTCGGGCTCCCACTTGGTCAGCGTCGACACCACGTAGAACGGGCTCGCCTCGAAGTCGATCTCCGGATGCGGCCGGTCGTAGTTGATGCTGGGCGGGATGAGCCGGTGCTGCATCGACAGGACGGTCTTGATCAGGCCGATCACGCCACCGGCCGCACTGAGGTGGCCGATGTTGGCTTTGGTCGAGCCGACCCCACACCAGCCCCGCTCGGTGGCGCGCCGCCCGTAGGCCGCCGTCAGCGCCGCGATCTCGATCGAGTCGCCGAGGACCGTGCCGGTGCCGTGGGCCTCCACGTAGCTGACCGAGCGGGGGGCGACGCCGGCGACCGCGAGGGCCTGCACGACGACCTCCAGTTGCCCGCTGACGCTGGGCGCGGTGAAGCTCGCCTTGGTCGTGCCGTCGTTGTTGACCGCGTTTCCGATGATCAGCGCCCGGATGTCGTCTCCGTCGGCCAGCGCGTCGGCGAGCCGTTTGAGCACGACGACCCCGACGCCGCTGCCGTAGACGGTGCCGTTGGCCTGCGCGTCGAACGGCCGGCAGTGCCCGTCGACGGATGTGTAGCCGTCGTCGGCGACGTACCCGACGGCGTGCGGCAGCTCCACGCACACCCCGCCCGCGAGCGCCGTGTCGCACTCGCCGTTGCGCAGCGCCTCGCTGGCCAGGTGTACCGCAACCAGCGACGACGAGCAGGCGGTCTGCACGGTCATCGCGGGGCCGCGCAGGTTGAGCCGGAACGACACGGTGCTGGCCAGGTAGTCGGGCTTGTTGCCCAGCGACACCCGCAGCTCGCCCGCGCCCGCCAGCGCCTGCGGGTTGCGCCGGACGTTGAGCCACTGGTAGAGGTCGGCGTTGCTGCCCGCGTAGACGCCGATCTCGCCGTCGTAGCGGGTCGGGTCGCAGCCCGCGTCGATCAGGGCGGCGTGCGCGTGCTCCAGGAACAGCCGCTGCTGCGGGTCGGCCAGCTCCGCGTCGCGCGGGCTCATTCCGAACAGGCCCGCGTCGAAGTGGTCGAACTGGTCGAGCACGGCGGCCACCGGCACGTACGCCGGATCGTCGAGTTCGTCCTCGCTGACGCCGCGCGCCAGCAGCTCGGCCCGGCTGAACCGGGTGAACGACTCGGTGCCGTCGACCAGGTTGCGCCAGAACTCCTCCGCCGACGACGCCCCCGGTACGCGCAGGCTGAGCCCGACGATGGCGATCGGCTCCACTGTCTCGTTCATGACGGCGTCCCCTTCGGCTCGGCCGAGTCGCTGATGTGCAGGCGCAGCTCGCTGACGTAGTGGCGGCCCTGGCCGTCGGGCAGCCACGCCTGCGGCGACCCGGGCAGCAGCTCCGACACCGTCACCGGCACGTCGTCGCCGCCCGCCCGGTGGGCCGCCCGCAGCAGCAGGCAGAGCCGGTTGGCGTAGAGCGGGCTGGTCAGGTCGGCGTACGTGGGTTTGAGTTCGGTGGCCACCCGGATGAAGACCCGCTCCGGCAGGCCCAGCGCGGCCCGCCACCGGCGTACGGCGAGGTAGCGCTGTGCCTGGTCGATGACGCTGGTCAGGCCGGTCTGCCCGACCGTGGTGCGCCATGTCTCCCGGGCCAGCACCAGTGTGTCCACGGTGACCCGGGGGCTGTGCGGGCGCTCGGTCATCAGCTTGAACGCGTCGGCGGCGTGCACCGCGATCAGGTCGGAGAACACGTCGACCAGCGGCCAGCGGGTGCCGTCGGGCACGGTCGCCACCATGGTGCCGTCCGCTTCGGACACCAGGGCGGCGTTGGCCGGCACGAGCCGGTCCCGCCGGGCGCCCGGCGCGTCGGCGAACGCGAGCTGGTAGTCGTCCGGCCCGGACAGCGACGCCGACAACCGGCCGCCGACCCGGGGGAAGTCGACCGGGTAGATCGGGCGCAGCCGTCCCGAGCCCAGGTCCGCCGCGTACGCGCGCCGCAGCCGGTTCAGGTCGGGATGGCAGTGCGTGAACAGCTCGGCGTTGAACGTCGCGTAGGCCGCGTGCAGCTCACCGAGCACGGCTGCGAACTTGCCGTCGGCCAGCGCCTGCGGCGATTCCGCGAAGATTTGCAGGTCCGGGCTGTGCACCCGGCCCGCGCTCCAGCCGGGACGGGTCGCCGGGAACTGCGCGGCCACCCGGGGCGCCAGCTCGGCCGAGCTGACCTGCAGCCGTGCGGCGTCGGCGGGCAGGTCGGCGAGGCCGAGCACCCGTTCCCAGCGGGAGGCGAATTCGTGTGCGACCCGGTCGACGGGCCGGTCGCCGGGCCCGAACAGCGGGCCCTGGGCGAGGAACCACAGGTCGCCGAGCCGGACCGGTCCGTCGCCGCTCAACTCGGCGTACAGGTCGCGCAGTGCGTCGCCGTACGCCGTGGCCAGTTCGGCGGTAAGCCAGCGCGCCGCCTGCAACGCACACGCCAGTGCCGGGGCCAGGGCGTCGAGCAGGCCGGTGCCGACCGTGAACTCCACGTCGCGGGCGGTCTCCTCGTGGCACAGCGCCCGCCCGGCGTAGTTCTGCCCGGCCCGGCGGCGCGGCGGCAACCCCGTCAGCTCGGTGAACTTGGCGTCCAGCGCGGACAGTGCGTCGGCCAGTGCGGTGGGGTCGCCGGCGGCGTCGGCGACCCGGGTCCGGGCTTCGGCGAGCCGGTTCAGCCCGGCCAGGGTGTTCTCCCGCAGCGCCGGGTCGCCGATGGCGGCGATTCGCTCGCGCAGGCGTGCCTCCGCGGTGAAGCCCTGCGGCAGGTCGAAGTCCCAGCGCAGCAGGCCCCGTTCGGCCAGGTGCGCCAGCAGCAGGAACCCTTCCTCGGCCCGGCGTACGCCGGTCTGCTCGTCGCGGACCAGGTCGTCGACGATCTGCCGCGCGGGGCGGCTGCCGTCGCACCATGCCAGCGCGATCGACTCGGTCAGCGACACCGGCGTCGGGCGCTGGGCGGGCCGGTGCACGACCCGCCCGTCCAGGTGGGCGTGCGGCGCCAGGGTCGGGGCCAGCCAGGCCCGCACCAGCGGGTCTGCCGCCAGTGTGTCCGCGTACGCGGACAGGGCCCAGTATTCGAGGTGGACGGTGCGCTGGCGGAGCAGGCCGGGGCCGGGCTTGGTGGTGATGGTGGCCGGGCCGGGTTCGACGGTGCCCCAGCACACCGGCCCGAAGAAGCCGATGGTTTCGCACTTGGCGACGTAGCGTTGCCAGTACCCGGCGACGACGTTCTCCCGGCCCCGGCGGCGGACGTTGCGTGGCCCGTCGGGGCCGTCCTTGACCAGCCCGTCGAGCGCCACCAGGATGTCCGGGTTCTGCCAGGTCACGGCCTCACGGAACAGCGGGTCGGCGGCGAGCTCGCACACCGCCGCCGAGGACGCCCGGGTGGCGTCGGCGTACGCGGCCGTGAACGCCGGCGCGTCGAGGTCATCGGCGAGGTGACGGTCGGCGGCGTCGGCGCAGTCCGGTGCGGCGAAGCGGTCCAGGCCGTTGGCGGGGAACCCGGCGCTGCGCAGCAGCGCGTCACGCCAGACCGACCAGCCGGTGTCGCCGAGTGGGACCAGGTGCGTCACGTCGGATCACCCCTCCACGGCGGGCTCGCCGGCCGGACGGTGCCGGGTGCGCTGGAGGCGGAGGGCACCGCGGCGCGCGGCCCGTTCCACCGCCGCGTCCTCCGCGTTCTCACCGGGCGATTGCGTGGACGCGCGGATGTCGTCCAGGTGCGTGGCGAGCGTGCGGACGGTCGGATGGCGGAACAGGTCCACCAGCCGCAGGTTCGTGCCGAGCAGCCGGTTGAGCTGCCGCTGCACGACGGCGACGGCCAGTGAGCCACCGCCGACGTCGAAGAAGCTGTCCGTCGCCGCCACCTCTGGTACGCCGAGCACGTTGCACCAGACCGACGCGATCTGGCGTTCGGTGGCGGTGGCCGGACGCTCGGTGATCGCGCCCGACCGGCCCACGGTCCGCTTGACCCGGGCGGCCCGGGTCACGTCGCCCGGCGTCCCGGCCGGGATGGCCGTCCAGCCGGGCAGCTGTGACACGGGGTTCTTCGGATCGGCGGCTCCGGCGCGCAGCATCTGCTCGACCTCGCCGAGCACGGCCGCCATCAGGCCGGCGCCGTAGACGTCCGGGTTGAAGACGATCTCGACTCGCAGGTGCCCGTCGCGGGTCACGCCGTAGAGGGTGAGGTCGAACGGCGACCCGGGCGCGGCCACCGGCACCGGCGCGCTGTCGAGCCCGGCCAGGTCCAGCGTCGGCTCGTCGAAGGTGTACATGTTGAACAGCACCTGCACCAGCGGGCTGCGGTCCAGCTGGCCGCCGAGGCCGAGCCCGCCGACGATGCGTTCCACCGGTGCTTCCGGGTGCGCGAGCGCGGCGAGGAGTTCCTCCCACGCGGCGCGCACATGCTCAGCGAAGCCCGTGTCGGGGGTCTGACGCAGCCGCAGTGGTGCGATCTCGATGAAGAACCCGATCATCTGCTCGAATTCTGCGGCTCGCCGGTCCACGGTGGGTGTGCCGATGACCAGGTCGGGGTGGCCGGTGCGTCGGGCCAGTACCAGCGCGAACGCGGCCAGCACGGCGGCGGCCGGGGTCGCGCCGAGTCCGGCGGCGAGGTCGGTGAGGGCGGCCGTCGTGGCCCGGTCCAGCCGGGTGGTCACGGTCGCGCTGGTGAAGGTCTGTTCGGTGGGCCGGTCTCGTCCCCCGGGCAGCTCGAGCACGACGGGTACGCCGGTGAGGTGCTCCAGCCACCAGTTCAGGTCCTGCTCGGCGCGTCGCTGGGCGCGGTCGGCGCGCCACGCGACATAGTCGCCGTAGGTGGCGGGCAGTGGCGGCAGGGGCGTCCCGTCGCCGAGCGCGGCGCGGTAGGCGGTGGCGAGGTCGGCGTAGAACAGTGACTGGGACCAGCCGTCGAAGACGGCGTGGTGGGCGTAGACGGCCAGCACGTGCTCGTCGGTGCCGGTTCGGATCAGTTCGGCCCGCCACAGCGTGTCGGTGGCGAGCGTGAACGGTGCCGCCGCAGCCGCCGCGAGGTGGGTGGCGAGGTCCGTGCCCGGGGCCAGTTCGCGCACGGGCAACGGCACCGGCGCGGGCGGGTCGGCGACGGCGTACGGGACGCCGTCGGTGTCCGGGATGCGCCAGCGCAGGATCTGCTGGCGGTCGGCGACGGCGGTGAGCGCCGTGGCCAGGGCCGCGATGTCGAGGGGGCCGGTGAGCCGTTCGGCGAAGGCGACGTTGTAGGCCGACGCGGCGGCGAGGAAGTAGCGGTCGAGGAACCACAGCCGCTGCTGCGCCGGGGACAGGGCCGGTGTTCGGCCCCGGGTGGCGGTGGCGGGGCTGGCCTCGGCGGCGGCGTCGGCGCGGGCGGCGATGCCGCGCAGCGTTCGCCCGAGCAGCACGTCCTCGATCGCGATGTCGCGGCCCAGCCGTTCCCGCAGGTCGGCGACCAGCCGCATCGCGGTGATCGAGTGTCCGCCGTGGTTGTAGAAGTCGGCGTCGCGGCCGACGGCCGGCTCGTCCAGCAGCGCCGCCCAGGCCTGCGCGATCAGGCGCTCGGTGTCGGTGGCCGGTGCCTCTCCCTGGGGTGCCGGGGCGGGTTCGGCGGCGGTGAGTGCGGCCAGCCGCTCGGTGTCGATCTTGCCGTTGATGGTGATGGGCAGCGCGGCCATGGTGAACATCCGCGCCGGGACGGCCGCGGGCGGCAGCAGCCGCGCGCAGTAGGCGCGCAGGTCCGCCACGGCCAGGCCGGTCGCCACGTACGCGACGAGTTCTTGGCCGCCGGGGCCGCCGCGCGCCTGGACGCTGGCGTTGCCGACCTCGGGGTGGCGGCGCAGCACCGCCTCCAGCTCGCCGAGCTCGATCCGCTGTCCCCGGATCTTGACCTGCCGGTCGGCTCGGCCGAGGAATTCCAGGCTTCCGTCCGGCAGCCAGCGGGCCAGGTCACCGGTGCGGTAGAGCCGCTGCCCGGGCTGCTCGGTGAACGGATCCGGGATGAACCGCTCCGCCGTGAGCGCGGGGTCGAACAGGTACCCGCGGCCGAGCCCTGGCCCGCCGGCGAGCACCTCGCCGATCTCACCGGGACCGACCTCGCGCAGCCTGTCGTCGACGAGGTGGATGCGGTGGTTGGCGGCGGGCTTGCCGATCGGGATGGGGCGGGTCCAGATGCCGCTGCCCTCGAACCAGGTCACCAGCACGGTCGCCTCGGTCGGGCCGTAGACGCTGATGAACCGGCGGCCCCCGTCGGTCCACCGGCCGACCTGTTCCGGGCCGGTGGCTTCCCCGCCGGTCATCACCAGTCGTACGCCGGGCAGCCGGGCCGGGTCCAGCAGCGGCAGGATCGGCGGCGGCAGCACCACGACGTCGACGCCCTGCTCGGCGCACACCTGGTAGAGCCGGGTCGGGTCGGCCCGCTCGGTGTCGCTGGCCAGCACGACCGTGCCTCCGGCGGCGAGCGGGGCGAGCAGGTCGGCCACCGACGCGTCGAACCCGATCGAGGCGAAGGCCAGGCACCGGGTCGCCTCGCCGTAGTCAGCGAAGTCCGCGATGTTGACGACCTTCTCGGTCAGCGCCCGGTGCTCGATCACCGCGCCCTTGGGCTGCCCGGTCGACCCGGACGTGAACATCGCGTACGCCGTGGTGGAGAGCGTCGCCGGCGTCGGCTGCCAGGGCGCCGTTTCGGCTGGTACGCCCAGCACGGTCAGGTCGCCGAAGGCTTCGGGTGCGGCGGTGGGCGCACCCACGATGACGTGGAGGCGGGCCTCGGCGGACAGTTCGCGCAACCGCTGCGGCGGCAGCGCCGGGTCGAGCGGGACGTACCCCGCGCCCGCCGCCTGCACGCCGAGCAGGGCGACCACCAGGTCCGGACGACGGTCCACGCAGACACCGACGAGGTCGTCCGGGGCGATGCCGTGAGCGCGCAGCGACGCGGCGAGGGCGCTGGCCCGGCCGACGAGGTCGCCGTAGCTCAGTGTCAGGTCACCCTGCACGACGGCGGGCGCGTGGGGACGCCGCTGGGCGTGCCCGGCGACCAGGTCGGGCAGGCACAGCTCGGGATAGGGCAGGTGGGGGCCGGTCATCGGGTCGCCTCGATCCAGTGTCTGGTCCGCTGGAACGGATAGCCGGGCAGCGGAACCCGTCGGCCCGGCGCCACGGGCAGGTCGTCACCGTCGAGCCAGGAGCGCGCGGCGTCGTCGGCCACCGGTGCGCCCTGCGCGAGCGCGGTCAGCTGCCCAACGGCCTCTTCGGCGTTGGCACACGCGACCGCACCCCGGTGTGCCAGCCGTCGCCGTCCGACCGCCAGCGTGTGCGCCACGTCCGCCACGGCGAGGTCACCGACGGCCAGCCGCTCGGCCAGCCGCCGGGCCAGCTCGCGCAGCGCCGCCGGGCTCCCCGCCGACAGCACCAGCACCACCCGGCCATGACCTTGTCCGAGCTCGCCGCCGGAGCTGTCCGGCTCGTCATGGTCGGTCGCATCGGGTGCCTGCTCCACCAGCACGTGCGCGTTGGTGCCGCCGAGGCCGAACGAGCTGACCCCGGCCCGCCGCTGCCCGGCCCACGGCCGGGTCTGCGCGCTGACCTCGACACCCGCCGCGGTCAGGTCGACGTCGCGGTGCGCGCCGGTGAAGTGCGCCGTCCCCGGCACCTGTCCGGTGTGGACGGCGTACACGGCCTTGATCAGGGAGATCACGCCGGCGGCGGCGTCCAGGTTGCCGAGGTTGCCCTTCACCGAGCCGAGCAGCAGCGGGCTGCGGCTGCCCCGGCGTACCCGGGTCAGGGCGTCGACCTCGATCGCGTCCCCCACCGAGGTGCCGGTGCCGTGACCCTCCAGAAAGCCCACGTCGGCCGGGTCCCAGCCCACCGACGCCAGCGCCTCCGCCAGCACCGCCGCCTGCCCCGCCACGCCCGGTACGGTGAAGCCGGGCCGGTCGGCGCCGTCGTTGTTCACGGCCCAGCCGGGGAGGACGGCGTAGACGTTGTCGCCGTCGGCACGCGCGTCGGCGAGGCGCTTGAGCACCACCGCACCGGCACCGTTGCCGTACACCTGCCCGGTCGCGGCCGCGTCGTAGGGGCGGCACACCCCGTCCGTGGCCAGCAGGCCGCCCGGCCGCAGGCGGTAACCGGCCTGCCGGGTCGAGACCACCGCCGAGCCACCCGCGATCGCCACGTCGCATCGGTAGTCCAGCAGGCTCTGCGCCGCCTGGCACACCGCGACCAGCGATGTCGAGCAGGCGGTCTGGATCGCCACGGCCGGTCCCGCCAGCCCCAGCGCGTACGCGGTGCGCGTCGGCAGGTAGTCGCAGCCCGAGCCGGTCAGCGCGTCGTCCCAGTCCTCCGCCAGGCCACCGAAGCCGGGCTTCAGAGCGGGGTTGCCCAGCAGGTGATGGTGCAGGTAGCGGTTGGGGCCGCACCCGGCGAACACGCCGACCTGGGCCGGGTCGCGGTCGGGATCGATTCCGGCGTCCTCCAGGGCGCGCCAGGCGACCTCGAGGAACAGCCGGTGCTGTGGATCGAGCAGCGCCGCCAGCTCGGCGGGATATCCGAACAGGTCTGCGTCGAACCCGTCGAGGTCGTCGAGCCGCCCGAACGCCGGCACCCAGTCGGGGTCGGTGGGCGCACCCTCGGCAGCGGTCAACCGACGCACCGAGTCGACCCCGGACAGCAGGTTGCGCCACATGGCGGGTGCGTCGTCCGCGCCGGGCACCCGGCAGGACAGGCCCACCACCGCGATCTGGTCGTCCTCGCTCACGTCCCACCCTCCCCGCTGCCACCGCGCCGCGCGGCTCTGCGCCGCGCCATCCGGTGCCCGACTGCCGCCAAACGACCATCGGCCGGTACGCCGTCAGCGCCCGCCGCCGCCCCCAGGTGTGCCGCCAGCGCCGCCACCGTCGGGAACTCCACCAGCCGGGCCAGCGGCACCCGCCGGTCGAGGCGTTCCTCCAGGTGCCGCTGCAGCAGGGCGAGCTGGAGCGAATGCCCGCCCAACTCGAAGAAGCTCACCTGACGGTCCACGGCGGGCAGTCCCAGCACCGCGCACCAGCCCGCCGCGATCAGCTCCTCGACCGGCCCCGACGGCGGCCCGCCAGCCCCCGCGACGGTTCGTACGGCCTCGGCATCCGGATCGGGCAGGGCGGCCTGGTCGAGCTTGCCGGTCGGGCCCATCGGCAGCTGCGCCACCGCCACCACGGCCCGGGGCACCATGAAGTCCGGCAGCACCGCCGCCACCTGCTCCCGCAGCCGTCCCGGCTCGATGCTCGCCCCCACGGCCGGGACCGCGTACGCGATGATCTCGTGCTCGCCGGTGCCGGAGGCGGCCGCGCTGCGCCGGGCCACCACGGCCGCCTGGCCCACCCCGGGCAACCCGGCCAGGTGGGCTTCGATCTCGCCCAGCTCCACCCGATAGCCGCGGATCTTCACCATCCGGTCGCTGCGACTCAGGTAGACCAGCATCCCGTCGGGCAGCCGCCGCGCGATGTCCCCGGTCCGGTACGCCCGCACCCCGCCGTGCTCGATGAACCGGGCCGCCGTGAGTTCCGGCAGGCCCAGGTACCCCAGCGCGACGTGCGGGGTACGCACGATCACCTCGCCGGTCAGGCAGGTCGGGCGCCCGGCCGGGTCGGCCAGCACCACCTCGATGCCCGGCAGCGGGTGCCCGATCGGCACCACGGCCTGCTCCAGCTCCGCGCCGGGCGGCAGGTGGTGCTGCGCGGCGAAGCTGATCTCGGTGGTGCCGTACCCGTTGACGAACACCACGCCGGGCGCGAACGACCGCCGGGCCAGCGCCACGTCGTGCCTGGTCACCTCCTCGCCGCCGAGCACGACGGCGCGGATCGACGGCAGCCGCCCGCCCTCGCCCAGGCTCGCCACCAGGTATCGGTAGACGGTCGGGGTGGAGTGGTAGATCGTGACGTCCCGGTCGGCGAGGGCGCTGGTCAGGTGGCCGAGGCCGTGTGCGCGAACGTCGACGGGGACGGCGGCGGCGCCGGACAGCAGGGCGCTGAACGTGTCGGTGACGGCCATGTCGTAGCCGAACGAGGTGAGCACGCTGGTGCGGTCGTGCGGCCGGATGGCGAAGTTACGCACGTGGCTGCGTACGCCGAACAGCACGTTGCGGTGGCTCTGCACCACGCCCTTCGGCGTTCCGGTCGACCCCGAGGTGTAGAGCACGTACGCCGGGTCGTCCGGCCGTGCGGGTCCCCGCAGCACCGACAGGTCGGCGCGGGATGTGCCCGGCTGGAGGTGCACGATCGGCAGCTCCGGCAGCCCGGCGTCGGCGGCCAGCGTGGCGGCGAGCCGCGCGTGCTCGGGGTCCGTGACGATGGCCCGCACCCCGGCGTCGCGCAGCATCCCGGCCAGCCGGACCGCCGGGAACACGGTGTCCAGCGGCACGTACGCGGACCCCGACGCCAGCACCGCCAGGATGCCGGTGACCGTGGCGACGCCGTGACGGCACAGCACCCCGACCGGCGCGGGCGGCGCTGCGACGTCGCTCGGATCGGCCAGGGCCACGGCGGTCGCGGCTACGACGGCACCGAGCTCGCGATAGGTCACGGTCGCGTCGTCGGCCAGCACCGCCACCCGCTGCGGGTACGTGGCGACGACCGATGCGAACGCGGCCGGGATCGTGTCACCGCGTACGCCGTCGGCTTCGGTGCCGTCGCCACCGTGCAGCCGGGCCAGTTGTGGTGCCGGGCGCTGCTCGTAGCGGGCCGACGGCAACACGTCGGCCGACGACGCGGCCGGGTCCAGAGCGGACAGGAACTCGGCCAGGTCGGCGCACAGGTCGTCGGCGTAGTCGCCGGGCAGCCCCGACACGACGCCATCGCCCAGGTCAGGGCCCAACTGGACGCTGGCGTCGGGGGCGGCACCCGGCGGTGCCGGGCGCACCGACCGCCACAGCTCGCGGATCGGGGCGTCGGCGGTCAGGTCCAGCGCCACCAGGTCGTCGCCGTGCCGCAGCGTCACGACCTGGGCGCCGGTGTACCGGCGTACCAGCAGGGCGGTCGCGGTGAGGACCACCGCCGCCGGGGTGACCCCGGCGGCGTGGGCCTGCGCGGCAAGCCAGGCAGCCCGCTCGGGTGACAGGCCGAGCGGGCGGTCGGAGGACGCCAGGCTCACCATGGATACAGGACGGCGGCCGCGACGTCGGCGACCGTGGACACCTGGACGTCCGCGTCGGCGACAGCGAAGTCGTTGGAGTAGCTCCCGGTGCCGTGCACCACGATGTCGTGCCCGGCCGGCACCAGGCCGCGGTCGATGGCGTTGCAGACACCGGTCAGCGCCATCACGATCGACCACTCCCGCAGCTGCTCGGGGTCGGCGGGCAGCGTGAGCCCGGCGTTGGCCAGCCAGTCCCGGGCCACCGGGTAACGCTGGGCGCATTCGCGCCGCGACACGACGATGCCGTCGCCGCCGTGCCGCTCAATCAACGCGTTCATCGCCGGGGAGGTCACCGGGCGGTGGGTGTAGAAGGTGGGGTCGAGCACCTCGGCCGGGTCATCGGTGACGGCCGGGAAGTGCGCGTCCTTGTCCTGCGTCCACGCGCCCACGCCCTCGTCCAGGGTGTAGGCCGGGCAGTTGTTCCGGTCGAACGAACCGTGGCGCAGGCTGAGCACCATGTCGGGCGTACCGAGGTGCTGCACGAGCAGGAAGCCGGGGCGGTCGGCGGGGCTGGCCTTGCCCGCCGCTTCGAGCACGTCGCGGCCGAGGTTGTAGCCGAGCAGGCCGAAAGCGCTGGAGACGGCATGCGCGTGCCAGCGCGGGCGGGCAACGCCGGAAGGGGCCACGTCAGCCTCGAAGGCGGCCCGGGCGGCGTCCGCGACCAGGTAGTTCTTCAGGTCCAGGCTGTACCACAGCGTGACGCCGTGCGTGTCGTACATCGTGGCGGCGTACTCGTCGACGAACGCGCGGCCGAGCGCCTTCACACCCTCCGGGTCGCTGCCGGTGTACCGCAGCAGCGGGTTGGCCTGGCGCGACTGCGGGTCGGCGGCCAGCGCGTCGTGGCGGAACTTGTGCCGGGTCGACTGCGGTGCCAGCACCACGATCGACAGCTGCTCCGGCGTCACCAGCCCGGCCGCGTAGGCGCGGGCCACCGCGTCGCGCAGCGCCACACCCTTGTTGCCGGAGGTCGGCGTGAAGATACACAGCCGGGTCCCGGTGCGCCGGACGTGTTCCACCGCGCGGGCGACGATCACCATCGACGCGAACGTCTTGGTGGTCTGGGTGCCCGGGTTCGCTGTCAGGTCGAGCAGCTGGAGGTCGTGCCCGCCGTATTCGCCCAGCCGGGACCAGCTCGCGGTGGCGGCGGCGTAGAACTCGCGCACCGCCGGGGTCAGCTCGGGCAGGTCGAAGCCGGGCGCGAAGCCGGGCGTCCCGGCAGGGCCGCCGGGGACGGCGCCGCACTGATCCACCGCCGAGGCGATGACGTCGTAGTAGTCGGTGATCAGGTTGCGTGTGGTCGGGGCGGTCACGGGCATCGGGATTCCTCCAACACACGGGGCGCCGGCGCCGGTGGCACCGTTCGCAGATGGTCGCGCAGGGCGATGAACCGGGCGAAGACCTCAGGCAGGTCGGTCACGCGCCAGCCTTCGGCCAGTTCCGGCTGGTACGCCGACAGCGCCGCCCGGGCACGCTCCGGATAGCGCACGTGGCCGTCGCTGACCTCGACGCCGTCACGGTGCCCGGCGGCGGTGTTCCAGGCGACGGCCTGCGCCGCGCTGACCTCGGGCGGCAGCCGCAGCTCGGCCCGGCCACCGTTGAGCCGGACCGGATAGCCGCCCGGCAGGCCCAGCGGCCCGGGCAGGCTCGCCACGACCTCACCCGCGTCGGCGGCGAGCCCCGCCACCAGGGCGGCGGCGGCATGCCCGGCCAGCGCGTTCAGCTCCGGCCGGGGCAGGGCACGGTAGTCGGCCAGCAGCCCGGTGACGTCCGGGACGGGCAGGCCGTCGAGCCAGGCGCGTACCTCGGCGGTGTCGTTCCCGGTGTTGTCCGGGCCGGGCGCGGCGAGGTGGGCATGGTGGCCGAGCACAGCCAGCCGCCCCGGCCCGGGACGGCCCAGCGCGGCGTCCAGACACGCGGCCAGGGTCGCCACGTTGCCGATGCCGCACAGCACGGGCAGATTCAGCGCTGCCAGCAGCGGGTTGACCGCGTCCGGGAAACAGCCGTTGACCAGCACCGCGTCCGGTGCGCCGCCGGCCAGCGCGGCGGCCAGCCGGGACACCAGCTCGGCCTGCAACGCCAGCGTCACCCCGAAGCCGGCCGTGGCGACCAGCTCCGTCCAGGCCGACGGTGTGTGCACCCGCTCGTACGGCGACTGGGGCGACGCGGCGCAGACCAGCACGTCGGGGCGTAGCCGGGCCATCGACGCGGCGTCGGCGGCGTACCCGTCGCCGGGGTCGGTGGACGGTTCGGCGGTGAACGGCTGGGCGGTGAAGTCGACCCGGGTCCCGGCGACGGTGGCGCGCACCTGCGCGCCCCGGGCCACGCGGACTGCGGCGGTCAGGTCGCGGGCCAGCACGGTCACGCGTACCCGCTGGGGGGTGTGCGTCGAGGCCAGGGAGTCGCACAGCGAGCGGGCGAGCTGGCCGCTGCCCACCACGACGACGTGCTGCGGCGCGTTACCGAGAGGGGCTGACATCGCGTCCCACGTCCGTGACCCGGGCCAACCAGTCGGCGAAGGACCCGGCGCGCAGGCAGCTCGCCGGGGACACCTCCAGGTCGGCCATCTCGCGCACCCGGTGCGCCACCCGCAGCGCGGTCAGCGAGTGCCCGCCAAGGGCGAGGAAGTTGTCGTCGTCCTGGACGGCATCGACGCCGAGCGTGACCCGCCACGCCTCGCGCAGCCGGTCGGCGAGGGCGCCGCCCTGCTCCGGGGCCGCTTCCGTGTGTCGCCTGGGTGGTGGCGGCAGTTCCAGCCGGGCCACCTTGCCGTTGGGCAGGCGGGGCAGGCTGTCGACGAAGACGAGCTGGTCCGGGTGCATCGCGGGCGGCAGCACCGACGCCAGGTATCCCTGGAGCAGCCCGGTCGTCAGCAGCTGGTCGGCGTGCTCGTCCCAGGGCGAGGCCGCCTGCGGCTGATCGTGCGGCCGCATCGCGTAGATGTAGCTGACGTCGGCGTCCGCGCCGACGTTCCAGTCACCGATCTCGTGCACCTCGAACCCGGCCGCCGACAGCAGCTCGCGCACCTGCGGCGCGGTCACGCTGCTGCGCTCGACCTCCAGGCACACCTGGCCGATGCGGGGCCAGTGCTCCGGGCGCAGGCCGCGCAGCACACTCAGCTCGGCGCCCTCGGTGTTGACCTTCAGCAGGTCGACCCGGTCCAGCCCGAACCGGTCCAGCAGCGTGGACAGGGTCACCGTCGGCACCACGTGCGCCACCGGGGTCAGGCGCCGGTGCGCGTCGGCCAGCAGCGCGGCCTGCTCGGCCTCGTCGGCGTCGCCGCCACCCTGCCGGTAATGCGAGCGGACCAGGTCCGACGCGGCTTCGGCCCGGTCGACGCCCAGGCCGGACAGATAGCTCAGCTCGGGAAACGAGATCAGCGTGGCCGTGCCCGCCGTATCGGTCACCGCGGCCTCGACGATGGATGCGGACTCGGCGTAGAGGCTGAGGTTGGCCCGAAGGTACGGCAGCGTGTCCGGGTTAGGCTCGACCGCGATCAGGTGCACGTCGCGCGCCTGCCGGGTCGCCCACAGGGAGAACAGGCCGATGTTGGCGCCGACATCGACAACGACCGCACCGTCACCGAGGCGTACGCCGAACCGCGAATACTCCGCGTGGTCGAAGATCTGCCGGTAGAGGAAGACCGCCTCGTCCGGCGACGCCGCCGTCACCGCCATGCCGTTGGGCAGCCGGAACCGGGTCAGCCCGCCGATTGCCGGGGCCCGCCGTGGCTGCGGCACCACGTACCCGACCAGGCGCGTCCCGGAATCCTCGTCCGGGACGGCCACGACCACCGCGTCGTGCACGGCGGGATGCTTGCGCAGCACCGCGGCGACCTCGCCCGGCTCCACCCGGATGCCCCGGATCTTGACCTGGTCGTCGACCCGGCCCTGGAACTCCAGGAAACCCTGCGGCGCGACCCGTACCAGGTCACCGGTGCGGTAGAGCCGGGCACCCGGCTGTGCCGGATCGGGCCGGAAACGTTGCGCTGTCCGCTCGTCGTCGCGCAGGTAGCCCAGGCCGACCGCGACCCCGCCGATCCACAGCTCACCGGTCTCGCCGTCGGCGACCGGCCGGAACTCCTCGTCCAGCACCCGCGCCGACACCCCGCCGATGATCCGGCCGACCGGGGCGATGCTGCCCGCGTACGCCTCCGAGCAGTCCCAGTAGGACACGTTGATCGAGGTTTCGCTCGGGCCGTACCCGTTGAACAGCCCGCACGGCAGCGCCGCACGAAACCGCCGGACCAGCTGCATGTCCAGCGCCTCACCGCCGCACAGCACCCGCCGCAACGTGACGCATCCGCCGAGTTCCGGCTCGTCGAGCACGTGCCGCAGCATGGTCGGCACGAAATGCGCGGTGGTGACGGCTTCCCGCTGGATCAGCCGGACCAGGCCGAGACTGTCGAATTGCAGGCCCGGCCCCGCGATGACCACGGTGCCACCCGCGATGAGCGGGGAGAAGATCTCGTGCACCGACGCGTCGAACCCGATCGACGCCTTGTGCAGCACCCGGTCGGCGGCGGCGAAACCGAACCAGTCGTGGCCCCAGGCCAGCCGGTTGACCAGCCCGGCGTGGTGCAGCACGACACCCTTCGGCTGGCCGGTGGAACCCGAGGTGAACAACACCAGCGCGGCCTGCTCCCCCGGCGGCAGCCAGCCCGCGCGATCCGGCAGGTCGGTCCCCGCCACCACCCTGGCGGTACGCACATCGCGCCAGCCCGTGCCCGCCGGCGCGGCGACGGTGGCGGGCCGGTCCGCGTACAGGACGAGCCGGGGTGCGGCCATGGCGAGCATCTGCTCGGCCCGGCCGGAGGGTAGCTCGGGATCGACCGGCACCGCGACCGCGCCCACCGTGAGCGTCGCCAGCAGCGACGTCACGTAGTCGGCGGACCGGTGCAGGTAGAGGCCGACCAGGTCACCGGGCCTGATCCCGGCCCGGCGCAGCAGTTCGGCCGTCGCGCCGATCCGCTCCCACAGCTGTGCGTAGCTCAGCTCCCCGTCGGGGGCGACGATCGCGGGCCGGTCGGCGTCGGCGCCCGAGGGCCGGTGTACCAGATCGAGCAGGTAGCGCGGGCTGGACATGGGGGTCATGCCGTCCTTGTCGCGACCGCGACGATCGCCATCCGGGGCACCTCGGCGACGAACTGCCCGTCGGCCGGGTAGACGACCGGCCGCGCCGGGATGGTGTCACGGCCACCGAGCGCGGCCAGGTAGCCGGTGTGGTCGAAGTGGTGCGTCAGCAACCGCCACACCTCGTCATCGCTCAGCGTCGCGAAGAACTCCCGTACCCCGTACATGTCGCCGACATAGTCGCGAATCCGCGCGTACGCGGACTGTGCGGTGTCGGCGCGCACGATCAGCGGGTCATAGAGGTCGACGATGCGCACCGGCAGATCGGCCTGGGCGAACAGGCTGGCCAGTTCCGCCCGGCTGAAATGCTGGTAGTCGTGGCCACCGGAGGCGTGCGAATGCACCACTTCACCGAAGAAGCCGGCCATCGGGCTCGACTCGTCGAAGTCGTGCAGCACGATCCGGCCACCGGGGCGGACCACCCGGGCCGCCTCCGCCACCGCCAGCGGCCGCTGGTGTGCCGGGATGTGGTGCGTTCCGTAGGCGAGCAGCACCGCGTCCAGGCTGGCGTCGCGCAGAAACAGGAAGTGCGCGGCCTGGCGTACGGCGGGCAGGCCCTGCGCGAGCGCCTTGTCGATCATGTGGCCGGACAGGTCGCCGGTGATGAACTCCAGCTTGGACTCGAAACAGGCGGACTGGCTGCTCGCCGCGCGCGCCACGGTGCCGTCGCCGCCGAGCACGTCCAGGATGAGGGTGACCGGCTCGGATCCGGCCGGAGTGGCGAGCTCCAGCAGTTGCCGCATTCCGGTCCAGCGCACCAGGGTGTCGCGCTGGGCCCGGCGATAAGAGTCGCCCCGGCCGGTGGAGTCGGTGTCGAACTCGCTCACGGTGGCGGCCAGCTCCGCCAGCGCCGCAGCCGCACCCGGGCGCTCGAAATCAAGCACATCGCGCAGTTGGGGGTGGACGGTCGCCACCGTGTGCAGGTACTCCCGCAAAATCAAAGACGGCAAGTACGACGAGCTCATGAGCACCTCGGCGCACGCAACGGTTTTGCCGCCTCGTCAGCGACGTCCCTTCGATGAACGGATGGCGAACTGTAACACCGCGTCTCGCCGGCCCGCCAGGTCGAACACCCGACACAATGGAAGCCCTGGTATGGGCAGAAGTCCTTACCGATCCTTTGTCGATGATTGCGCCACAGCGGTGTGATCGGCGACAATGCGGCGCATAATGTCCAAGATTTCCGACTGGTGGTCAGTCAGGAAGAAATGCCCACCGGCGAACACATGTCGCTGTGGCGGGGCCGCGCATTCCAGCGCCCAGCCGGCCGCCCGGTCCAGGTCCACGTGCTCGTCCCCGTCGCCGAGCAGCACGTGCACCGGCAGCTCCAGCGGCGGCTCGGCACGGTAGGCGTACCGCTCGGACAGGGCGAAGTCCGCCCGGATACCCGGCAGGATGAGCTCCATCATCTCCCGGTCCGCCAGCAATCCGGCCGGGGTGGCCCCGAAGTCGCGCAACGCCTCGATCAGGCCGGTGTCGTCGAGTTCGTGATAGCGCTGCCTGATCAGCCGGGTCTGCGGCGCCTCGGCCCCGCTGACCAGCAACGCCAGCGGATCGGGCGCGCCCCGGCGGCGCAGCTCCCGGGTCACCTCGAACGCCACCAGCGCACCCAGGCTGTGCCCGAACAGCAGGAACGGCCCCGACGCCCGCTCGATGACCGCCGTCGTCAGCTGATCCACCAGCTCCGTAACGTCGTCGATCGGCGGCTCGTGCATCCGGATTCCCCTGGCCGGCATCAGCGCGACCTGCAACGACAGCTCCGGCTCAGCCATCGCCTGCCACTCCATGAACGACGCGGCGATGCCACCGGCGTACGGGAAGACGAAGACCTGCGCAGCGCCGGTGGACCGCGCCACTGACCCGAACCAGCGGCTCCCGCCGCCCGCACTCACCAGGGACATGACCGCGAGCATAGGTCAACCAAGGAGCGGAGCCGCCCAGGCCGAGCCCCCTGGGCGGCTTCGCAATGGACGACATTCAGACGGCCAGCCAGCTTCCCGAGTCGGTCAGTGGTACGCGCCCCCGGACAGCCGCAGGCAGTGCCACAGGCTGGCCTGATTGGAGCTGATCACGGGCAGCCTGGGATCCCTTGCACCGCGGTTGCCCCCTCCATCGGCGCAGTCGCCTGGATGGCGCCGAACCCGCTGCCGGCCACGATCACACCGTCGATGCCGGGTGGCACGTGCCGGCGTACCTGCCGGTAAACGATCATCGGGGCGGATCTGGAACTGGCCACCCGCGTCCCGCGCCTCCCAAGGGTTGCAGGTCCCGCAGACCGGGCCGGGCATTCTCATCGTGATCATGAGGGTCGCGGCGGCGCCCGGAGATCGGGGATGGCGAGGCTCTCGGGGCCTCGGACCACCTTGGTCAGCTGCTTGAGCAGACCGTCCGGGCCCGTCAACGCTCCTTGGCCGCGTCGACGAACACGTCGGCGTGCTCGCTGCCACGTGGCGCAAACGATCCGCTCCTACACCCAACTCGGCTTCACCATGGCCGAAAGCAGCGGCGGTTAATGGAAACTGCGCCAGTCAGCCGAGCCCGGCCCGGTCGAGGCGGTCCAGCAGGCTTGGCTTACGGGCATGCCGCTCCCGCAGCTGCCGCACGCGCCGGTGAAACGCCTCGGTGCCGCCGTCCCGTTCGGCCAGCGCCTTCAGGTCGGATAGCAGCGCGACGGCAGCGTCGTACTCCTTCGGCTTCTTTGTCTCGATCATCGCGGCTACCCGCTGCCACGCCTGCTCCTGCCGCCCGGCGAGTACGTTCAGGTGTTGCTCGCGAGCGACAGCAGCAGCCCGCTCTCGACGCTCCCGCTCGGCCGCCTCGCGTTCGCGGGCGAGCCGTTGCCGTCGCAACCTGCGCTCCCCCGCGGCAGCCAACAGATCCGTGACGGTGCGGCGACCGCCGGTGCTCTCCTTCGGAATCGGGCCGTGGAAGCGAGCCAGCAGTTCCGACCGCAGGTGAGCGTCGTCACCGCGAAGCAGTCGTAGGACAACGTCGTCCTTCTCCGACTCGGGCAGCGCCTTCACCCAGCGGGACAGCACCGCCGTCGACGGCGTCGCCTCCTTTTGCGGCATGCTCGTCTCGGCTGCCACGGCGAGCAGATCCGGGTCCAGCCGCAGGAAGTCGACCAGGGCACGCAGCGGCCCGGACAGGTCCCCCAGACCCGGCGGCACGGGCGGCTCCGGCTCGTCGTCGTCCAGCTCGCGGCTCTGCACGCACAGCAGCCACGCCAGGTACAGCAACCGCCGATCGCCAGCGGCCAACCCGGCCCGCGCGGGAAGGATCGCGGCGAGGTAACCGCCGCCCTCGTACACCTCGTCGCCGTCCTCGTCCTCACTCTGCAGATCAAGGATCACGTGTGTACGGGTCGCCCACGAGCAGGCCGACTCCCCTACGCAGTATTCCGCGGCCGTGCCCGGGTCCAGCGCCGCGATCGGTAGCCGCAGCGCGATCCGGTGCGTCCCCCAGTTCGCCAGGTACAGGAACGCGTCGAAGTACCGCTGCATCCACTCCCGCGGGTCACCCTTCAGGTCACCCCACTGGTAGTCGTTGACGAAACTCGACGACGTGATCCGTGCCCGCGTCGACAACGCCCGCAGCTCCCGCTGCTGCGTCACCGTCAACGGCCGGTCGACCGCCACGAACTCGTAGTACTGGTACTCGCTCACCGCCGAAACCCTCCGCCATGATGATCATCCGCCAGCCCAGTGCCGGTACGCCTCGATCCACTCCGCGCCGGGCGGCGACGGCTCCGGCAATGGAGGATCCAGAATCCCGATCACCTGACGAAATCGACCGCGATGGCAGATCGCGACCACTGCGCCGTGGCGCAGGTCAACCCGCCGCACCGTCACCTCGACACCCAGAACCTGCGTGGTGAACGGCACCGCCAGGTTGCCCTCGATCATCGTGTAGAGGCCGGTCAGCTGCTCATCATCGTCGTAAAGCGTCGACCGTCGCCGCCGACCAACGCGCCCAACTCGGCCCGGCTGAGTGAACCCACCGCAGCACCCTATGACAGCCCCGCACATCGTTCCGAGCCACCATGTCCACTGAGCTGATCGCTACCCCGTCTCGCTGTCGAGCAGGCGCGGGGTGAGCGCAAGCGGCCGGTCGAAGGGCTGCTCCCCCGACATGCTGCTTGTCAGCACAGGCCGTCCGGCCAACACCACGCTGGCGCGGATCGCCGCCCGCAGTCCCCAACCTGCATGTTCAGATCGAAGATGCCTGGTACCGACTCACGCTGACACTGCTGCAGACAGGCGCGGCACCGGGAAGCGTACGCTCAGGCGGCAGGATGGACGCATGTTCCTCCTGCGCGCGACCGCGAAGCTGCGCCAACGCATCGGCCCGTCCGCCCCGCATGGCGGCGAGCGGTCCACGACGTTGCTCGGCGACTGGTACGCCACCCTGCTTCCATGGCGACCGCAGGTCGCGCTGCTTGTCAACGAGCGCACATTGCTGCCCGCGCTCATGCCCCTCGCGCCGGCCACCACCATGCCGGCCCGGGTCGCCGACCAGGTCGGCGAGGTGCTCGCCGCCCACAGCGTGCCCGACCCGGTGATCCGAGTCGAAATCGACCAGATGCGCCAGTGGCGGATCGCGCCAACGGCCAGCCGCAGCATCGTCGGCACCATGAACGAGTTCGCCTTCCTCGCCGACACCTGGCGCAACACCGCCAAGCCGAACCTCGTCGACCTCGCTATGCGGCTGGCCGCAACACCGTGTAGCCCGCTCTACCAGCGCCATGTCAGTCCCGATCGGGAGCTCGCGGCCACCGTGCAGCAGATCAGCTCATGAGAGCATCATGGGCATGCCAGTGACTGTCACGAACTACCGCAACCTGTTCGCAACGTGACGCGACGCCCGCATATGTACCTGATCCGAGACGACTTCTCCACCGTGATCGCTTATCGACGGAACTCGATCTGACCAGGTGATCCTGAAACTCGGCGTGCCGGAATTCAAAGACCGGACTGACAGCGCGCAGCAGCCCGAGCCGATGGGCGTTACCCAGGAAGACAATCGGGTCGTGCGGCAGCTGTCCTCGTGCGGCGTGCCATCGTGTGGTCAGGTAGTTGATCCACCAAATCCGCGAGGAGCCCGATTCAATTCGGCCATAGAGCGTGATGGCAACACCTAACCCGAGCATGCCCAGCCAGAGCAGAAAGGCCCAGAAGGTCCGGGTTGGGGTACCGGCTCGGCGGTCCGATTACGGCGAGCGATGGTCGTGCTCGCTTCAGCCGGTGGGAACACAGTGCCGTCGATCGCCCGGCTGGTGCAGGCGGATGAGGACACGGTCCGGCAGGTCATCCACGGTTCAACGAGATGGGCATGGCCAGCCTGGACCCTCAGCGGGCGGGTGGCCGTCCCCGCCTGATCACTGACGATGACGAGGTGTTCATCGTCGAGATGGCCAACGCCCGTCCCGAAGCACTGGGGCGGCCGTTCACCCGGTGGAGCGTGCGTAAGCTCGCCGACTACCTCACGACCCATGCCGCCCGCCGAGTTCGGATCGGGCGGGAGCGGCTACGGCAGATCCTGCACCAGCACAAGATCACCTTTCAGCGGACGAAGACGTGGAAGGAGTCCACCGACCCCGACCGGGATGCCAAGCTGGCCCGCATCGAGTACGTCATCGCGCACCGGCCTGCGGACGGATGACCAGTGGCCCGAACTCGTCGAAGGCGAACACCCGCTGCGGGAAATGTCGGGTGGGCGCCGTCCGGGCATCCGCAGCGGCTGCCAGCGAACTACCACAAGCTGCACGGCGTCCGGCAATTCCACGGCTGCTACAGCGTCGACTCCGGGGCGTCGTCAGGCGTCGCAAGAGCGCGGCGAACACCCTGGCCGCGCAGGCCTACCTGCGCTGGCGAAACGCCAACGCACGGCACCCTGATGTCCTGGCCGCCCAACGCCGCGAGCGCGCCCGCATTCGCAGCGAACGCCAACGGGGCTGGCGGCAGCCGACCCCACGCGTTGCCTGACCGTCACGCGTCGCCGGTTGGCCGCCCCACCTCGCCAAGCGCATCCAGTAGCCGGTTCCTCGCCTCCTGCAGCCGGACGGGGTAGTCCGGCCTGAACACCTCCGCCAGCGAGGTCTCCAGCGTTCCGGAGATGCGATACAGCGGGGACCACACTGCGCGGTCACGATCGACCAACTCGTCGAAATCGGCAGTGCCCATCATCCGGTGAAGCCAGTCTGAGAGCACCAACGCTTCGTCCCGGCTCAGCCTGATCATGAAGTCGTCCTCCGTCACCGCGCCGAGGCTACCGTCCGCTCGACACCGTGAACGTTCGTGGGTCCAAGGCATTAGAAGGCGTCCGGTTCGCCAGTAACGCCTATTTCGCCTCTCGTCTCGGAGGCCGGGCCGCAGCCAGCTTGCGCGGGGAGCCCTTCGGTGAGGTGGTGCCGACCGCGCGGGACGTGTCGCAGTTGCGTACAGCTCGGTGGTCAGCGTCGCCGGTCCGGTCACTGAACCAGCGGGCACCTCGGCGTCGCCACGAATCAGCAAAGGGCACCAGCCGGGATTTCCGATTACCGCCACCACGAGCGCGGTGAGGCGTGCGCCGTCAGCCCTACCCCGCTGCGGCGGGCTGGTCCGCTGTGGCTCCGGGCAGGACGACGGTGCGGGCGTGCCGGATGGCGGCCGGGGTGTCGGGAAAGACCAGTCCGTCGCGGCGCAGCTGGCCGGCGATGCCGAGAGTGGCCAGCACCTGGTCGTGGCCGGGGGCGATGCCGGAGAGCAGCACGGTGATGCCGCGCTCCTGGAGCCGGAGGATGGCGTCGCCGAGCACCTGCGCGCCGGTGGCGTCGAGGGTGGTCACCCGGGACATCCGCAGGATGACCACGCGCACGTCGGCGACGTCGGAGAGCTGGAGCAGAAAGCTGTGCGCGGCGGCGAAGAAGAGCGGGCCGTCCAGCCGGTAGGCCACGATGTGGTCGGCGAGCAGGGCGTGTTCCTCGGCGCTGTGCTCGCCGGAATCGAGGGGAACCTGTTCCACGCGCGCCGTGCGAGCCACCGCGCGCAGGGCGATCACGATCGCCACGCCCACCCCGACCGCCACGGCGGTGACGAGGTCCAGCGCCACCGTGGCCGCGAATGTAAGCAGCAGCACGAGGGCGTCGCCCCGGGTGGCGCGGGCCAGCGCCCAGAGCGACCCGGCCTCGACCATCCGGACGGTGGTGGCCAGCAGGACGCCGGCCAGCGCGGTGAGCGGAATCCGGCCGACCAGCGGCGCGGCGGCCAACACGATCCCGGCGAGGGCGACGGCGTGGGTGAGCGCGGCCAGCTTCGAGCTCGCGCCGGCGCGCACGTTCACCGCTGTACGGGCGATGGCGGCGGTGGCCGGGATCCCGCCGAACGCCGGGGCTGCGAGGTTGGCCAGCCCCTGGCCAAACAGCTCACGGTCGGGGTCGTGGCGCTGACCGACGGTCATCCCGTCGGCCACGGTGGCGGAGAGCAGGCTCTCCAGCGCAGCCAGCGCCGCGACCGCAAGTGCGGAGGGCAGCAGGACCCCGACGGCGTCGAGATCGAGGAAGCCCAGCGAGGGCGCCGGCAGGCCGGCGGGCAGAGCGCCGATGCGGGCCAGCTCGACCGGAGCGGCCTCGGCCAGGACAGTCGCGGCGGCCACGCCGAGCAGGGAGAACGGCCAGCCGGGACGCCACCGGGCGCCGAGCAGCATCACCGCGGCGACGCCGAGAGCCACCGCGACCGGGACCGGCCGCGGGTCCGCGACGAACCGGGTAACCGCGTCGGCGGCCACGGCCCAGACGCGGTCGCCGTGCGCGTCGGCGACCCCGAGCGCGGCTGGTACCTGTTGCAGGGCGATGACCACCGCGATGCCGGCGGTGAATCCCTCGATCACCGGAACGGGCAGGTAGTGGACGTACCGGCCGAGGCGGGCGAGGGCCAGCGCGATCAGCACCAGCCCGGCCAGCGCCCCGACCATCAGCACCCCGGCGGCACCGAACTGCTGGACCACCGGCACCAGCACCACGGTCATCGCGCCGGTCGGCCCGGAGACCTGGAGGTGGGAGCCGCCGAAGACGGCGGCGACCGCGCCAGCCACCACCGCCGTCACCAGGCCGGCCTGGGCGCCGAGCCCGGAGGTGACGCCGAAGGCCAGGGCCAGCGGCAGCGCCACCACCGCCACGGTCAGCCCGGCGAGCAGGTCGCGTCGGGGCGAGCGGCGCACCGCCAGCCAGTCAGCCCGCTGCGGCAGCAGCCCGACGAACCGGTCGCGCGGCGACAGCGTCCGGCTCACCGGTCCCGCCTGTCGGCCCGTAGCTCCCCTAGCAGCGCGTCGCGGTCGGTGAGGACGGTGCCGAGGATGCGGCGGCCGGCGGCCAGCAGATCGGCCACATCCGGGGTGCTGAGCGCGTAGACCACCAGGGCGCCGTCGCGGCTGGAGGTGACCATGCCGGCCCGGCGCAGCACCGCGAGCTGCTGGGAGAGGTTGGACGCCTCGACGTCGATCACCGCCAGCAGGTCGCGGACGGGCTTCGGCCCGTCCTGGAGCAGCTCCAGCACCCGGATCCGCACCGGGTGACCGAGGGTGCGGAACAGCTCCGCCTTCGCCTGGTAGAGCGGTACCGACACGTCAGCCTCCGTCACGCGACGCCACATTCGGTTGCCGACTTTAGCACTTGCGAAAGTCTTCAACTACAAACGCGGCGTGTGGCCCTGTCTCTTAGGTCGTGCAGAGGCAGGGCCCGCCGTCAGTTTGGCGACGATGTCGTTGACGCAGCGCAGCACGGGCCGGGCGGTCAGCGCCGCCAGGTCCAGTGGCACGTCCGCGCGGACTTCATGTCGTGGCCGCTCGCGGAGCTCTGCACCCGCCTGGCGGTCCGCCCGGTCGAACTCGGTGCGCTGCGGCGGGAGTTCGCCCAGGTCGTACGACTCGAACTGCCGAGGCACCGGAGCGAGTCGATCGCGGCCCTGCTCCGCAGCCAGGCGTCACTTACCCAGGTGCCGCCATCCGGCTCCTGACGTCAACGGTGGCCGCCGAAGGAGATGCCGCCGTGGACGTCGCGCGCCTGCACCACGGACCCGCTGACGTCGCCAGACACGGCATTCGTCACGTTGCCCGCGTTGTCGGTGACAATCGCCTCCGCCCGCGCGAAGCGTGCGCGGAACTCGGCGCCGAAGGCGGGATTGCGAGCGCTTCCTGTTCGAGGAGCGCGGCGAGGCGATGCACCGTGTCCGGGGTGGGTTGGCGGAGCGTGAGCTCGACGGTCTCCTGGGCTGCCGCCTCCTGACGGAACCGCTGTCGGAGGAACCCGGTCAGTCCTGTCACGGCTGACCGGGCACCGCTGTGAGTTCGGTGGTCGCCCAGGCGACGGGTGTTGTCGCCGCCGCGAGCATGAGTGGATCGTCCACCCCTCACCCCTCAGGATCGCCGGCCACAAGGCTCAGAGCCAGAACAGGAGCGACTATAATTCAACACGCTCGATGTTACTATCCGTGCTCGCGCCTGCATGCTCCGGGGGAGGTCGACATGGGTGCACAGCGCTGGGAGGCGGACCCGTCCGCCCAGCTCAGCCGCCGTTGGGGCAAGTCGTCGCACGAACTGGGCAACACCTCCGGCGACGGCAGTTGCCCGACGTCTGGGAGTTGAGCAACGGCGATGTGGCGGTGATCGGGCAGGATCCCACCGACACCTACCGGGACCGGCTCCCCGAAGGAGTCTCCGTCGACCCCGGCGAGCGGCTTATCATCATTCCCCGGTTGACCATGATCGCGGCGAAGGCGAACATCCCTGATGCGTGAACTCCTCGGCGGGGCGTGTCGACCTCGCCAAGGAGCGACAGGGATGATTCGGCGGCAGTCCACGGAGGTTCGAGCCTCGCCACTTCGGCGGTAGCGCGACGCTTAGCGACGTGCCGCCGTCCTCCACTCGGATTGTGACTTCACCAATCAGGTAACCGCCCATCCACCGAGATTGGCCACCAGTAGGGCCGGTCAGCCACATTGACCTACGGACAATGTCGCCAACCTGACAGTGACCCAATTCGTCACCGCCGCCTCAGTACCGTTCCCAGGACTCGCGCGGCGGGTGCCGTGCGGACTACCTGTGGGGACAGAAGCATGACCACTCCTGGCCACCCGAGCCAGAATCAGCCGTATCCAGGCCCGCCCGACAACGGGCCCCCGCCCTACGGCCCGCCGCCGACTGCGGCGTACCCGACCGTGCCCGTTCAGCGGAAGCGACCGGCCTGGCTGATTCCCACGCTGATCGGTCTCGGTGCCATGGTTGCGCTGTGCTGCGGCGTCGGCATGGTCGGCGCGATCCTCGGCGACCCCGAACCGGCAAGCGTGTCGTCAAGTGCGGGGCCGACCACCGCAGCGGCGGATGACTCCCCGGCCAGCTCGGCGCCCGCACCGTCGGCCGCTACGACCCCGCCGGCCGCAGCCCCGGCGAAGCCGAGCCCGTCGAAGCCAGCTGGCCCGAAGGTGTATCGCATTGGTGACAAGGTTCGTGGCGGCGACTTCGAGTTCACCGTCAACAGCGTCAAGTGTGGCATCTCGCAGGTAGGCGACTCGTTCCTCAACCGCAAGGCGCAAGGCACATTTTGCCGTGTGAACATCTCCGTCAAGAACGTCACCAAGTCGGCTCACCTGTTCCACGCCGACGGCACCGTCACGGTCCAGGATGCCGCCGGCCGCGAGTACGACGCTGACGGCGCAGCCGGAATGTACGGCAACGACGATGCCCGCGGCTTCCTCGACGAGATCAACCCTGGCAACTCCGTACGCGCCAACGTCTTCTTCGACGTGCCAAAGGGCACGAAGTTGAAGACGATCACGTTCGACGCGGGGCTCTTCACGCTAGCCGAAGACGCAGTCGTGAGCCTCTGACAGAACGGTCAGGCCTGGCGGTTCGCCGGCCTGACCGTTCTACGGATAGTTCCGAAGCGGGCGTGGCGCACGGATCAACACGTGGTGGGGATGCAGCACCGCCAACTCACCGCAGTCCCGGGCACCGGTAGCCGCGGTGCCCGTCGCGATGGCGCATCCACACGACGACGTCCAGGACTCGCAAGGGAGTCACTTCGCTCGGAACTCCCGCTCGCACGCCAAGGTCTACAAGCTGCTGCTCCAAGGCGTGATCCTCCTCCCGAAGGCGCTCGTGCAGCCAGCACCAGAACCCCTTACCGGTCCTGAATGCGCACGACACGACCTCGTCGTAGACGGGGACGAGCCGGGGGCGCTTACGAGCCAGAACCTTGCCCGCGACGACCCAGCCGATCCCGTCGGCCTTCCTCAGCAGCCGCCAGGCACAGTCGGCGTGCCCGCCCTTGTCCATGAGCGGGACAGCATCCGCGCTACCCAGACGGACGCTTGTCGGGATCTGCGCCAGCTCCGCAGAGACGTCCTCACCAAGCCGTCCCTGGAGAAGCTCCAGCGCGGTAGATGGTGGCACGCGAACGCTGAGCAGCTCCACCGCTATCAGATCTTCAGCGGTAACCACATCCCGGCATTCAGGGCGGTCGCCTCCACCGCCGAGACGCTCAAACTGCCCGCCCGTGAAGGCGGATGGTCCGGCAGCGTGGAAGTATCTTTGCAAGTCGACAGCCGATCGCGAATCGTCGAGCAGCGCCCGAATCTCTGAGCGGCTCATCGAGCGTTCCGACTGGGGTTTGCACCTCCACTGGGCGGCGTCAGTCATCCGCTGCTCCTCCTATCCTGCCCCGCGCCCAATCGGTCGAGGTGGGCCAGCAGCGCCCGAATCTCGTCGACGGTGGACGCATCCGTTCCGTGCATCGCCTGCGCGTCGATCACCAGGTCCTCAAGTTGACGGCGGGCACCCGTCACATCGCCCACCCCGGCGACGAGCATGGCGATCTGCTGACGCAGTGCCAAGAGTTCCGGCGAATCGGGCGGCATCGCCCGTGCCTCGTCGGCAAGCAGGGAACGCAGCGCGACGAGCGCGGTCGCCGCTTCGCCGAGTTCCGCCTGACACATGGCGGCCTGCTGCCGGCAGTGCCAGATCAGCTCCTGGTCCGGCACGGGACGCTCCGCCAGATCGGCGGCGAGACGGGTGAACTCTGGGAGTGCCTGCCGATAGGCTCCGGCGAGGACATGCAGGTTGGCCAGGTTCAGCCGCAGCTCCAAGATCCGCGGTTGCTTGGCGCCGTGTCCCTGTAGTACCGGACGAAGCGCCGTGGCCAGCAGGTCGGCCGCCTGTGTGAAACGCTCCTCCTCGGCCAGCTCCCAGGCACGCTCCTCGGCCGCGGCCAACTCCTCGAACGACGGCGGATCGACAAACTCGGGCGCGGCGCGAGGACGGACGATGTCCACCCGAGTCGGCGGCGTCGGCGTTTGCGGCGGCAACGGACCAAAGGGGCACCGGTAGGGCATTGTCGGATCGACCGCCTGGCTGCCCGACGATGCGATGGCCAGATCGCCGGCCACGTCGCCATCGATCGCGCCCAGCGGAGCCAGGATCCCGTACACCTCGACGGCCGAGCCCGGACGGTCCTGCTGGTCCTTGGAGAGCAGCCGGGTGACGAGTTGCACCAGGCCGTCAGGCACGCCGGCCCGGTGCTCGGTGACCGACGGAATCGGGTCGTTCATGTGCCGGTGCAGCAGGCCGAGCGCAGTGTCCGCGCGGTACGGCGGGTTGCCCGTCAGCAGTTCGAAAAGGACGCAGCCGAGCGCGTATAGGTCGGCCCGTGGCCCGACCGAACTGTTGAGCGCCTGCTCGGGAGCCATGTAGGTCGGGGTGCCGAGGGTGTGGCTGGTGGCCGTGAGCCGGGGCACGTCCGGGCCGAGCAACGCGGCCACCCCGAAATCGAGGACCTTCACCGACCCGGCGGGGGTGACCATCAGGTTCTGTGGCTTGAGGTCGCGGTGCACGAGCGAGGCGGCGTGCGCGGCGGCCAGCACCGAGCAGATTTGCGCCCCGATCGCCGCCGCCCACGGGACAGAGAGCCACCCCTGTTCGGCGATCAGGTCAGCCAGCACCACGCCGGGCACGAGCTGCATGACGATGTAGATGTCGTCGCCGTGGTATCCGACGTCGTGGACGCTGGGCACGCCGGGATGGTCGAGTCGGGCGGTGACCCGGGCCTCCCGCATAAAGCGCTCGACCGCGGTGCCCCGTTCGTTCTCGGGGATGGTGAGCTGGCGCAGGAACTTGATGGCGACCGGTCGATCCAGCTTCTCGTCGAAGCCGGCCCACACCTCTCCCATGCCGCCGTGCCCGATCGGATACGTCAGCTCGTATCGATCGGCCACCCGCTCCTGCGCCTGCATACGCCTCTCCTGTTTCCTCAGCGGCAGATTCCGCTGGCGCGGACCAGCTAGTACCGCTCTCCGTACACGGCAGCCAGCTCGTTGTACGCCTCGCGAACTGCGCCGACGGCGTCCGGGTCATGGGCTGCGTTCTCGGCGGCGACGGCTGCGAGCTCGACAGCGGTCTGGATCCGGGCCAGTTCCGCCTTGTTCTGTTCCGACAGTGACCGCACCTTCGCTCGCTGTTCCTCGAGCGACCGGGCGGCGTGACTGCCCGGCGCGGCGGTCGGCGCCGGTTGATGCCGCTGCCCGGCGACCTGGTGGCGAAGCCGCTGCCGACGGCTGAGGACATCGGCCGCCTCCCACAGCACCTGCGCGAGCAACTCGCCTCCCTCAGCCGGATCAATCGCTTCCGCTACGGCAGGCAACGCACGGCCAGCTTGCTCAGCCATCGCCATCAGGTCGAGGAACTCCTCACGCTCCTCCCGCCTGTCGAGCGTGCGGTGCAGCTCCGGAAACGCCGCCTCGTCGGGGGCGACCACCTGGGGAGGCGGCGTCTTGGACAGGATTGCCATCAGTCCGACTCCGAGGAAAAGCGTCGCCAGGATGAGAATGACCAGTACCGGCGCAGCGCTGAGGCAGAGCAGCAAGGTGGCGATCAGCACCACGGTGCAGAGCACGACGACGGAGACGACTGTGGGCGGGCCTTTGGACGCCGGCATTGCCCGCAGGTGCGTGAGGCTTCCCCACTCGTGCTTCAGTGCGGTTCTCGACATCCTCAGCGGCGCAAGCGCCACCACTGTCCGGGAGTCGTCCGTAGCGACCCAGAGGTGGAAGGGGGGTTCGGACGGGGACAACCGTCCTCCTCTCGGCGAGAGTGGAAGGTCAGGCGATGCCCTTGCGGCGACGGATCATCTGGTACGCCTGCCGGCGCGCGAACTGGTTGAGCTGCGACCGCAGGCTCTCGTCGTCGAGGTAGCGCTGCATGAGCTTGCCGTTGTCGTCGTGCCGGGACAGGATCACGTCCTCGATCCGCTTGTCGCAGACGACGCCGAAGTTGCTCTCGTCGTTGACCATTGCGGCGGCTTCGAGTGCGCCGTCCTCGGCGAGGGCGACGATCTGCTGCTCGACCCAGACCTTGTCCGACTCGCCCAGCCCGATGCCGAACTTGTCGTTGAACGCGTCGATCAGCTCGGACAGGGCGACCTTCTCCGGGTCGTGCTGCCGGCCCGTCGCGCCGCCCACGAAGCCGGGCAGCATCTGCTCGCCCTCGGGCGTCAGCGAGGCGTCGTGCTCGCCGGTCTTGCTGACCCGCAGGTGGGTCAGCTGCACCTCGCCGATGTCGACGGACGGGTCCTGCCTCCGGGGCAGCCGGTTGAGCAGCGCCCGCCCGTAGAGGTAGAGGCGTTCCAGGTCCTCGTCGTGGTAGGGCACGACCTGGCTGAGGAACGCGTACATCCGCGTGTAGTCGCGCAGCGCGGACCGGAAGCCGTCCGCAGCCTCGGGGTCGTCGGCAGCAAGGGCCTTGTAGCGGTCGACGGCCGGCTCGGTGAAGCGGTAGAGCGCGGCGTGTGCCCGCTGCAGGCCGGTGTCGCTGGTCGCCTTGCGCTCGGCGGCGAGCAGCGCCTCGGCGTACGCCTGCATCTCCGAGTCAACCAGCACCGGATACCCGGTGACCGCGTTCTGCGCGGTGTAGAGAAGATTCGGGTCGGTGGGGGTGGTCGCCGCGGTCTCGAAGTACGGCTTGAACTGCTCGGCGATGTCGCCGGCCTCGTTGACGAAGTCGAGGACGAAGATGTCGCCCTGGGCCTTGAGCGGGTGGGTGCGGTTGAGCCGGGACAGGGTCTGTACGGCGGCGACGCTCTTGAGCAGCTTGTCGACGTACATGGTGGTGAGCAGCGGCTGGTCGAAGCCGGTCTGGTACTTCTCGGCGACGACCAGGATCCGGTACTCGGTGTCCTGCTTGGCCCTCGGGGTGCCGGCGTGCTTGTCGTCGGCGGCGGTGTAGGCGAACTTCTCGGGCAGCTCGCCCTCGCTGATCCCGTTGACCCGCGCCTCGGTGTGCTCGACGCCGTCGACCTCTAGCTCACCGGAGAACGCGACCAGGGAGTCGCAGCCGACGTAGCCCTGCATGTCGACGTACTTGCGGATGGCGGTGTGCAGGCGGACGGCGGCCTCGCGGGAGCCGGTGACCACCATGGCCTTGGCGCGACCGCCGAGGCGTGGCGCGGTGTGCTTGCGGAAGTGCTCGACGATGATTTCCGCCTTCTGCGCCTGCATTGTGGGGTGCAGGCTGGCGAAGCGGGCGAGTTGCGCGCCGGCCTTCTTCGGGTCGACGTCCGGGTCGTCGGGGTTGGCGTTGGCGAGCTTCCAGTACGACTTGTAGGTCACGTAGTTGCGCAGCACGTCGAGGATAAAGCCCTCCTCGATGGCCTGGCGCATCGAGTACGTGTGGAACGGCTGCGGGTTGCCGGTGACCGGGTGCGGGGTGCCGAACAGTTCGAGGGTCTTCGGCTTCGGCGTGGCGGTGAACGCGAAGTACGACAGCGTCTCGTGCCGGCCCCGGGCCAGCGCAGAGGCGGTGAGCAGGTCGCCCGACTCGTCCACGTCGTCGCTGCCCAGCTTGAGCAGCACCTTCTTGAGCGCGGCGGCCGAGTCACCGGATTGCGACGAGTGCGCCTCGTCGACGATGACCGCGAACCGCTTGCCCTTGAGCCCCTGCACCTTGTCGAGGATGTAGGGGAACTTCTGCATGGTGGTGATGACGACCTTGGCGGTCTCACCCTGGAGGGCGGCGGCGAGCTGGGCGGAGTCCTTGTCGATCCGCTGCACCACGCCGGGCACGTGCTCGAACTGGAAGACCGTGTCCTGCAACTGCCGATCCAGCACCACCCGGTCGGTGATGATGATGACCTTGTCGAAGACCGGCTCGTTGGGGCGCAGCCGTTCATTGTCGACCACAGGCGCGGTGTGCAGGCTGGACAGCCGGTGCGCCAGCCAGGCGATGGTGTTCGACTTGCCCGACCCGGCCGAATGCATGACCAGGTAGTTGTGCCCGGAGCCGTGGCGGGCCGCGTGGTCGGTGAGCTGGGTGACCGCGTGCCACTGGTGGTAGCGCGGGAAGATCAGGCTCCGCGACTCCTTGTCGGTGTGCAGGAACCGCCGCACGAGGTCCATCCAGGTGTCCGGGTGCCAGATCTGCTCCCAGAGATAGGAGCTGCGGTAACCCTTATCGCCCGCCGGCGGGTTGCCGGCGCCGCCGGAGACACCCGGCCCGTCGGAGCCGGTGTTGAAGGGCAGGAACCGGGTCTTCTCTCCCGCCAGCTTCGTCGTCACGAAGACCAGGTCGGAATCCACGGCGAAGTGCACGAGGGTACGCCGAGCGAAGAGCAGCTCCTTCGGGTCCCGGGTCTTGCGGTACTGCTCCTTGGCGTCCTCGACGGTCTGGCCGGTCAGCGGGTTCTTCAGCTCGGCAGTGGCGAGGGGGATGCCGTTGACGAAGAGGACCAGGTCGAGGGTCTTGTTGCTGCTCGTCGAGTAGGCAAGTTGGCGGGTGACGGTGAGGCGGTTGGCGCGGTAGAGCTTGAGGGCGTCGTCGGTGATGGCGTGGGCGGGCTTGAAGTAGGCGAGGCGGATCAGGACGCCCTTGTCCTTGAAACCCCGGCGGAGGACGTCGAGGGGGCCGCGCTCGTCGATTTGCCTGGCGAGGTATTGCGCGAAGTGCCGCTGCGCCTCGTTGGGGTTGGCGCCGTGGTAGTCCAGCAGCTTCTCCCACTCGTTCGGCTGCGTTGCCCCGATAAAGGCGAAGAGCTCGGCCGAGTCGATCCCGAACCGACGGTCATAGTTGCCAGCCACGCCACTCAGCCATCCAGAGCTGAGCAGAGACTCTTGGATGGCGGCCTCGAAGGACTGCTCCTGGTGGGCAGGGCTCATATGTCGACCCCCCGCGCCGTCGTAACGTCAATCTGTCCGGTGACCGCCGCAGTGACTAGTGCTTGCCGTCGCTCGAGAATCAACTGCTGTTGCCGCTCGACAACTTCGACAAAAGCCTGCACCTGATTTGCTTCAACTTGCATACGGCGAACGAACTCGATCTGGACCGTGCTGCTCACATTCGGGATTGGCCAAGTCCTAATGTCCTCACCGCGCAGCTTAACCATTGACTGAGACGAGCCACGGGCGGTCGCCTCAATGAGGCCGCGGACGCGCCGACCAAGTAGCACCTCGGCCGCAAAATCAGCCCGGACCATGTCCGAGAGGCGCAGTCGATATATCAAATCGGGCAGCAACTTCTTTACGACATCACCGCAGGCAACTGCGACGTCGCCCACTAACCCGGGCGTGTTCGCCCGGGTTACCAGGAGATCGCCTTCACGTACCTCATACCTCGCGAAAGCATCGCCTCCAGTTAACCTCTTATTTTCGTGGGGGTAGAACTTCCCTCGCTTGACGCTGCTGAGTTTGAGGACACCCCACTCGCCAAGTGCGGCAGGCGTTGAATCGCAAAGCGGGCTAACCCCTTGTTCGATCCCTCGAATGACGCGCCGAAGCGTGACCTCACCATGTCTTGCGCAAAGTTCATCAAGGCCTAGATTCCGAACGGCGTCTAGGCGCTCCCGCAGGAGGTCCTGAAGGGAGCCTTTAGAGGCAGCAGCACGGTCCAGCAACTGAATCTCGACATCGAGGAAGTCGGCGATGCGCCGTTGATCCTCATTGGGAACGAGAGGAATTGGAGATCTGGACAGAGGCTCCAGGTTTAGAGCCTTGAATGTCGCTCCACCAACCGCAGCTTCCCAATGTTGCCGCGCGGGCTGAGATTGAAGCGCCCAGTACAGGAACCGGGGCTCAACACCTTCAGCTGCCGCCACTCTCGCAGTACCTTGGGTTAGATTGGCTCCGGCAAGTTCGGGTGGCACCATCATGACTTTGCCGAACGAGGGCCCGATCGAGACAACAAGATCCCTCTCCTCTACCGTCGACCTACGATAGGCGAGGGCGATCGCGGGGTCCGTTCGCAGCAGTCGAGATGGTTCTACGATGCCGCCACTATCTGACATGTCAACCGGTCGGATGTATGGAACTCCCCCCGGATAGTCCGGACCCGCCTGCACGATTCCATATGTTATTGGTCGCCGAGAACTAACGAACCGCTTCAGCGGAAGCATCGCATACGTCACGCAGTCACCTCCACGAGCAGGGCCTGGATCTCTGCCTCGAGTGCCTTGATCTCCGCATCGATCTCGGCAAGCTGCCGCGGTGGCTTGTAGACGTAGAAGTAGCGTGTAAGAGGGATCTCGTACCCGATCTTGGTCTTGGTCTCATCGATCCAAGCGTCAGAAACGTGAGGAAGCACCTCGCCCTTGAGGTAGTCGTGGATGTCCTCGTCGAGCGGCACGTTCTCGTTGTCGCGCAGGTCGGGGTCCGGCAGCGGGTTGCCCTTGCGGTCGGTCTGCACCTCTCCTTCCGGGTCGCTGACCGAGAACGCCTCCCACACCGCCTTCTCCACCGGTGCCGGCAGCTTGCCGAGGCCGTTCAGCATCATCGCGAACTCAGCCCGAGTCGCGGACTGTGCACCAATAAGCGACTTCGCCGCCGCAAGTAGTGACTCCCGCTCTGCGTACTTGAGGACAGCCTTCGCCTCCGCGAGCAGCGCGACCGTCTCCTCAGTGACCTCGAAGCGCAGCCGCAGCGGGCGCTCGACGGTGATCCGCTGGTAGCCGAAGTCGGTGGTCTTGAAGACCTTCACCTTGGCGTGCTGCGGGTGCTCCCGGTCGTCCGTGATGGACAGCGCCTCCACGTAAGCGCAAGTCAGTTCGGCGATGTGCTCGTCGGTGAGCATCTTGCGCTTGTCGCCGAGGCTCTTGCGCATCTTGGTCCAGTAGTCGCGGCCGTCGAGCAGCACGACCTTACGCTCTCGCGACGGGTCCTTGCGGTTGGTGAGGATCCAGAAGTACGTGGAGATGCCGGTGTTGTAGAAGAGCTGGTCGGGCAGCGCGACGATGCCTTCTAGCAGGTCGTTCTCCAGGATCCAGCGGCGGATCTCCGACTCGCCCGATCCGGCGGCGCCGGTGAAGAGCGGCGAGCCGTTGAAGACGATCGCCAGGCGGCTGCCACCGTCCTCGGGGCGCTTCATCTTCGAGATCATGTGCTGCAGGAACAGCAGCGAGCCGTCGTTGATCCGGGGCAGGCCAGCACCGAAGCGGCCGGCGTGGCCGCGCGCGGCCTCCGCCTTGATGTAGTTCTCGACCTTCTTCCACTCCACGCCGAACGGCGGGTTGGCGAGCATGTAGTCGAAGCGCTCGCCCTCGTGGCCGTCCTGGCTGAACGAGTTGCCGAAAGCGATCTTCGTCGGGTCGCCGCCCTTGAGCATCATGTCGGAGCGGCAGATCGCGTACGTCTCGCCGTTGAGTTCCTGCCCGTACACCTCGACGGTGGCGTGCGGGTTGTGGGCCTGGATGTGGTCCTGCGCCTCGCTGAGCATGCCGCCGGTGCCGCAGGCCGGGTCGTATATCTTGCGGACGATGCCGGGCGTGACCAGGTCGTCCTCGTCGGGGGCGAGCAGCAGGTTGACCATCAGCTTGATGACCTCGCGCGGGGTGAAGTGTTCACCGGCGGTCTCGTTGCTGATTTCGGAGAAGCGTCGGATCAGGTCCTCGAAGACGTAACCCATCTGGTGGTTGGAGACCACGCCCGGGCGCAGGTCGACGTCAACGAACTTGGCGACCACCTGGTAGAGCAGACCGGCCTCGGCGAGGCGGCTGATCTGGGCGTCGAAGCCGTACTTCTCCAGCACGTCGACCGCGCCGGGCGAGAAGCCACCGATGTAGGCGCGCAGGTTGAGCGCGACGTGGTCCTGGTCGCCGAGGAGCTTACGGAAGGACATCTCGCTGGTGTTGTAGAACGACAGGCCGGCAGTTTTGCGCAGCACCGGATCCATGTTCTGCACGCCGAGTTGCTTGAGCTGGGCGTGCTTGGCGAGCACCGCGTCCTTGGTCGGCTCCAGCACCCAGTCCAACCGGCGCAGCACGGTCAGCGGGAGGATCACGCGGCCATACTCGGAGCGCTTGTAGTCGCCGCGGAGCAGGTCGGCCACGTTCCAGATCAAGTCCGTGAGCTCTTGGTGCTTGGTACTCACCAGGTTCCTTTCGATTGCCTTAAGTGAAGGAGTATGGCCGGTGCGCTGAGGCGGTGCAGTCCGCCACCCGGTCGGACGAGGAGCCCGTTTCGTCAGCAGGGACGCCGATTGGTCCCTTACTTGCTCGGTCGCTTACGGCTCGACCGCTGCTCAGCCTGGAGTGATCCACGCGCGAGGCCGTCCGCGGTGAGCTGGACCAACTCGGCCCCCAGCGACGCCGCCTGTCGGATTGCCGACTCGAAGGCGTCGAGGCGCCGGAACGCCTCCCCGTGTGCCCGCTGCTCGTCGAGCGGCAGGCGCCGCACCTGGGCCCGCCGGATGTCGAAGCGGAGCGTGCCCGACAGGCTCGACGCCTGCTTCTCGTTGGCCGAGGTGCGCAGTTGCCCGGCGAGGAACCAAGGGTCGAGCGCGGCCGGGTTGGGCCGCAGCAGGTAGAGGTTGCGGCCGAGCAGCGTCCCCCCGGCGGTGATCACCCGAGCGGTGAGCGTGCGGGCGATCATCGGCACCACGACATCGCCCACCGCCAGGGGGATCTCCTGGCCAAGCCGGTTGTCGGCCTGGCCGGAAGCGTCGACGCCGGCCAGCACGTCCTGCACGGTGAGCACCGGCGACCCGCCGGTCGATCCGCCGCCGTCTGAGGACGAGTTGGCCCGGATGGGGCCGATCAGCTGCAATGCGCCGCTGCGGGCCAGCTCGGCGACCGTGACGACGAGCGGTGCTACCCCGTCGGGCACGGGCGTGACCTGCGGCATCAGCGCCGGCAGGTCGCCGACGATGGCGGCCAGCCGCTCTCTGGTGCGTACCAGATGCTCGCCACTCTGCTCGCCCCCGACGGCGGGTTGCCGGCGGGCGGGAGTGAGGTCGACCTCCTCGTCGAGCAGCTCGATGACCGGCACCGCGCGGGCGAACCCGATTTCCTCGATCTCGGCGTCGGGTGCGGCGGTGAAGGCCCGCCAGATGGCCAGGACCCGCGCCGAGAGTTCGGGAAGGTCGCCCTCCGCGGCGTCGACCAGCAGCGCCCGCGCCGGTGCGGGCGCGTCGGCTGTCGGCCGTCGCAGCACCCACAGATGCAGCGGTACGCCGTGCGGCGCGGCCACGCCGCTCGGGAGTGCGATAACGGCCCGCAGTGCGCCGCGGCGCAGCAGCTCGGCTCGGATCCGCCGGCCCGCGCGCCGCCCGGCAGCCGCCGGCGGCATCAGGATCACGGCGTGCCCGCCGGGGCGGAGGTGGGCCAGGGCGTGCTGCACCCAGGCCAGCTCCGGCTCGGTGCGTGGCGGGATGCCGTACTCCCAGCGGGGGTCGTAGCCGAGTTCCTCGTTGCCCCAGTTCGTGACGCCGAACGGTGGGTGGCAGATGACGGCGTCGACGGTGCGGCTGGCGAAGGCGTCGACGCGCAGTGAGTCGCCGGGGCACACCTCGCCGGGCACCTCGCGCAGGGCGAGCCAGAGCCCGGCCAGTCGGGCGAGGTCGTCGTCGAGCTCTTGTCCGTAGGCCGCGACGCAGCCGGCCCGGACGGCGGCCCGGAGCGTGGCGCCGGACCCGGCGGCCGGATCGAGGATGGAACCGCCGCCGACGCCAGCAAGCTCGACCATCAGGTCGGCCAGCTCATCCGGGGTAGCCCAGGGACGGCCCGGGGCGGGTGCGGAGAAGCGCTGCCACAGTTCGTCGAAGGCGGTCTGTGGCCCCAACTCGTCGGCGAGCGCGTCGATTTCGGGTCGCAGGTCGGCGACGACGGGCGTGTCGGCGTGCCCTCGGCGTGGCCGTCCGCCGCGCTGCCGGGCGAGCAGCAGGGCGCCGACGGCGGCCAGCCCGGTCGCCGGGGTTTCCCCAGCGGCGGCCAGATGGCGCCAGAGCCGGTCGGCCCGGGAGAGCTCGGGGAGTTTGCCCTGCTGACGAAGCCACCGCTCGACCTCGGCGAGGTCGAACTCGGGGCTGGCCGTGGTGCCACCCACCGGGGCCGGGAAGTCGGGATGGCGTTTCCGCCAGTTGCTGACCGCGGCGCGACCCACCCCGGCGAGCCGGGCGATCTCCGCCGCCGTAATGGTCGGGTTCACCTGCACCTCCGAAGTGTGTCACACCCGTCAAGCATCATGTCTGTTGACAGCGTTCACAGATGATGTTCTCATTGACGCCGCCACGGTTCGCACCAGGAGGATTTCGATGCGCAAGACCACCACTCTCGCCCTCATCGCCACCGCCGTCGTAGCGCTGGGCTGCAGCTCCGGAGCCACCGACAGCTCCAGCGGCTCCGGCAGCGACGGCGGCGCCAAGGGCGAGGACAAGGCGGCGAAGACCGCAAAGATCGGCCAGCCGGCCCGGGACGGGAAGTTCGAGTTCACGGTGAAGTCGTCCAAGTGCGGCGTCGCCAAGGTCGGCGACAGCGTGCTCGGCGAGAAGGCGCAGGGCCAGTTCTGCCTGGTCACGATCAACGTCAAGAACATCGGCAAGGAAGCGCAGATGTTCGACGGCAGCAGCCAGAAGGCGTACGCGGCCGACGGCACCGAGTACTCCTCCGACACCGGCGCGGCCATCTACGCCAACAAGAACGCGGAGACGTTCCTCAACGACATCAACCCCGGCAACCAGGTCACCGGTGTCGTGGTCTTCGACATCCCGAAGAACGTCAAGCTCACCAAGCTCGAGCTGCACGACTCGCCGTTCTCCGGCGGCGTCACCGTCGCCCTGAGCTGACTCCTCGCGCCAGGGGCGGGCCCCGCGAAGCCCGCCCTCGGCGCACCACTCATCCCCGCCAACTGCCAGCACAGGTCTCTACGCGAGGAGATTGAGATGCGCAGTGCGACGGGCCGGATCTCGTCCGGCTCCATCACCCGCCCCAAAGGCCGGAAGGACCCCCGCCGGCCCGTCCCTGAGCAGCCCACCCTGTTCGACGCCCCCGCCCCACCCGGCCCGCCCGGCACCTACCCCACCACCATCTATCGCCTTCGAATTCCCGCCACCCCCGAGGGCCTGCAGGAGGCACTCAACCTTCGCTACCTGACCGAGAACGGCTTCGAGCCGTCGCCGCGACAGGTCGCCGGCGCACCCGCGCTGCTGGTGCACGGCACGGTGCCCCGCCTGCGCGCCGAGTGGTGCGACATCCTCGCCGGGCTGACCGGCGGGGAGGTCGAACTGGGCTACAGCAGCGGTGGCGGGGCGCTGCTGCTGGCCGTCGACGACCGTGCGTACGCGCTGACCTACGGGACCGTCGGTCGCCACATGGTCGAGCAGGAGGTGATCGACCGGACGTTCGGCGTGTCCTTCGCCGTACGAGCGCTGGTGCCGAGCGACATCCGGCAGGTCCGCCGACGGGTCGTAGGTGCCAGCGGGCGGGTGGACCGAAGCTTCGTCCCCGCCGGCCAGCCCATCTGGAAGTACGGCATCGACAAGTGGGGCGAGATCGTCGGCCAGGTTTGCGGCTACACGAACAATCCGCGGCTGACCGTCTGCCGGCGCAGCGGCAAGCCCGCCCGGATCGACGGTGGCGACGCCCTGCACATCCACGTCTGTGTCGAGCCCGCCGGGCTCCTCGCGGACCTGCGGGAGATCGAGCGAGTCTGCCAGGAGGAGTCGCCCCTGGCCGACCTGGAGTTCATCACCCAGATCCGACCGGTGCCGCCATCGGACTCGCGCATGCCGGACCTCATGGGCGCCCTGGACGAGCGGTTGGCGCTCGTCGATCCGCCTGCCCTCGGCGTGGCGGTACCCGGCAACCTGATCGGCGACATCGAACACGCCGCGTCGTACGTGATCCAGGTTCCGAAGTCCGGTCTGGCCCCGACCTTGACCGACGAGCTGGACCTGCCTGCCATCCTCGCCCACACCAACGGCGCGCTGGACGGCGACCGGTGGAGCGGACTGCGCAACGGAAGCGTCACGCTCTACGCCGACGGTCGCGGTACCGAGGCGATGGTGAGGACCCGGGCCTCCCACTGGATCACGGCAGAGGTGGCTGTCGGCACCAGTCACCTGCTGCTTCGCGAGGGCGACTGGTATGAGATCGGCGACCGGCACCGAGACTTCCTGCGCCGGGAGATCGCCGAGATCCTGGCCCGGCCCTCTGACGTCGCGTTGCCGCCCTGGACCAGGGACCTCAAGGACGAGGACGCCTACAACCGGGCCGCAGCCCGCCGTGACCCGAGGCTGGTGCTGCTGGACAAGAAACTGCTCCGGACGGCCCAACACCGGCGCGGCATCGAGGCGTGCGACCTGCTCGGTCCATCCGGCGAGCTGATTCACGTCAAGCGTGCGAAGAGCAGCGCCCCGCTGAGTCACCTCTTCGCTCAGGGCATCGTCTCCTACGAGGCGCTGCGCTATCAGGAAGACGCGCGCGCCAGGTTCCTCGATGTCGTGCGGCGACAGCCGCACGGGCGTGATCTGAGCCCGGACTTCCGCCCCACCAAGGTCGTCTACGCCATCGCGCTCGACGCCGGCCGTGCGGTCACCGTCGGCTCGCTCTTCACCTTCGCCCAGGTCGCGCTCTATCAGGCGATGAAGACGCTGCGGAACGAGGGTGTCGAGGTCGAGGTCGTCGGCATCCCATCCGCCTGATCCGTCTACGACATCAGCTCCACAGCGTCCCGCTGACGCAGCCGCCCCACCACCGCCTCGACGAGGAGAGAACCATGACCGCACCCCAGGCCCAGCCGGAACCGCAGCCCGTGCCCCAGACCCACCTTGAGACGGCGGACACCGCCGGCACGCAAACGACCCAGCGGAAGAAGCCCCAGGTCCGATGGATCATCGCCGGCGTCGCCGTGCTGGTCCTGCTGCTCTGCTTCGGTGGCTGCGGCGCGCTGCTGGCCACGACCAGCGGTGACGAGCCGGTCGCCGACAAGACCGCCACCTCCGCCGCACCGCAGGCGCACCCCGCCACGTCCGCCCCGGCCCCGACCGCGCCCGCCACGACCGCGCCGCCCGCACCCGCCTACGGCACGCCGACAAAGAGCGACTTCAAGCTCAAGGTCAAGATTCTGAAGAAGCAGTGCTTCGGCAGCGCCGGCTGCAACATCACCTACCGCATCGACGTGACGTACACCGGCGACGTCGACCTGGACCCGTCCAAGACCTACGAGGTGACGTACCAGGTTAAGGGCGCCGAGGACCCGATCATCAACACCTTCGAGGTGTCGGGCGACTCCGCGTCGGTGCAGCAGGAGGAGATGGCCGGCACGAAGCGTTCCGGCGACAAGCTGACCGCCGTCGTCACCGACGTCTCCGAGCTCTAGGGAGGCGACGTGCGTCCCGATGAGTTCCTGCGCGCCCTGGACCTGCTGCCCGACCCCCTGCGCGACCGCGCCGTCGCGTTGCGCGCCTACGCCCGCGTCACCCGCTGCGAGGACTGCCAGCGGATCGGTGACGCCGTGCGGCTGGCCCTCACCGCCGCCCACTACGACGAACTCGGCTCGGCCCGACAACTGCTAGACACGGCGGAGCAGCAGGCCGCCCGGCACGAGGTCCACCGCCCGCAGCCGAGCTTCGAGCGTGGTCGCGGCCGGGTCGGCCGCTGGGCGGAGACGTCCGCGGCCGTGGTCGCCGCGACCGACGCGAGCTGGAAGGGACGTGCCGGCGGCATCGGGTACGTCGTCAGCGACGGTCACTACGGCCTGCGCGGTCGGGGCACCGGCCGGCTGGACCCGACGGGCGCCTCGCGCGTCCTGATCAACGAGCTGCGGGCGGTCGACTTCCTGCTGTCCGCGTACGACGAGGCGCCGGCCGGCATGACCGTGCTGCTGGACAGCCTGGCCGCCCTGCGCTATCTGCACCGTTGGCAGGGCGGCGAGACCGGCGCCATGCCGGCCGGCTACAGCCTCCGGCCGCGCCGCTGGGCCGACCAGCCGACGCTGGTGCGCCTCGCCGAGCATGTGGCTCGGCGGCCGGATCTGTCCTTCGCCCACGTGAAGGGGCACAGCGGCCACGCCCTCAACGAGGCCGCCGACGGCCTGTCCCACATGGCGCGACGGCGGCTCGGCGAGTCCTTCGACGTACGCCCCCGGGCGCACGCCCTCGTCGACGCCTTCCTGTGCGACTGGCACACGAGCGTCGCGCGCTGACCGCACAAGCAGCCTGCTCCCCCCGGGAGACGGTCATGGCTCGCGCCGATCACGGCACCACCACCTCGTCCGCCGCCGTCAGGGTCCGCCCCTGGGCAGGTCCGGGCCTGGACCTCTGACCGACAACCTTCCCCCACCGCTCACCTCGTGCGGGCCAGCGCCTCGTGCCGGTCCGCGGAGACCACGCGCCCGGAGACGACAATGCCGATCCCCCGTCAGCACTCCCCCGCGACGCCGGCCCTGCCCACCCGCCGCACCGAACCGCTGGCCGAGCTGATCTTCGATCGGCTGGCCGCCGATGATGTGCCGGACGGCACCGCCGAGGTCGTGCTCGCCGCGCTCAGCGGCGAGGCCGACCTGGCCGCCGCCCTCGCTGGCGAGCGGACCGTCCTCGGCCTGCCCGCCCCGGCCGGCGACGGCGCGCCGGGGCCGATCTGGCTCTCGTCGATCACCGTCGCCGGGTTCCGCGGCGTCGGCCCGGAACGCACCCTCCAGATCGAACCCGGGCCCGGGCTCACCCTGGTGGTCGGCCGCAACGGCTCCGGCAAGTCGAGCTTCGCCGAGGCCGTCGAGCTGGCGCTGACCGGCGACAGCGCCCGGTGGGCCGACCGCAACAGCGTCTGGCGTACGGGGTGGCGCAACCTGCACTCCCCCGACCCGTGCTGGATCGTGACGCAGCTGCGCGTCAACGGCGTGGCGAAACCGGTGACGGTGACCCGGTCGTGGCCGCTCGGCGCGGCGCTGGCCGACGCGGAGGTCACCGTCACCAGCGACCGTGGGCGGCACACCGACCTGGCGGAGCTGGGGTTGGCCCGCCCGCTGGAGCTGTACCGGCCGTTCCTCACCGCCGCCGAGCTGGGGCGGCTCACCGCCGGCACGCAGAGCCAGCTCTTCGACGCGATCTCCGCGATCCTCGGCCTGGAGGCGATCACCGACGCCGACCAGCGGCTGATGGCCGCCGCCCGGCCCGTCGACGCGTCCGTCAAGGACGTACGCGCCCGACGCGCCGCGCTCGCCGAGGGCCTGACCGGCGTCGCCGACGACCGGGCCCGGCGGGCCGCCGCGCTGCTGAAGGGGCGCAGTCCCGTCGACCTGGCGGCGCTGACCGCGATCCTCGACGAACCGGACGAGGCCGTTGCCGACGGGCCGGTGCGGTGGTGCCAACGCCTGGTCGAGCTGACCGTGCCACCGACGCAGGAGGTGACGCGGCTGACGGAACAGTTGCGTGAGGCTGCCGTCGAGGCACTTCGGCACGACGGCGGCCGGTCCCGGGCGGCGCTGCGCACTGCGGAACTGCTTCGCCTCGCCATCGAGCACCACGACGACACCGGCGACGGCCCATGCCCGGTCTGCGCTGACGGCGCTCTCGACGGAGACTGGCGCACCGCCGCCGCGGCGTCGCTGGCCCGGCTGCGGGACCGCAGTCTCGCCGCCCAGTCGGCGTCGGCGCGGCTGACCGCGCTGCTGCGGCAGGCGCACCACCTGATCGAGGATCTGGCCGTGCCGGAGGGCGACGCCGGCGAGGTGCCGCTGGACGCGCTGCGCGAGGCCGTGGCGGCGCTGCGGCGCGTACCCGGGGAGCCGGCGCAACTGGCGGCGCACCTCGCCGGACGGTACCCGGCCGTCGTGGCGGCGGCGGACGCGGCCCGCGCGTACGCCGAGGAGATCCTGCGGCAGCGCGACACCGGCTGGCGGCGGGCGGCGGCCGACCTGCGCGCCTGGGTCGACGCCGCGGCCGGCCTGCCCGAGCGGGAGGCGACGCTGGCCCGGCTGAAGGCGGCGCGGGCCTGGCTGAAGGCCACCGCGGTGCAGCTGCGCAACGAGCGGGTGGCGCCGTTCGCGCAGCACTCGCAGCGGATCTGGGCGCAGCTGCGGCAGGAAAGCAACGTCGAGCTGGGCGCGATGACCCTTGAAGGGGTGAACACGCGGCGGCGGGTGGTGTTCCCGGTCAGCGTGGACGGCGCCGACAACGGCACCGCACTCGGGGTGATGAGCCAGGGCGAGATGCACGCCCTGGGATTGGCGACGTTCCTGCCGCGCGGTTGCGCGCCGGAGAGCCCGTTCCGGTTCATCGTCGTCGACGACCCGGTGCAGAGCATGGACCCGGCCAAGGTCGACGGGCTGGCCCGGGTGCTCGCCGAGCTGGCCGAGCAGCGGCAGGTGGTGGTCTTCACCCACGACACCCGCCTGCCCGACGCGGTGCGCCGGCTCGACCTGGGCAAGGCCCGCATCGTCGAGGTGACCCGCGCGGAACGGTCGGTGGTGACGCTGCGGCCGGCCTCCGACCCGGTGACCCGCTACGTGGACGACGCGTACGCGCTGGCGCGCAACGAGGAGATCACCGCCGAGGTGCGTGGCCCGGTGGTGGCGGAGCTGTGCCGCTCGGCGGTGGAGGCGGCCTGCCATCGGGTCGTGTGGCGGCAGCGGGTGGCGCGCGGGGTGCGGCACGACGACATCGAGGCGGCCATCGTGGACGCGTCCCGGCGGCTGGCCACCACGGTCGCGTTGGCGCTGTTCGACGACGCCGACCGGGGCGGCGACGTGCTCGGGTATCTGAGCCGCCGGCACGGGCCGCGGGCGGTAGCCGCGTACAAGGCGTGCAAGGAGGGCGTGCACGGGGCGTACCTGGCGGACCTGCCAGGCTTGGTCGCGGACGCCCGCCTGCTGACGGAGGCGCTGCGGTGACCGCGCCGACGCCGCAGCGCTGCCTGGCGGCGGCCGAGGAGTTGCTGCGCGGCGCGGGCGCGCTCGGCGGTGCCGCGGTCACCGCCGGCTGGTGGCCGCGCGCGCGCCTGCCTGATCCGGCTCGCCCTCGAAGGCGGCATCGACGCCTACTGGCAGCGGACCAGGCCGGCGGTGGCGCAGTGCCGGCAGGGCCGGGCGAAGCAGCTGATGCTGCGCGGCCGGCGCGGGCCCGGCGTCGGCGTCGCCCGCCGCGTCGCCTTCGCCTGGGCGACCCTGTCGGCCGCCGCCCACCACCACTGCTACGAGATGGCGCCCACAGCCGCTGAGCTGCGTCGCCTGCACACCGAGGTGAGCGCCCTGCTCGCCCGACTCGACGGAGAAACGGAACCCGAACGATGACGTATCCGCAGCCCGGCCACGACCCCACCCGCCCGCATCCGCCGGTACTCGGCGTCCCGGGACCGTACCCACCGGTGTCCGGCGTGCCCTATCAGCCCGCGGCTATCCCCAGGGCCGTGCGGCCGCCGCTCACGTCGGGTATGGCGACCGCGTCGATGGTGCTGGGAATCCTCGGCGTGCTCGGCGGCTGGTGCCTGTTCGGGCTGCCGTGCCTGCTCGCCGTCATTCTCGGCCACGTCGGCCTGCACGAGACCCGCAACAACGCGAAGTCGGGACGAGGCATGGCCGTCGCGGGCCTGGTCCTCGGCTACGTCTTCGTCGCCCCGATGATCCTGCTCACGGTCATGGTCTTCTTCGGCGGGCTGATCGGCGCGGCCACCCCCTCGACCACCCCCACCCCCTGAGCAAAGGACGGACCGCCATGCCGACCGACCAGAACCGCCACCCGGAGCCGGACGACGACGTAATGCTCGGCGTGAACGCGTTCCAGATCATGGCGCGCCGGTACGTGGAAGAGCGGATCGCCGAACTTTCCCCCCGGCCCGAGGACGCCGACGCCCGCCTGCGCGGGCTGCTCGCCATCTATGAGGACCTCACGGGCAAGGGCCACCTCGATCCGCTGACGTTGCTCGCGAGCGTGCTGGGCATTCCCGTGGACGCGCTGGTCGTTCATCTGCGTGCGGCCGGCCGAGACCTGCGGCCGTCGTAGGTCAGGCGGCTCGCTGGCAGGCTCCGCCGCCTACTTCTTGTTCGGTGGGCGTGAGGAGGCACGCACGGTGAGTCCCAGCGCCGAAGGTCACGTCCGACGATGCGAGGATGAACGCCATGCCCCTCGGGACCGGTTCACCGACGCAACCGTTCGCCCACCTTCAGGCGCAGAACTCGGCGCTGTATCGGCAGATCCTGGACGCATTCGTTTCGGCGAAGCAGCGCTTCACCGTGCACCTGCGGCCCGAGGACGTCCTGATCGACATCGGGGCGGGGCCGTCGCTGGAAACCGTTCGCGCCGCCCTGGATCAGCTCGCCGAGTGGGGAAATCTGCGCGCCGACCCCGACACCGGCCGGGTGACAACGGTTGAGGACTTCCACCGGGCCCGCTACCTCTACCAGCTCACCCGAGAGGGGCACGCGGCGGAAGAGGCGATCGCCAAGTACGAGGAGGCGATCGGGCGGCGGGGCGCCCTGCAGTCGGTGGCCCTGTCCGACATCGCGGAACAGCTGCGCGGGCTGCTGGCCGTCGCCGAAGCGGCGGCAGCTGGCGAGCCGCCGGACGCGGCGAAGACGCACCTGCTGTTGCTGAGCCTCGTCGACCGGTTCACCGGCCTGGCCGACAACGCGCAGGCCTTCATGGCGTCGCTGCGCCGGACGATCGACTTCTCCGACGCCGACGTCGCGGCGTTCCTGGCGTACAAGGAGCAGTTGATCGCCTACCTGGAGCGGTTCATCGCCGACCTGGCCAACCGGGGCGCCGAGATCGCGGCGCTCACCCGCCAGATCGAGGCGGTCGGCGTGACGCCGCTGCTGGAGGTGGCGGCGCGCCGCGAGGCCGCCGATACCGCTCCCACCGAGGAGCACGGCGGCGCGGACGCGCGGGACGGCCTGGACCGGGACGCCTGGGGCGGGCACGACGCCGCCATGCGGCAGGCCCTGGACACCTGGCGGCTGCGCTGGGCGGGGCTGCGTGACTGGTTCGTCAGCGGCGACAGCAGTCGCCCTGCCCAGGCGCGGCTGCTGCGTACGGCGGCGATCGGCGGAATCCGGCAGTTGCTGAGCACGGTCGCCGCGATCAACGAGCGGCGGGCCGGGCGGTCGGACCGCTCGGCGGACTTCCGTCGGCTCGCCCTCTGGTTCGCCGAGGCGCCGGACGACGAGGCGGCGCACCGGCTCTGGCACACCGCGTTCGGGCTCTCCCCCGCGCGGCACCTCACCACCACCGCCGAGACCCTCGCCGCCGTCGAGGAGCGGCCCGTGCCGGCGGCCACGCCGTGGGCGCAGGCGCCCCGCCTGGAGATCAGCCCTCGGTTGCGCCGTACCGGCTCCTACGAGCGGCGGGGCGCGCCGAACCGGGTGATCGACCGGTCGGAGCAGCGTCGCGTGCTCGCCGAGCGGGTGCGCCGGGAGGCGGAACAGACCGCCCGTGCCCGTGCCGCGCTGGCCACCCCGGGCCCGATCCGCCTCTCCGAGCTGGTGGAGCTGGACTCCGCCGAGTTCCGGCTGTTCCTCCAGCTGCTCGGTGACGCCCTGGCCACCCGCCGGCCGGACCAGTCGGAGGTGACCACCACGACGTCGGACGGCACGATGGTGGTCCGGCTGCGACGTGTCGACGCGGCCCCACTGGTGCGGGTCGTCACCGAGGATGGGGTGCTGACGGGGCCGGAGCATCTCATCGAGATCATCGACCTTGTCGGGGCGGCCCGGTGAGGGGGCGCGCCGTCGCCGACGACGTGCCGGAGGCGCGGCGGCGCAGGGCCGCGCGGCTGCTGCTGGCCCGCCCGCTGCTGGTGGCCGGGCTCACCGACGCGGAGACCTACCGGCTGGTCCGGGCGTACGCGGCGGAGCTGCGGGAGTGGTTCGACCGGGAGACCGGCTGGCAGGTGGTGGCCGACGCCCACACGGTACGGCTGGTGAAGCTGACCGCCGACCCGCACGACGGCACGCATCCGGCGCGGGATCCGCGGTCGCGGACCCCGTTCTCCCGGCAGCGGTACGTGCTGACCTGCCTGGCGCTGGCGGCCTTGGAGCGCGCCGACGGGCAGATCACGCTGGGCCGGCTGGCCGAGGAGGTGGTGACGGGGGCCGCCGAGCCGGCGCTGGCGGCGGCCGGGTTCTCGTTCGCGCTGGACCGGCGGGAGCGGCGGGCCGACATGGTGGCCGTGGTCCGGTTGCTGCTGCACTGGGGGGTGCTGCGCCGGGTGGCCGGGGACGAGGAGGCGTACCTGGGTGCCGGCGGAGACGTCCTGTACGACGTGGACCGGCATGTGATCGCCGGCCTGCTGACCGCGTCCCGGGGGCCGTCGATGATCGACGAGTCGACCGGGCCGGGCCGGCTCGCGGCGTTGACGCTGCAGGTCGTACCGGATGTGGACGACGCCCGGAACCGGGCGCTGCGGCACCGGCTGACCCGGCTGCTGCTGGAGCAGCCGGTGGTCTATTACGACGAGCTCTCCGAGGCCGAGCGTGCCTACCTGACCAGCCAGCGGCACGCGCTGCTGACCCGGATCACCCAGTTCACCGGTTTGGTCGCCGAGGTGCGCGCGGAGGGGATCGCGATGGTCGATCCCGAGGACGAGCTCACCGACGTGCGGATGCCGGCCGAGGGGATGCAGAGCCACCTGACCCTGCTGTTGGCGGAGCACATCGCCGCCGGTGACGGCGGGGTACGGGTCAGCGAGCTGCACCGGCGCACCCGGGAGCTCGCCGTCGAGCACCGGTCGTACTGGCGTAAGCACGCCACCGACCCGGGTGCCGAGGTGGACCTCGTCGCCACGGCGTTGGAGGCGCTGCGCGCGCTGAAGCTGATCCGGGTCGAGCCGGGCGCAGACCCGCTTGTGCTGCCCCGGCCGGCGATCGCCCGGTACGCCCTGGCCGCGCCGACGATTCGCGAGCCGGCCGCCCGACGGGTGGGCACCGACAAGTCCGAACGATCGAGGGATGCTGCGCGATGACCGTACCGCTGGCCGACCAGCTGCCGCTGCCGGCGAAGGAGCGCTGGCAGCCGTTGCGCGCCGGGCTGGTCGACATCTTCTACTACGACCAGGAGGAGTTCCACTTCCACGGCGGGAGCCTGCTGCTGCGGGGCAACAACGGCACCGGCAAGTCGAAGGTGCTGGCGTTGATGCTGCCGTTCCTGCTCGACGGGGACCTGGCGCCGTACCGGGTGGAGCCCGACGGTGACCCGCACAAGCGGATGGAGTGGAACCTGCTGCTCGGCGGCAGGTACCCGCACCAGGAGCGGCTCGGCTACACCTGGTTGGAGTTCGGCCGCCGCGACCGCGACGGGTACCGCTTTCTCACCATCGGTTGCGGGCTGAAGGCGGTCGCCGGGCGGGGCATCGCCCGGCACTGGTTCTTCGTCACCAGCCAGCGGGTCGGCGTCGACCTGACGCTGGTGGGTGCGACCGGCACGACGTTGACCCGGGAGCGGCTGCGCGACGCGGTCGGGCCCGCCGGAATGGTCTACGACCGGGCGGCGGACTACCGGCGGGCCGTGGACGAGGCGCTGTTCGGGCTCGGCAGCCGATACGACGCGTTGGTCTCTCTGCTGATCCGGCTGCGCCAGCCGCAGCTGTCGAAGCGGCCGGACGAGAAGAGCCTGTCCCGGGCGCTCACCGACGCGCTGCCACCGCTGGACGAGAACCTGATCACCCAGGTCGCGGAAGCTTTCCGCAGCCTGGACGACGAGCGGATGACGCTGCGGGAGCTGGCCGAGACGAAGCGGGCCGCCGACGACTTTCTCACCCGCTACCGGCAGTACGCGCGGGTCGCGACGCGCCGCCGGGCCGGGCTGCTGCGCCAGCAGCACAGCCGCTACGAACAGCTCGGCAGGGAACTGGCCGAGGCGCAGCGGGCCTACGAGCAGGCCGACGCCGACCTGACGCGGGCGTTGGCGCGCATCGGCGGGCTGACGGAGCGGTCCGGGGAGCTGACCACGCGGCTGCAGGCGCTGCGGGACAGCCCGGAGGCACGTACCGCCGAGCATCTGCGCCGGCTTCAGGGCATCGCCGACGAACGCCACCAGTTCGCCGCCCGGCAGGAGGGGCGGCTGCGCGACCTGGAGGCCGATGTGGCCCGCGCCGGCCGGTCCGCGGAGGACGCGGCCCGGGATCTGCGGCAGGCGCAGGACGCCGAGGACGCGGCGCGCGGGCAGGTCGAGCGGGACGCTGCGGCGGCGCGACTGGCCGACCGGCACGCGGCGCGGGTGGTCACCGCGCTGCCGGTCGGGCTGGCCGAGGCGACCCGCGCCGCGGACGAACTGGTCGCCTCGCGGTCGAGTTCGCTGCGGACGCTGGACCGGCTCCGCGACGCCGCCGACGCGGCCCGGGGTCGGGCGGACCGGGCCCGCGAGGAGGTGGACCGGCTCGACGTCGAGATGGCCGCCGCGGACCTGCGGATTGCGGAGGCCGAGTCGGCCGCGACCGAGGCGGGTGAGCTGCTGGTCCGGCGGATCCGGGAGCACCTCGGCGGCGTGGTTGAACTGCCGGTCGGTGACCTCGACGGCGTCCTCGCGGAACTGGAGCAGTGGGTCGGCACGCTGGCGGGAGAAAACCCGGCGGCGCGGGAGACGACGCGCGCCGCCACGGCCGCGACGGAGGCCCTCGCCCGCGCCGACGCCGCGTTGGAGGCCGAGGAACGCGAGGTCCGCGACGGTCTGCAACGGGCTGAGGCGGAGCTGCGCCGGCTGGAGGCGGGAACGCATCAGCCGCCGCCCGCACCGCACACGCGCGCCGACGAGGCACGCCGGGACCGGCCTGGCGCGCCGCTGTGGCGGGTGGTGGACTTCGCCCCGCAGGTGCCGGCGTCGCAGCGGGCCGGCATCGAGGCGGCCCTGGAGGCGGCTGGCATTCTCGACGCGTGGCTCGACCCCGACGGGGCGCTGCGCGACCCGGTCAGCGGGGACACCGTGCTGTGGCCCGGCGGGGCGGTGACGGCGAACCTGGCGCAGCTGCTCCGCCCGGCGGTCGACCGGGCGGACCCGGCCTGCGCGGCGCTGTCGGACGAAGCCGTCGCGGGTGTGCTCGCCGCGATCGGCCTAGGCGCCGGCTCGGCGGTGACCTGGGTCGACGCGACCGGCGCGTTCGGCAACGGGGTCCTTGCCGGACGGTGGGCCAAGCCGGCGGCGGAGCACATCGGCGACAGCGCCCGGGAGGCGTCCCGCCGGGCGCGGATCACCCAGCTGCGGCAGGAAGCCGAGGAGCTGTCGGCGCGGCTCGTGGGCGTCGCGGGCCAGCGCGGCGAGCTGCGCCAGCGGCGGGAGCGGGTCGTCGCTGAGGCGCGGGCGCTGCCGTCGGACCAGCCGCTGCGGGAGGCCCACACCCGGGTACGCGGCGCGTACGAGACGCGCCGCGGCATCGTCGGCCGGCGGGACGAGGCGGGTGCGGTGCTGAGCCGGCGGCTCGCCGAGGCGGCGACCGCGTTGGCTGAGGCGACCGAGTTCGCCGACGACGTCGACCTGCCGTACGACGTCGAGGAGCTGGCCGGGGTGCGGGACGGGCTGCAGTCGTACCGGGTGGCCCTGGCCGCCTGGTGGCCGACCGTGAGGGGCGTGCGTGCGGCGCACGCCCGCCGGGATGAGGCGGCCCAGCTACACGAGGAACGGCTGGAGCGGCTGGCGCCGGCGGCGGTCGAGGCGGCCGAGGCGCGGGACGCGGCGCGGGCGGCCCGGGTGGAGTTTGAGACGCTGAACGCCACCGCCGGCGCGTCCGTGGCGGACCTGCAGCGCCGCATCGCCGAGGCGACCGGGCAGTTGGAGGGCTGCGAGCGCGACCGTGAGGAGGCCCGGGGGCAGGAGGCGGCGGCCCGGGACGCCCGGGGTGACGCCGGCGGGCGACGCAGCCGGCTGCAGCAGGAGCTGCACGCAGCGACCGGGGACCGGGACGCCGCCGTCGAGGGGCTGCGCGCCTTCGCCGGCACCGGCCTGGTCGACCTGGCCTGCCCCGACCTCGAGGTGCCGGACGTGGCGCAGCCGTGGGCGGCGACCCCAGCGGTGGCGCTGGCCCGGGCCGTCGAGCGTGACCTGGCCGACACCGACGACGACCGCCGTTGGGATCGGCTGCAGCAGCAGGTCAGCATGGATGTGAAGGCGCTGACCGACGGCCTCTTGCGGCAGGGTCACCAGGTAGTGACGACCATCCGTGAGGAGACGATGGTCGTCGAGGTCAGCTTCCAGGGGCGTAGCCGCACCGTCGCCGACCTGGCCGCCGCGCTGGTTGACGAGATCGACGAGCGGCAGCGGATGCTCTCCGCGCACGAGCGGGAGGTGCTGGAGACGCACCTGGTCAACGAGGTGGCCGGGGCGCTCCAGGAACTGATCGTCGGTGCCGAGCGTCAGGTCGCGGGGATGAACGAGGAGCTGGAGGTGCGGCCCACCTCGACCGGCATGCGGCTGCGGCTGCTGTGGCGGCCGACCCGCGACGCCCCGGGCGGGCTGGCCGAGCTGCGCGCCAAGCAGTTGCGGCAGAGCACGGACGTCTGGAACGACGAGGACCGTCGCGCCGTGGGCGCCTTCCTGCAGGAGCAGATCAACCGGGAACGGCTGCGCGACGACGCGGCGACCTGGTCGGAGCAGCTCACCCGCGCGCTGGACTACCGGGCGTGGCACGAGTTCACGATCCAGCGGCACCAGGACGGGCAGTGGCGCCCGGCGACCGGGCCCGCGTCCGGCGGTGAGCGGGTACTCGCGGCGAGCGTTCCGCTGTTCGCCGCCGCGTCGTCCTACTACGGCTCGACCGGCAACCCGTACGCGCCGCGGCTGATCGCGCTGGACGAGGCCTTCGCGGGGGTGGACGACGACTCCCGCGCGAAGTGCCTCGGCCTGCTGGCCACTTTCGACCTCGACGTGGTGATGACCAGCGAGCGGGAGTGGGGCTGTTATCCGCAGGTGCCCGGCCTCGGGATCGCCCACCTTGCCCGGCACGACGGCATCGACGCGGTGTTGGTCACCCCGTGGCGCTGGGACGGCCGCGAACGGCACCTGTTGTCCACGCCGGAGCAGCCGGCGCCACGGCAGCGGAACCCACAGCCGGACGAGCATCATCCCGAGCCGGGGACGACCCCGGGCCTGTGGGATGCGCCGTGACCGACCTGGAACGGCTGCGCCGGCAGCTCGGCGGGGCGGAAACCGAACGGCTGTTCCAGCGGTTACGCCGCCGCATCGCCCGGGGACAGCCGCTGACCGGCACCCTGAGCCTGGACGGACCCAGCCCGGACGAGCGGCGGGCGGTGGAACGGGTCCTGGGCCGCCCGCCCGGTCGCGGCAGCACCCTGACCATCAACCTCGACGAGCTGGATCGGATCATCCGACGCAGCGGAATGCACCCCGACGGCTTGGCCGGGGCGGTCGAGGCGCTGACCGGAGGCGTCGCGGTGCTCGCCGAGGTGCGGGCCGCCGAGGCCGCCGCCTGGCAGGCCTCCCTGGCACCGCTCGCCGCGCTCGGCGACGTGCGCGCCGAACTGGCCGAATGGTGCGCCGCCTCGGGCACGGCCGCGCTGCTGCGGCGGCTGGCCGGTACACCGCCGGCGGCGGCGCGGCTCGTGGCCGACCTGGTTGCCGTCCTCGCCGCGCTGCCGGCGGACGGGGAACCGCTGGCCCGGATCGCGGCCCGCACCACCGGCGACGCGCACGCGCTCGACGCCGGCCGGGCACTGGAGACAGTGGCCCGTTCTGCCGTCCGGGCCACCTGGTGGGGGAACGCGCCACTGCCCGAGTCGGCCGCCGAACAACGCCGGATGCTCTGGTACGCCGCCGGGGTGTTCCTCGACGATCTCTCCTCGACCGTGCTCGCCGTCAACCTGCCCACGATCCCCGGATGCCGGCTGCACGACCTCGTCGCCCCCGCCGCCGCTCTCGGGGAGCCGGTCGTCGTGACCCTGCGCCAGCTCGCTCGCGGAGAGCCCCGGTTCGCCGCGCGGACCGTGTACGTCTGCGAGAACCCCACTGTGCTGGCGGCTGCGGCCGACCAGCTCGGTGCGGCGTGCCCGCCGCTGGCCTGCGTCGGCGGCCAGCCCAGCACCGCGGCGCTGCGGCTGCTGGCCAACCTGGTCCAGTCGGGCGCCCGCCTGCGGTATCACGGCGACTTCGACTGGGGTGGCCTGCGGATCGCCAACCTGCTACACGGCAGGGTGCCCTGGCAGCCGTGGCGCTACGGGACCGGCGACTACCTGGCCGGAGTCGCGGACCGCACCGACCGGCCGAGTACCGGAGGGTCGCTGAGTGGCACGCCGACCGACGCGGCCTGGGATCCGGGACTCGCAGCGGCGATGCTCGCGGCCGGAGTCCGGGTCGAGGAGGAACTGGTGCTCGACAAGCTGATCGCCGACTTGTCGGCGGCGACGGGACATTGAGATCGCCGCTGTCGGTCTGCGGGGCTTCTCGCCGCTGGCTACTCCAAGGCGCCAGCCAGCGCGGGTTTGAGCCCCAGGCGCAATGGCGGGCGGTGCCGGCTCGGCGGCCGACTCCTGCCCGACGGTGAGGCTGACCCAGGTCGTGGGGTCGGCCGACCCCGGCCGCTGCGACGTTCGTAATTCCCGGCGCGGCCGGGTGGCACCTGATCACCGAGCCGGGCAGGGGCTACCGCCCGTGATCCGGGTCTTGGTCGGCTCGTCGCGGTCGCGACTTTCGGGTGACGTCGGGTGCTCTTGGCAGCTGCCGCCGAAGGCCCTCCCTGTGACCGTCAAGTAGGCCGGTCGGCCGCGGACCGATCTGCATCGGGGTTCCTCCGGCCCCGCTGCGGATCGGTCTGCGGCCTCGGACGGTGGGCCGCCTCGACACGGACGGCCCACGGCTCGGCTCAGCCGACGGTCACCAGGCCGATGTCGAGGGTCGCCTCATCGCCCTCCGCGAGGTTCACCGGATCGCTCTGCGCCGTCACGTAGTCCCAGGAGTCGTAGGTGACATGTACGTCGGAGTCGGTGGCGTCGTCGCCGACGTTCGGGGTGGTGAACTGGTACGAGCCCGGCGCGAAACCGGCCTCGAGCAGGTACTGGCCGGCGTGCACCGGAATCCGGTAAGTGCCGTCCGCGTTCACCGACACGCTGACGGAGGCACTGCCGTCCGCCGGCACGAGGGAGACGCTGAGCTGGTCCAGTACGGGCGTACCCTCCCCGGCGTCCCGCTGGCCGTCTCGATCGACGTCGAGCCAGACCCGCCCGCTGACGTATGCCGGAGTTCCGTATTCGAAGCCACCCTCGTGCACGCTGCCGGCCGGGTCCTCTCCGGGGGTGCTGGTCGAGAGCGTCACGGTCACCGGCAGCCGGTCGCCTGGCTGACCGCCCGTAGGTACCGGCCCGCTTAAGGAAAGCGTCGGCGTCACCGCGCCGACCGCGAGGGGACCGTTGACGCAGTCCCATTCCTGATCGACCACGATGGTGGTGCACTGCCAGGACGGGTCGGACTGGTTGCCCACGCCCCAGAACAGGCCCGGCGCGGCGACGACGTGGGCCCGCACGTCGGCGGCGGCGACGTTGCCGGCGTTGCCGAACCGCATCGGGTACTTGACCCAGTCGCCCTCGATCACCTGGTAACTCGGGATCGGTACGGCGCTCTCGACGTGCAGGTCGGGGTAGACGATGCTCGCGTCATAGGTGACCGACTGACTGTCGACGCGACGCCCCGACACCGCCAACAAGGCCGAGGTCTACCGGCAACTCGGGCTCCGGCTTACCTACAAGCCGAAAACGCAAACGGTGCGCGCCGCAGTTTGATCTCAGCGCGCACCGTGAGGTAATGATTTGTGTCCGAGGGGGAGGTTGACCACGAGTCCATGATCGTCGTTCATGGCGAACTGCAACTCACGCTCACGTAACCGCAACAGTCTATTGCCGGCGCCTCGGCCAGGGCTCGTGTTCGAGGGGGAGATGAACCCCCACGCGTAGCACCCACACAAAATATGCTCATGCGACAAAGGATAGCTCGATACAGAGCGCAAACACTACAGGCGCAAGCCGGCCACGGACACCCGTGCCGCAACCAACGCAATAGATTTCATCCGCCTCTCCAACGCCCAGCGCGTTTGTCAAGTTGGTCAGGAGAATGACGATTCCGGCGGGCAAAACCTGCGCGAGGTACGCCCCTCGGCGCAAGGTGATGCGGTGAAGCGCCACCAACGGATCCACGGAGGGATGCGCTCTGGTGTTGTTGTCGCCCAACCAGGAATCTTCACCTGCCATGCCGCTCTGCGGCGCGATGGGAGGCCGACTTCCCCACCGCGCCGCCCAGGAACGAGTCAGATTGGCCGGTCCGGGCAAGATCCCTGTCGCCGAACCGTGGGAGGTCTCGCGCGCCGTGACGAGTGGGTGCGGCTGTCCGATCATCGCCGACAACGCGTCAGCGACGGCGTGGAGGTCGGCCTTGATGTAGATGGTCGTGGACGATCCTGGACTGTCGGTGTGGCCGGCGTAGGCGCGGGCCACACCGTAGCCGAAGTGGCGTCCCACCCAGGTAAGGGTGGTGTGCCGCAGCCAGTGCGTGGAAAGACCTTGCGCAGCGACCCAGGGCAGACGCTCGCCGATGCGTTTCCACAGATGGTCGTAGCGGCGGCTGCTGATCGGTCGGCCGTTGCGATAGCGCAACAGCCGGGTGGGCAGAACGGCGCCGCGGACACGGGCGTGGTCGTGCAGGTGCGCGCGGTGAATACCGCGGGTTTGGAATACCAGCACGTCATCAGCAGCGGTGCGTCACCACTAAGGCGATCATCGTCGGGGTCATCGGCGCCCGCGGCCGCCGGCTGCGGTACGTCGCCCCGAGCGCGGCTCGCGCTGAGCCAGCGCCAAGAGGGCGTTCGGATGCTCACCGCCGCCGGCGACACCCACCCGTGGCCACAGCCACTGCCCGCGGCCTGGATTGGGCAGCTCAATCGGCCTGATCCCCATCCCTACCTGCAGGTCTCGCCGGCTCCGGCCGCGGACTGATCGGCCGTCCGGTCGACCAGATCCCGGCACCCCGATAGGGTGCCGGGCTCTGCCGTCGTTACCAATCAGGGCCTGCTGGTCAGGGCCGGCAGGCGGTGGTTGTCCATCGGACGCAAGACCCGGCCGATAACCCCCTCGATCCGGCGGACCCGGTCCACGCTGAGGTCCGCGCGCAGCGGCACGAGCATCAGCCGGGTCCACCCGTCGGCCCGGCCGCAGCGCATGTGCTCGCCGATCCGGTCGCCGACCGAGTCCGAGCCGGAGCGGATGGCGCTGCCGACATACCGGATCCAGTTGTCCCGGTCGGCGGCCAGGTACACCCCGGCGGTGTAGTTGTCCCAGACCCCGACGGTCAGGACGCGCAGGACGGTCTCCCCGGCGGGAAGCCGGCGCAGCAAGCCGGCCCCGGCAAGGTCACAGGCGAGCTGGTAGGAGGCCGCGTCGAGGCGATGGCGGATCATCGGTCACCGTCCTCGGTCATCCGCTGGCGGCGGCGGGCGGCCTTGCGGGCAGCGGCTCGCCAGTCGGCGATCATCTCGGTGACGTCGCCGAACAGCTCCATCGCCTGGGTCTGGTCGTAACCGCGGGTCTCGGCGAGCGGCTCGCCGTCAGTGCCCTTGACCTCGGCGACCGCGACCGCGGCGGTGTGCAGCCGGTCCAAGGCCGACTCGAATCCGGTGAGCGCCATCGCGTACTGCTCCTCGGGCGTCAGGACCGCGACGCCGGGGGTCGGCTGGTCGGCGAGGTCGCGCAGGATCTGCGGGGTCAGCGAATCTGCGCCCCCGATCGGCTTGTCGACCGGGTCGGTGCGCTCCGGCAGGCGCTGCGGCGCCCGGCCGGCCCGGCCGTCCAGGACAATCTGGCACAGCTGCCGCAGGCCAAGGTCGGTGCGCCCGAGCGCGGCGATAATCTTCGTCGGCTCGGTCGCGCCTTCGGTCGCGCCGTGCTCGGAGCGCTCCAGCAGCTGGTTCTGGCCGGCGACCATGTGGTACGACGCGAGGGTGGCCAGCTCAGCCCGCGCGGCGCTGCGCTTGTCGGTCCGCTGGACCAGGTCGACCAGCGCCGTCGCGAGCAGCTGCAGCGGATCGGTGCGGGTGAGGGTGACGGTGCGCAGGTCCGCCAGGCGCCACGCCCGCTCGAGCGCGGACCGGCGGCGGGTCAGGCGCGGGTCGTTCGGCAGGCCGCGCAGGGCGACCTCGGCCGCGATCATGGACCGGTCCTCCAGCCGCGGCGCGACGCCGGTCAGGTCGGTGATCGCCTCGTTGACCGCGCGGGCCTGGCGGGTGTTCTGGTGCGGGTTGAGGGCGGAGCAGGCCAGGACGGCGGTCTCGTCGGGCAGCAGGTCGTGAGCACGCCAGGTGCCGTCGAGGATGTCGCGGACCTGCTCGGGGCTCAGGCCGGCGACGCTCGGCAGCAGGTCCTTGGCGTGCAGCTTGTCGACGGCGGCGTTCGCCTTGGCGTTCAGGTTCGTCGCCAGGGAGAACGGCATGGGCGGCGCCATGTGCAGGTGGGCGACGAAGTGCCGCCGCGCGAGGTGGAACGGCTCGCTGTTGCAGGCGATGATGATCCGCGCGTTCGGCATGATGGCGCAGCGGACCTTCTCAGCCTCGACGTCGCTGACATCGTCGGAGATGGCCCATTTCGCGATCTGATGGTGCAGGGCGGTGGCCTGCCGCGACTTGGGCAGCAGGTTGAACGCGATGTCCTTGAACATCAGCCGCAGGCCGCGGTGGGAGCCGACGCTGCGGCCGTACCCGTCGGTCGTCTCGAACCGGGTGACGTCGCCGAGCTCGGTGGTCAGCCGCAGGAAGCTGAGCCACCCGGGCGTCTCGATCCCCCGGTCCTTGATCGACTGGATGTGCGGGTTGTGCTCGGCCATGTCGGCGATCTGCGGACCCATCGCCTCAATCAGCGCGGTCGAGTTCATCTCGAACGTCAGCAGCGCCTGGCCGTTGACGGACCCGAACCGGGGCATGTTGATGTCGCCGTGCGCGTGCTCACCCTCGAACCGGATGTTGTCCGGGCTCGACATCACGTGCCACATGAGGATGTCGGTCTCGATGTAGGTGAACACCTCGGTGCCGAAGCGCTGGGTCTTCTTCTCCCGCAGCGCACGGCGCAACTGCTGCACGTCCGGAGAGGCGTACGCGAGCAGCGTCGCGGTCTCGCTGGTCAGGCCGGCCTCGATGCCCGCGGTGATGGCCTTGTCGTACACGGCCTGCGACGCGGGCGGACGGATCCGCTCACCGATGACGCGGTGAGAAACGGTGGAGGGAGAGTCTCCGAAGTCGTCGGGGTTCGTCAGGTTGACGGACACGCTGAGCTCCTTTTCCGGGCTCCTTCGGTGCACCCGACACCGCCGTGGCGTCAGGCTCGGTAAGGGCCGGGCTCGGTCCGTCCCCACCTGCCCAACCGGCCGTCTGTGGCCGTCCTGGGTGTGTGGCCCGCGATCATCGCGTGAAGATCCTTCAGGACACTCGCCGAGCTGGGACGAGTGGAGCCTTGGTCCGGCCGGGTCCCTTGCGGGCAGCGGTCGAACTGGATCAACAGGAGACGATGCGTTTGTTGCGAGAGCGAGGGTACCAGACATGTCGATGCCGCAATGGACGTGATCTCACGGGCGTCGTCGGTGACGGGCACCTCGACATCAGGCCCGGACCTCGTTGTTGAACCACCGGCATCCATCTGACCGAACGTAACGGAGGGAGCTGGTCGCATAATCAACCAGACCGCGCCGGGCGATGGGGGCGATGATGCTGGCCTCTCGCGGCTGCTCCGCCACCCCGCCCTGACGGACGCAGACCGCACTGCTGGTCAACGAACTGGCCTTGCTGCTGGTTCTAACGATCTTTGATCGCTAGGTTCTTCACACTTGTGTCAAATTTTACGCGGCCTGGGGAAGGCGGGCGTGGGTTGCGTAGTCGTTGACGTGGCGTGTGATGGAGGCCAGCGCGGCTCGCAGGTCTGGTGGGGCTTGGGGCTGGTCGGCGGCCGTGAGCGGGACCAGGAGTCGGTTGTAGATCTTGGTGTAGAAGATGGCGATGCGGATGCCGTCGTCGGTGAGCATGTAGCGGTTGGAGCGGGGCAGCCGGCGGATGAGCCCGTTGAGGCGTAGTCGGCGTAGGTCGTAGGTCATCTGGTTGGGGCGGTAGTCGCTGCCGAGCAGCCCGGCGATCAAGACACGAAGGTTCTTGTTGGTGAAGCCGGTTGCGGCGAGCAGCGTGTGGCAGAGGGCGCCGGTCAGGGCCATGACTCGAGGATCACCGAACCGTAGGGCTGGGGTCCTGCCACCCGCCGGATCAACGGTGGGGTGCGCGATCCGCTCGAAGGCTGGACTCGCGAGGACGCAGCCCTGACCGACACGTTCAGCATCCAGGATCCGCCGGTTGCAGGCACGGGCCTTGGTCTGCAGGTCGTCGAGGTTGTGCAACCGGGCTTGGCAGCCCAGGTCGCGGGGAGTGTTGATGACGGTTTCGATGCGCATCGCGCGGCCGTCCTTGAGGTACTGCTTGATGCGGGAGTGCCGGTAGAAGACGTTGAGGAGTACGCCGCCGTTGTCGCGGCGGTCGATGGCGGTGCGGAAGGTGCCGAGGGTGTCGCGGCGTACCCGCCGGCCAAAGATGATTTCGACGTTGTGGGGTCGGCCGAGGTCGAGGTTGTCGGCGATGAGGGCTTCGAAGAAGCCGCGGGCGTGGCGGGGCGCGTCGAACACGATGGTGCGGGAGACCTCGACCTGACGCATGGAGGTCTCCCACCAGTAGCCGGCGTCTCGGTCGGCTTCGCCGATCGGCAGCGGCAGCCGGGCCAGCCATCGCTGCACGAAGACGTTGATGGTGCCAGGGCCGAGCCGGTCGCAGATGTCCTGCAACGCTTGGGGTTGGTCGCAGGCGGCGAACCCGTTGGACAGTTCGGTGAACCTGAGGCCGGCCTTGCTGGCCTGCCGTTTGGCCCGCTCGTGCCCGTTGATCCAGATCTTGCCCGGGTAGGGGAAGTTGGCGCACACCTTGACGAACGCGGGTCCGAAATCGTCGTCCCACAGGTAGAAGTAGTAGCAGGTCACTCTGCGGTCGGCCTTGTAGAACGACCACCGCGGGGTGCCGGTGGAGGTTGTGCCCTCCGTGGCGGCCCACACTCGTTGGAATTCCTGTGCCACCCCGATCCCGGCGACCCCGGACCGGCCGGTGGCGGCCTGCCGGGCAAGGTGGGGACGCATCACCGCGAGCTTGTCGTCGTCCTTGCCGAACTTGATCCACGGGATGTCGTTGGCCTCGGCGTAGGTGGCCACCGCCCGGCGGAACCGCTGCCCGATCCGGTTGAACAGCGCCGGGCTTGGGAACGGGAACCCGAGGTGCCCGGACAGGAACGCCACCACCTGCGAACTGGTCTGCAACTTCGGCACGTACGCGTTGAGGTAGATACGGTCCAGGCACTGGATATCCAACGCCACATGACCGTCGAGCACCTCGTTGACCGTCACCACATGCGCAGCCATGACCGCCTCCACAATTGCGGCTATGAATGCGATGATGCGACGCCAGCAACCGAAAACACCAGCTCAACCACCCGCCTAGGCGGTCCGAGGCGGAGCCTCACTGGTACTCCAACGTCACTTGGCTTCGGCGTTGGGCGTGGCGCAGGCATGAAGACGGCCACCGCGTTGATCATCGATGGTTTGTGAGGACAACCGAAGATCGTGCGGTGGCCGCGTGCCACAGCGTAGACCTTGATCGGTGGCGGGTCACTCTGGACGAGGCAGCGACGCGTGTCGCTGGCCGATTCGTGCGGGCAGAGCCGCGCCGGACCGCCGGGCAGTTCGTGGAAGGGCTGCTGTCGGACGTGGAACGCAAGACCTGCTGGTCGTTGGCGGAGCGGGCGGGTCACGCTGATCCGCAGGCGATGCAGCGGTTGCTGCGCACGGCGGTGTGGGACGCCGACTCCGTCCGCGATGACGTGCGAGAGTGGCTGGTCGAGCAGCTCGAGCACCCTGACGCCGTGCTGGCCACCGACGAGACCGGATTCCTGAAGAAGGGCGTGTGCTCAGTCGGGGTGCAGCGGCAGTACACCGGCACCGCCGGCCGGATCGAGAACAGTCAGGTCGGGGTCTTCCTGGCCTACGTCTCGCCCCTGGGGCGGGCGCTGATCGACCGCCGGCTCTACCTGCCCGAGGCGACGTGGTGCGAGTGGCCTGAGCGTCTCGCCGCCGCCGGCGTTCCAGACGAGGTCGAGTTCGCGACGAAGCCTGCGCTGGCCCGGCAGATGATCGCTGCCGCGTTGGACGCCGGTGTCCCGGCGGGGTGGGTGACCGGCGACGAGGTCTACGGCGCCGACCCCGGCCTGCGCGGCGACCTCGAGCAGCGTCAGATCGGCTACGTCCTGGCCGTCGGCTGCGACCGACGCGTGCACATCAACGACGGCCGCACCCTCGTGCGTGTCGACGACCTCGCCGAGCGGATCCCCACCCGCGC
>NZ_JBEOVW010000018.1:0-133041 GCF_040295705.1 Micromonospora sp. NPDC002717 | reverse complement strand
CCAACCGGGCTGTGGGGGTTGGGGGTGGGCCGCGGGTCGAGGTGGTGTTCGATCCGGTGCCCCACAGGGATGTCCGGACGCGGGTGCGGCTCAGCGGCCGTAAAGGTAGTGCTCTGCAGGAGAGCGAGGATGTGTGGATCAGTGCTGATGAGTCGGCGGGTCGGCACACGCAGGGCCGTTGGTTTGAGGGGCTTCCTCCTGACTGGTATGGGCATGAGTTCAAGCATTACGCTGGGATTCCGCACCCTGATTCGCCTGATGCTTTCCTGAAGAGGACCAGGCCGGTCGGTGATGCTCGTCTCCACGAGCCTGGGTTCACGGACTGGGAGATCCGCGAGTTTCTGGCGGTGAAGGAGTCGTTTGTGGCTCCCACGTTGGCGCGGCCGGTTGGGTCGTCCGGGTCAGAGTCGTCCGGGTCAGAGCCGTCCGGGTCAGAGTCTGAGTCTGGGTCAGAGCCGTCCGGGTCAGAGCCGTCCGGGTCAGAGCCGTCCGGGTCAGAGCCGTCCGGCTCGGAGTCTGAGTCTGAGTCTTTGGACCTGTCGCCCGGTTCGTTGCCTGGTCGGCCGGCGGCGATGGAATGGGGCCCCCAAGCCGGCTCCGTGGATGGCCCGGTCGACGCCGTGGATCTGGCCGGTGTGGACGGGGGTAGCGGCCCCGCGTCACCCGCGACGGGCAGCAGCATTGACGGCAAGGGCGGCGACGTGGAGGCGACGCCGGTCGGGAACCCGCCGGAGGTCGAACGGCTGACCCGGGAACTGGCCAGTATCCGGGACACGACCGCTGCCGTCGAGAGTGACCTCGCCGCAGCGCGGAGCGAGCTGTCCACCGCTCGGGAGGCCCTGGCGCGCCAGGTCGACGCCCGCGCGGCCGTGCCACCGGCGCGCGTGACGCAGACTCCGACCAGCGCCGATGAGACCCCGACCAACGGCGGTGAGACGCCTGCCAGCGGTAATGCCGCGCAAGCGGTGGAGCGTGCGGCGTGGGAGCGGCTCACCAGGGCCCAGGACCGGGTCGCTGAGCTGGAACGGCAGCGCGGAACAGTGGAACGGCGCGGGCACCAGTTGCTGGGGCGGGCCGTGCGGGTGGCTGACCGGAGGCGACAGGCGCTGGAGCAGGACGCCGCCACCCGGGAGGCGGACTGGCGGACGGCGGTACAGCAGTGGACGGACGGCCTACAGGGGTTGCGGGCCGGCGGGGCAGCGGCGGCGGACCGCGCGGCGGAGCGGATCCGGCAGCGGGACGCGGCGCGGGAGGCTGCCGAGCAGCTCGCGGCCCAGCGGGCCGATGAGCGGGAGGTGGCCCGGCAGGAGGCAGCTACCCGGGCGGCGCAGCGCCTGGTGGCGAGCCAGGAGGTACGCGAGCGGGCGGCGGCACGCGAACAGGCCCGGAGAGACGAGCAGGAGCGGTGGGACACGTGGCAGGGCGTACAGCGGGCGCTGGCGGTCCGGAAGGCAGTACGCGATGCCGCGCGGACAGAGGCCGACCGGCAGGAGCAACGGCGCCAGGAGCAGGAGGCGCGGGCCGCGGCGGATGAGGCGCAGCGACAGCTGGCGGACCAGGACCCCGGGCAGCAGCACCTGGCGGCGGAGCGGGAGCAGCAACGGCGCGCGGCCGCCGCGGCAGCGCAATGGCGCGCCCGGGAGCGCGAGCTGGCCGCGGAGGCGGCGAAGATCCGGCAGGACGAGCAGCGCGCCGACGACCAGTTGGCCGAGCAGGCGCAGCGGCGGTGGGAGGAGGGCCGGCGGGAAGCCGAACTGGCGGAGGCCGAACGGGTACGGGCGGACGAGGACGCGCGGCGGCAGGAGGACGAGCGGCAGCGGGCCGACCTGCGGGCGGTCGAGGAGGAACGCGAGCGCGTCGAGGCGGAGCGGCGGGACGCCGACAACGCGGAGCGGCAGGCGGAGACGTGGCGTCAGGCCGAGCTGGCGGACGCGGTCGACGCGGCGGCGCGTACGGCGGAACGGACCCGGTTGGAGCGGAACGTCGCACGCTCCCAGGGGCGGCTCGACCGCGCCCGGAATGCGGCGTCCGATGCGCGTACGGTCTGGGAGCGTGCGGTCGAGGAGCGGGATCAAGCCAACGCCACTGGGGCGGCGGCCAAGGGGAAGGCCAGGGAGCCCGAGCCGGCAACGCCGTGGTACTTCGCCGACGGTGCCCTCGGTGAGCTGAGCGTCTCGGCGGTGCGGCACCTGACGCCGCAGCAGGTGACGGAGACCGTTGCACAGTTGATGGACGACCTGCCGTCAGGGTGGCCGACCGGGGGAGCCGACGACATCGAGATGGGCACGACCGACCGGCTGGACCTGGGCACCGCCACGCAGGAGGCGGCCATCCGCGCGCGGGTGTCGGCGGCGCTGCACACGCTGCTGACGGCACCGGACCAGCGGGACTCCCGTGCCGTCGGGGAACACCGTGAACGCTGGGAGCAGGCGCTGTTCTCCGGAGAGACGCTCAGTGCGGGCGGCCGGCTGGTGTGGATCCGTCCCGTGCCGCACGGTCCGCGACCGGCGCCCGCCGGCAATGCCGGCGGCCCGCGGGTATTCGGAGTCTCCTTCGGTTCGACGAAGGTCGGCAACGACACGTCCGTGTCCAGCGGGCGTAAGTCCGACGGTGGGCTGGAGGAAACCTTCGACATCTCGACCGGGCGAGCGTCCAGGTTGATCGCGGGACTCCCCACGGTGTCGGTCAAGGGCGATCGCCAACACGCGATGTCCCAGGAGACCCGGGTCATCTGGGGCCGGAAGATGTTCGTGACCGCGTCGACGTCGTTCGCCAGTGGGGTGTCGTTCCAGGTCTTCGTGAACGGCGTCGAGTGGGGACGGCCGTCAACGCCGGCCGAGACCGGCCTCCTCGACGTCTCCCTGCCGACCCTGTACGCCAACGGCAGCGCTGCGTCGAACCGGGCAGCTCAGCTCGCGCCGTCGCCGCCCGAGCCGCCGGCGCGGTCGACGCCGCAGGCCCGCGACGTGCTCAACGCGATCGACCTGACCCCACTCGTGACCGGCTGGCACCAGGTATTGGCGGCCGCCCTGCCGGCCGACACCGCGGCTGGCGTCGCCGCGAAGGTCACCCGCCAACTGCTCAACGAGCGGACGACCCGCAACCGTAGTCGGTGGATGCTGTCGAACGGGGACATGACGGACACGATCGACGAGCGGCTCACGGTCGGCAGGTTCCGCGGCTACGTCGCCACGAGGGCGGTCATGCGGGAGTTGCAGCTGGTGGAGATCACCGAGGGCGTCACGGTACGGGACGACCTCGGGGTGATCGCGACCTCCGGGGAGGAGGTGTCGGGTACGAGCGGCACCGGCCTCGCGGCGGACGCGGCGCTTCTCGGACTGACCCACGCGGCGACCGACCCGAGTGGCCGGGAGGAGGCCGCCGACAGGACGACCGGCGCCTTCTCGTTCGGCTTCGGCGGCGAGTCCGAACGCGAGTCCGCGCTGGAGGTGGGCGGCAAGGTCCTGAACCACACGGTGCTGAACCGCAAGGAAGACCAGGCTCGTTACCGGGTGGTGTTCGACGTCACGTTGACCACGTATGGCGATTCCTCGGTGGTACCGGTGACCCGGCAGGTGGTCGGGGAGCTGGGCGTGCCGTTGAGCGAGGCGCAGCAGTTCGAGCGCAGCGTCTTCGGGGCGGTCTTCACCCCTGAATTCGGTGGGCCGGGTACCGGGCGACCGCGGGCGCTGATCACGCCGGCCGTCGCGGCCCCCCCACCGGCTCCGGCACCGGCAGGCGACATCGGCAACTGGTTGTCGCCGCCGCTGCCCTGGGCGCCGCAGGCGCGGCATTCCTACGTGCCCCCCGCTGGCCCGGCCCCCCGGGAGCCGCTGGCGCTGGCCATGCGGCGCGGCCAGGGTCTGGGGATCGCGGCGAACATGCCCGGGGCAGAACAGGTCGCCGACCTGGTGCAGTCGGTGCTGCGACAGAAGTCGGGGCGCGTTGATATCGGCGCCGTGGCGCGCCGCACCATCCTGGCGAAGGTGGGTCGGGCCGCGATGGAGGCCGATCCGACGCGGACGCAGGCCGGAAAGAAGTTCACCGTGCGGGTCGGCCGCGAGCGGTACCAGGTCATGGTGACCGAGCACCGGAGGGAGCTGCTGGACAGTCCGGAATACCCGATGACGGTCAATGCCCGCGCGTTGACCGGAGCCACCACGTCGGGTTCCCGGTCGACCGAGGGCAGCCTCAGCGGCCGGTGGGGTGGCCGGGTGTCGAATCCGGCGGGCCGCAGCACGGAGCAGTCCGACCGGAACGAGGAGGCGCCGGAGAGCGGGACGGAACACCAGGGGAGGGTGTTCTTCCCGCGGCTCGGCGTCACGGCGGAGCACGCACGAGCAAACGAGCACGAGCTCAGCCAGGTGGTACAGGAGTACCGCCGGACCGAGACCGTCGGACACGTCGTCGACCATCGCTACCGCACGGTGTTCGAGGTCATGATCCGCGAGCAGACGGACAGCGGCTGGGGACCCCGCGAGACCTGGTTGATCGGTGCTGGAAGCGGCGGCGAGGTGGCGACCCACATCGCGGTACCGGTCGAGCATGTGCCGCGTGATCCGCGCACCGGCGAGGAGCGGGCCATTACGCCGGCGCAGCTCGACGGCGCGGGCGTGACCCGCTCGAACCCGCGACCCGAGGCCGCGTGGGCGCCGGTTGACCAACCGCCGCACCTGCCGTTGGACGTCCAGGGCAGCGCCGGGTTGTATGCGGCCTTCCGGTACGTACCCGAGCTGCCGGCCACCGCGGCGCGGCTGTACCAGCAGTTGAACGGCCTCTCCGACGAGTGGTTCAACGAGCCGATGAACTGGCCCGACGCGATCTTCGATCTCGGCGCGAGCACGGAACTGGCCGGCGGGTTCCCGGAGGCGGTCGAGGAGCACGGGTGGGAGCTGCAACTGCCCGGCCACGACGGATACCAGCAGGTCATCCGGGTCCGGGAGCGGTTCTTCGCGGCGGGTCTGGCATACCAGTACAGCAACGACGGCATCGACAGCGCGAACGGTGTCGAACTCGAGCAGTACCGGCAATCGGCGATCAGTCACGCCGCCGGGACGAGCAGCGAGCTCAGCTTCGGCGGCAAGGCCGGTGTCGGGGGCCAGTATCTCAACCACGCAACGAACGCGAAGAAGGGCGATTCGGACAGCGGCGACTCGGACAAGGCCCACGAGCGCGGCCGTTTCGGCGGCGGCCTCTACGTCGAGGGTGGGATTTCGTTCGGCGGCTCGGACGGCAAGGACTATGGCGCCATCGACATCACCCGGGCCACCTACAACGACGTCGTCCACGCCTATCACGGCCGGGTGGTCTTCGAGGTCATCGCCCTGCGCATCAAGGACGGCGAGACCACGGCCACCGTTCCCGTCTATCTGGACGTCGACGACGCGGTGGATCTCCTGGCGACCGATCGTGCGGCCGAGGATCTCGGGCTGTACCGTCCCCGGACACCGGCGCCGGACTCGGCGTCATCGCGCGAGATCATCGACCCTGAGTTGTTGCCCGCCGTGGGGCACCCCGAGCGGTTGCGGGCCAACGCCGTGCTGGACACGATCCTGCAACGGTTGCGGCAGCGTGGCCTGTTCGCCTCCGGCGAGGGTATCCCCGACCACCTGCGGCGCGCGCTGGTGAAGCGATTCTCCTCCCGGAACCTGGAGCCGCAGTACCTTCCGTTGTCCGGCCAGGGCGTGTACGGCTGGTTCCCGGTGCCGACGCCTTACCACACCACGCAGTACCTGTGGGTGCGGGTCAGCGCCACCCCGTCCGCCGCGCCGTCCAGCGACCGCCCGCGAGAGCAGGTCAGCCTCACCCTGCGTGGCGAGACGCACGACGCCCAGTCCAACACGGACACCTCCGGATGGTCGTGGGGTGGGGAGGTAGCCTTCTCCGGCCGTGGCGCATGGAACGATCAGGGCAGGGTCCTCGGCGGGCATGCTGACTACGGGCAGGAGAGCTCGGAGTCCAGTGAACGCGGCATGCAGTCCGAGTCCAAGGACATCTTCCGGACCGGGCCCAAGAAGTCGCACGAGTTCGAGTACCCGTTGGACTTCACCATCGAGATGACGCTGACCACGGAGCTGCCCCAAGCGGTCACGTTCATGCTTGATTCAGCGCGCAACGTGCTGTTCGGCGGCGCCTGGCTCGCCGGCCTCTGGCAGCCGCACCTGGAACGGTCGGTCCGCGACCTCTGGCACAACCTCCCCGGGATCGGCTGGCAGGAGCAGATTCAGGTCACTGGGGACGTCCGGCTCATCGTGCCGCGATACCTGACCCGGCCGACGGCCGAACAGCCGGGGAGCTGGCAGGGGCTGGGCCCGGCTCCGGCTCCGGCCCCGACCGGCGCCGGCCGGTCGGTACCTCGATGGGTGGAGTCCGGCCCCACCCCGCCTCGGTTGAACAACGACCTGAACAACGACCTGATCAATGACCGCAACGTCCATCCGTGGCGGCTGAACCGGGCGGCCCGGGAATTCGAACGCTGGGCGGCGCTGACGACCCAACCGCCGCGGCTGCGTCAGGGCCTGGACCTGAGCACCGACGGCGCCTGGAGAGTGCCTGGCGTGCACGGTGGCAGCGATTTCGACCGCTTGATGGCGCACCACGCGTCCGAGATGATGCTGCGACCTCGCCTCGAGCCACTGCTCGAACACCGCTACCAGGTTCCGGGCACCGGCATCACTCTCGGCCTGAACATCCGGCGGGCCGAGATCTATGTCGACAAGGATGGCCGACCGCTGGCCTTCGAGCAGAAGGCCCGGCGATACCAGCAGAACGAGGCGGGCCCGATCAACAAGGGCGACTCGTCCTCGGGCTGGGAGCTCTCGTTCGGCCCGCAGGGTGGCGCTCCCGCCGGCAGCATCAAGAAGCTCGGCTGGAACGGCGACGGCCTCGGTGTCGAGCGCGAGGACGGCGAAGCCCACGCGGCCGAGATGAGCGAGGTCAACGAGCGCAACGTGGAGGCGAAGCGGACGTTCCATCAGTACCGCTACGACGTCACCGCTGTCATCTACGGTCCACACGGGACGCTGCTCGTCGACGTGGAGGGGGGCCTCTACGTCATGCGCGAGCAGGCGCCGACGGTACCGGTGACCACCACCCGTCGCCCCGGCCGGTCGGGCTGGATCCTTTAGAGGGCATCTTTGATCGCGGCGTGGACGTGCAGCGGCGTGGATATCGGTCGGACTTGTCGGATGAGCGGTGGGCGTTGATCGAGCCGGTGCTGACCGCGTGGCGGGCGGCCCATGGCGGCCGCGTGGGTGTCGATGTGGAGGTGGTGCCCCGCCGCAGCCGCAGCTCGGCGACTTCCTTGCGCAGCCGCCGGTTCTCCTCGGCCATCTCGCTGGTGGGCCGGTCGTGACGCTCACCGGCGTCGGGCTCGGCCTGACGGATCCAGTTCCGCAACGCCTCGTGATGCACGCCCAGCTGCTCGGCCAGGCGCCGGATGACCGGCTTCGGGTCCGAATCGAGGTACAAGCGCACAACGCGCTGGCGTAGCTCATCGGGGTACTTCTTTGGTTGGCTCGGACGACTTCCTCCCCACGGCCATCAGATGATCAAGAAGCTCCATGATGCGGGGGTGGCTCAGGTTCGGGTACGAACGGTGGCATGTTCGTGTCCGGTCGGATACCGCCTGCAACTGCAATGGTTGCGGACGGCCGCCCATAGCCGCTCTGCGTACGATGCCGTAATGAGTGGCGACGAGGTCATCGGGCGCGGGGCGGAGCTCGATGTTCTGCGCGGTGTTGTCCGTGACGCTGCCGAGGGTCGCGGTGGAGGGGTTTGGATCGAAGGCGAGCCCGGGATCGGCAAATCCGCGGTGCTCAACGCCGGGCTTGCGCATGCACGTTTCCTAGGCATGCGCGTCTTCCATGGGACGGCCGACAGCCTGACCCAGTTGTTTGCGCTGCAGGTGATAGCAGAGTGTCTTGACCTCGGTGGGCACACGGTGGACGAGTACCGGTCGGAGATCGCGGAGCTGTTGGCAGGGCGCGGCTCCGGGACAGACGCGGTGCTGGCAGCGAGCGAGCGAGTACTCGCGTTGATCGACCGTGAGGCCACTCACGCACCGGTGGTGCTGGCCATCGACGACCTTCAATGGGCTGACGCCGCCAGCCTCGGGGTGTGGCACAGATTGACGAGCATCGCGAGTCAAGCGCCCCTCGTGCTCATCAGCGCGTGCCGCCCCGTTCCCCGGCGTGAGGAGGTAGACCGCCTACGTGATGTCGTGATCGATCGGCTGGCCGCGCCGTTGATCCGACTCGACGAGCTGGCACCACCTGACGTGACCACGATGGTCACCGCGCTGCTGTCCGCGTCGCCGGGGCCGGAATTGACCGAGGCGCTGGCCAAGGCTGGGGGGAACCCCTTGTACGTGCGGGAGATGCTTAATGCCCTCGTTCGGGACGGGCAGGTGCATGTGTCCCGCGATGTCGCTGAGCTCGACTCTCCGAAGGGCGAGCCGCCGGCGTCGGTGGCGGCCGCCATCAGCCGGAGACTGGACTTCCTTCCCCGGCCGACGCGAGCAACCTTGCGCAGCTGTGCCCTACTCGGAACCCATTTCTCGATGCACGACCTCGCGTTGGTGTCGAACCGCCCCGTCCCCACCCTGGTCGACGCGGTGAGCGAAGCCGTGGAGGCTGGCGTGCTCGCCGACTCCGACGCCGGGCTGTCGTTTCGTCATCCGCTCATAGCCGAGGTGCTGAAGAAGGAAACGCCAGCGGCGGTTCGCGACGGTATGCACGGCCATGCGGCCAAGGTCCTCGCGGAAGCGGGCGCCCCATGGGATCGGGTCGCGAGACACCTCCTGGCCACGTCGGAAAGGCCCGAAGGATGGATGCTGGATTGGCTGGCCGACCTGCCCGCGGCCGCGTTGTACGCGGCACCCCTGATCGCCGCGGATCTCCTCCAGCGAGCGCTGACGGCTGTTCACCCTGGTGACCCGCGGCGTGATGTCTACCTCGCCCGGCTTACCACCGTGCTCCGGTTGCAGCATCGTCTAGACGACCTCGTGGCTCTGGGCACGGAGGCCCTTCGAACCGTGTCGGACCCAGCCCTTGTCGGGGAAGTGGCGTGGAACCTGGCGCGGGGATTCGGTATGTCCGGTCAATCTGAGCGGGACTGGTCCCTCATCTCGGAGGTGCTAGATCGACCTGACCTGGTGCCGCCGTGGCGCAGCCGACTGCGTGCCCTGCTCGCCTCCGATCTTCTCTTCAGCGACAACCGGGAGGCCGGGAGGGTCCATGCCCAGTCGGCGATCAGCGAGGGGGAGGCCTGCGACGACCCGGTCTCGGTCGGGTGGGCGTTGGTGGCCCTGATGGTTGACGCGCCTGGCTACAGCGAGGCGCTGGAGCTCGCCGAGCGCGGTCTTTCCGTGGTTGTCGGGGGCGACATGGAGTCGATGGATGTTCGGCTTCTCCTCATGGTCAACCGGGTGGCGCTGCTCGCCAACCTTTACCGGTACGGGGAGTTCGCCACGGCGCTGTCGGCCACGTCGGCGCTCGCCGAGAGCGCTGGTGCGACCACACGTGTCCTTCAAACGCAGCTTGTCGCGGCCGAACAGTTCCTGCACAAGGGTGATTGGGACCAGTCGCTCTTGTATGTGGACGCGATGAGCGACGTCGGGCACATTCAGCATCTGTTGCGGGTGCGTGGGGCGGCGGCATTGATCCATGCGCGGCGGGGGCAGCGAGAGGAGGCCGAGGCCTATCTGGCCTCGGTGGCGCACGTCCAGTACACGAGCGGAGTGCTGCGCCTGAACGCCCAGTCGTTGATCGAGGCGCAGGCACTGTTGGTCGAGGCCGACGGTGATCTCCCTGCGGCGGTGGCGCTGATGGCCCCGTGGCTGGAGGAGCAGTACTCCCAGCGCACCCAATACAGTCGTTGGGAGACACTGATGGAGTTCGTGCGGCTGGCCTTGGCCGCCGACCGCACCGATCTCGCCGCAGCGGCTGCCCGGGCCGCCGACCTGGATGCCAAGAACAGCGATGCGCCACAGGTTGTGGCGGCAGCAAACGTCTGCCAGGCACTTGTGTCGGATGATCCGCAGCCACTGCTGGCGGCGGCGGAGTATTTCGACAGCATCCATGCGCTGCCACGGGTGGCGTTCGCGCTGCAGGAGGCCGCCGTCCGGTTGGGGCACCGAGGAGACCTGCCGGAAGCCAGGAACGCGTTCGTTCGGGCCGTGACGATCTATCAGGGGTTGGGCGCCTGGCCGGACCTACGTCGGCTGGAGTCCAGGCTGCGCCAGTTTGGCGTACGCCGGGGATCTCGATCGACTCACCGCAAGGTCACCACGGGTTGGGAGGCGCTGACGCCGGCCGAGCGCGAGGTGGCCCGCCGGCTGGTGCAGGGGTTGTCCAATCCGGAGATCGCCCAGCGACTGGTGCTGTCGCGGCGTACCGTGGAGACGCACGTCGCCCACATCTTGAGGAAGCTCAACGTCCGCAACCGAGTGGAGATCGCACGCGAGGCCCAAAAACAGCTCGCTCAGATCTAGTCAATGTTGGCTGTTCCAGACGCCGACAAGATGCAAACCCTCAGCACGGCGAGCAACTTGACTCAGACCAGTCCGGATGAGAGGTGTCCGGCCCAGCGCTGCACCGGTGACCAGCAGGCCACCAGCGCCGACCGGATGAGTGGATGGGCACCCGTGCGGTGGTAATGACGGCACCGATCGATTCGCGGCGCCGCAGCCTTCGGGGGCTGAACCATTCCACGGTCAGCACCGCTCCGATGCCAATACGAATTAGCATGGTGGGTTCGGTGGACTTCGACCGGTGTCTTGGCCGGCGGTGCCGGATGCCGGTGGTCAGCTGGCGTTGGGTGCGGGACGATGACAACGACCAGGCGCAGGCAGGCGCGAATCCGGGCATTTGTTCTCGGCGAATTCGAGGTCGCGGCGTGGGACGGAAGGGACGCGAGGGAGGAAGGTTGTGCCGGTTACCTCCGGCACAACCCGCCCGTTCCACCCGCCGCCGCAGCCCCTCTGGCAGTACGTCAACGAGGTTCACGACGTAGCTACGGACGCACCTGACTCCTGGTTCACAACGGGCGCGACGTGCCCTCGACGCGCCATCTCCTGGCCGCTACCACCGAGGATCGCCAATCAGCCGTCGTCGGCCGCCTCGAAGGCCACGTCGAACAGGTCGTCGACGGGCGGCGGGTTCGTGAGATGTGCAGGCCGATCAGGGGTACGCCTCGGACAAATGCCCTGTCAAGCCGTCCCTGCCCAGGTCTTTCGTCGTCACTCGGTATTATGAGTGGCGATCTTGCGTCAAACGCCGCGACCGGGCCGAACCGACTCTGGGTCGCCGATGCCACCGCATCCCGTGCGATGAAGGCGTGTTCTGGTTGGCCGCGGTCCGCGACGCCTTCTCCCGCCGGATCGTCGGGTGGAAGACCTCCGACCGCTGCGACACCGACCTCATCCTCGCCGCCCTCGAATACGGGATCTGGTCCCGCGATGTCCGCGACGGTCAGTTCATCCACCACAGCGACCGCGGGTCGGACGGATTCAACGGGCCCGTGTGAGCGCGCTTCTGCGCGTCGATGTAGCCCCCGCGCGATGATCACCGCCTCCGTCGAACCCGAGGCGCTTCAAGGATCGGTCTGAACTGATCCACGGGCTGGTCCTGCCCGTATTGGGGAGTATGACGGCACTACAAATCACGAAGCCCCACCAGTCGTGGTGGGAGCAAGCCGAATGCAGGGGGCTGGACCCGTCGTGGTTCGAGTCCCGCCTGATGTGGCAGAAAGCCGTGCAACGCTGCATCGTCTGCCCCGTACGCGATCAATGCCTCGATGACGCCATCCACTTTGGTGACGTCGGCGTGGTCCGTGGCGCGTCCTGGTTTACCGGCAGCAGGCGTGGCCGGCAGGTCCTGTCGCTGGTCTGTGAGGCGTGCGGCAGCCGCCCGGTGGCCTTCACCCGGTCGACGGTCAGCCGCCACTGCCCGACCTGTCGGAGGTACCGGTGCCAGATGCGATGAGGGACCGCCTGGTCGTGTGGACGCCCGAGCAGTTCGCCATCCGGGCGGACGAGGCGATCGATGTCCTTGCCGAGGCGATGGGCTATGGCCCGGCGATGCGGGAAGGTAGCGGTCGGCAGTTGGTCGAGGACCTGACGATGCCGGGGTTCCGGGCGGTGGCCGTTCTGGGGCCGCTGGACGACATCGTCGGGTTCGGCTACGGCTATCTGTGCCAGCCCGGCCAGTGGTGGCGGGACTGGGTCGCCGGCGCGATGCCGGTCGTCGCCGATCGCAGGCGGTGGCTCGACGGCGCCTGCACCGTATCGGAGCTTCAGGTCCGTCCGGCCTGTCAGGGCAGAGGGCTGGGTGAGGCAATGCTGCGAGGCATGTTGTCGTCGGCCGGGACGCGGACGGTGGTGCTGTCGACGGCGGAGACGGCCGACGGGCGGTCGCGGGCGTGGCGGTTGTATCGGCGGATGGGATTCCGTGACCTGCGCCGCGGGCTGCGCTATCCCGGCGACCCGCGAGCGTACGCCGTCTTCGGCCGCGATCTGCCGTGGCGGGACGGTTCGGCGGGGCGCACGGGGGATCGCGGTGCGTGGCCGGCAGTGAGGAGGTGACGCAATGCTGAGGTACCGGACCGTGCTGCTCGCCGAAGCTCTGTTCGCGTCGGCGCTACAGCCGTCGCAGCATCCCGATCGCCAGCAGGTGCGCCGGGCAATCGCTGGCGAACTCGTGCGCCGCCGGCTCGCCGGCTGCGTAGCCGAGGTCGCGTACGAGTTCGGTGAGCATCCGAAAGAAGCCGCGGAGCGCATGCGGTGGGCGCTGCGGACGGTTGCCGACTGCGGTGACTGGGGTTACGCGCGGCTGGCGGTGCTCCGCGGCCGTGTACCGCGCCGCCGATCATCGACAGAAACCCTTCGTATCAATTTCGCCAGCGATTGATCCACGCAGGCTCCTCAATACGTGCACACAGGGACGTGAAGAGTGCGGCGCCGCCGGCGAGGCGCCGAAACCCCGAAACCATCCCTTCCATCTGTGGAGTGACTGACGTGAACAGACCCCTCCGAATGCTGCTCTCCCTGGCGGGCGGCATGCTGCTCGGCATGCTCGCGGCGCTGGTGGCGGCGAGCCCCGCCGCAGCGCATCACACCCGGGTCAGCGGGACGGCGGTGTGCCAGCCGGACGGCACCTATGAGATCACCTGGCAGGTGAACAACGGCAGCTGGGAGAACAGATACGCCAAGATCACCAAGCTCGTCGCGCGACCGCAGACACCGATCGCCGGGATCAAGGTGGGCAACGCGATCAGCGCCGACACCGACGGCAACGGTCCGAGAGGTGTCAGGACCGGTGTGCAGCGGGTGCCGGGCACGACGACGAGTGCCACCCTGACGGTGTCGGCGACCTGGTTCGAGCGCAACGGCGACCGGACCGGCATCTCCAGCACCGACTCCGGCCGCGCCGCCGGCCTCAAGGGGACATGCCGAAAGACACCGCGATGCGTCGGCATGGCACAGGCCACGTACAAGCACACGTTCGACGGTGCGAAGGGCCGCGCGACGGTCGAGCTCGCCGGTGACCTGCCCCTGTGCCAGGACCAGAAGCAGGAGTTCCTCCTGGTCTCCTACTTCGCGCCGAGCGCCAAGCCGAGTTGGCCGCAGTACGCGCACGACCACGACATCGCGGTGATCGACGCCAAACACCGCAAGGTTGAGCTGAAGGTCGACGTGCCGAAGTGCTACACCCAAGTCGACCTCGTCTGGGGTGGCAAGGGCGAGCTGATCACGCCGATGGTGGGGAAGGGCAAGCGCTACGGCGACAAGAAACTGGGCAGCAAGGGCAAGCCCGGCAGCCGCTCCGCCGGCCCACTCGGCGCCTACAACGGCGGTGCCGTGTCCTGCGCACAACCGAAGGCCACCTTCGCGCCGGCCTGCGACGGGTCCGTCACCGTCCACCTCAGCGGCGGCCGCTATCCCGTGACGTTCCGGGTCACCGCGACCGGTGTGAACCGCACCGTCAACGTGCCCGCGGGAAAGTCGGTGGAACTGCCGATGCCAGCGGGCACCGGCCAGATCGTCGTGACCGAGCGGGGCAAGGAAGTCGCTCGTTATCTCTGGTCGCGGCCCTCGACCTGCGGGCTGCCCACGATGTCCACCGAGTCGACCTGCACCGAACTGAAGGTGACCATCACCCATCCCGGCCAGGGGATGCCTCCGATCGAGGCGGTCGCCACCTACGGAACGCAGGAAAAGAAGGTCACGGCCTCCGACGGGGGATCGCAGACGATCGTCTTCGCCGCCGGACGAGAACGCGCCGTCAATGTGCAGTTTCCCGGCCACAACCACAAACTGACCGGCGAGTACGAGGACCCAGGCACCTGCGAAAAGCTGGCGACGACAGGTGCGATGACCGCCCGGATCAGCCTCATCGGAATCCTGATGGTCGCCTTCGGAGCAGCCCTGATCATCTTCGTACGCCGCAGAAGGGCATCAACGAACGAACACTAGTCAGTACGCGCCCACCACCCTCGCCGGGTGACCGGTGGTGGTTGTGGATCCTCGCCTTGAGGCGAGCGGCATCCACCGATCAACTCGCGAGGTGGGCCTCCGCCAGCACGAAGCTCCTCGGGCAGACGGCATGTGTTCTGGTCGACCACGTCATCTACCAGGAGCTTCGTCCATTTTCGGCGATCAACGCCCACCGTTCGAGCTGGCGGTCTTTCCGCCCGCGCAGGGTGAAAACGCTGTGAAGCTTGCTCTTGGTTGGCCTGGGGCTGGCTGGCAGGGCCAGCGTCATGTCCGCGGCCTGGGTGTGGCTCATGAAATGGTGGCCCCGGCCGGGTGCTCTCAGTGAGATCTGCCCGCCCGGTTCGTGGTCAGGGCGCCGGCCCTGCCCCTCTCGGTGGCTTGATCAGAAGCTTGCCCGACCCGTGGCCGCGGGTCGTGGCCCGTCACCGTCCTGCCGCGAGAGCACTTCCCGGGCCGGCGCCGTCACGACGCGTGGAAACCCACGCCGCCTCACACACTCTCGCACGCATCACCGCCGGCACCGGCACAGTCCAGCAGCACGCCCAGTTCCCAACCAGCCCGGCCGGGCTTCACCGCGCCACCGGCTGGATCCCACGCCACACCCGGCACACGACAACGCTGATCGTCATCGACGGCGCCGGCTCCTACGGCGCCACCTTCATCGAACAGTTCACCGCCGTTGGCTTCACCGTCGCCGAGGCACCCGGCGTCTCCGCCATCAGCAGGCGCCGCCACGGCAAGAGCGACGCCCTGGACGCCATCGCGATGACTTAAACAGCCCGCGGCCTGAACGTCAACGAGCTGCGCTGGCCTCGCGCGACGGGTGCCCGCACCGCCCTGCGCGTCCTGACCGTCGCCCGCGAACAGATGAGCGGCGCACGCACCCGCGCCATCAACGCGCTGACCGCGCTGCTACGCACCGTCGCCCTCGGCATCGACGCCGTCGTTGCCGCGACCGTTCTACTGGCCTGGTCACACCCCGGACGCATCCGCTCCGAGGCTGCGTTCGCCGCCCTTGCCGGCGCATCACCACTACCGGCCTGATCAGGCAACACCACCCGACACCGACTCGACCGCGGCGGCGACCGACGCCTCAACCGTGCCCTCTACACCGTCGCCCTGGTCCGCATGGGCCACGACCCCCGCACCCGCGCCTACGTCACCCGCCGCACCGCCGAAGGACGCACCAAACGCGCGGTCATGCGCAACCTCAAGCGCTACATCTGCCGGCAACTCTTCAAAACCCTGGCCGGCACACGCCCAGCCACCAGCACCACTTGGCAGTTATAGAAGCGTTTCTGTGTGCCGGTGGGCGGTCAGGCCCCCAGCCGGTAGCCACGCTTCATCACGGTCTGGATCAGGTCGACGCCGTCCAGCGGGGTGTCGTCGAAGGCTCGCCGCAGCCGCGACACCGCCATCTCGACGGCGTGGTCGTCGACGTCGGCCCAGCTCGGCGCGGCTGCCCGGATCTCGGCCGGGGACAGCACCCGGCCGGGACGGCGGGCCAGCGCCCGTAGCACCGAGATCGGGCCGGGCTGGACCGGAATCACCTGGTGGCCGATCACCATCGCCTGGCTGCGGATCTCCACCCGGTGGCCCTGCACGTCGAGCTGGAGCGACCGTCCCGGGAGTTGGTTCGCCAGGACCTTGACCAGGTCCGGCAGGGCGGGACTGTTCGCCACGTACGCGCTGAGGCCGAACGCCCGCAGTGGCTCCGCCGCCAGGTGACCCAGACAGGCGGGCACGATGTCGGCGGTCAGCGCGTTGAGCACCTCGCCGAGTACGCCGTCGGCCTCGGCCTGGCGAAGCAGGTTCTCGGTGGCGGTCGCCCCGGTCAGCGCGACGGCGTCGACCTGCCGCCGGATGATGACTCCGCACAGCCGGCGCAGGATGTCGATCCGCAGCGGCGGGAGAAACCGGTTGGTGACGACCTCGACCACGGTCGCCCCGTTGCGGCGCAGGGCCTCGCAGTACTCCCGGTGTGGCTCCGACTCGATCTGCGCCACCACCCGGCGGCCGATCATCGGCTGGGCGAGGAGATAGCGGAACAGGTCTTCGGTGGTCGTGGAGGCGGTTGCCCATATCTGGCTCAGGCCGAGATCCCGCAGCGTGTCGGCGGCGTGCCCGTCGCGGGCCAGCAGGCGGGCGTGCGTCAGCCGGTCGATGAGCGCGTCGAGATGGCCGGTCTGCTGGACCACGCGCAGCCAGGCCCGCAGGCCCAGGCCCGACGACACGATGACCTCGTGCACCGGTCCCGTGACGCAGGAGCGGGTGGCGACGGCAACGGCCTCCACCACCGGTTGGGCCACCGAGCGGACCGCCTGGACGTTGATCGTCCGTGCCGAGGTGGCCTCCAGCAGGGTGGCGAGGTCGTGTCGACGACGCTCCGACAGGACGGCGACCGTGTACCCCGCCAGGTCCTCCACACTGTCCTCCTGTCACGCCGCTCAACCTCAACAGGTGCACGGTTCCGGACGGCGGTTGGCTCACTTCGATGCGACTCTTTCGTCGGGAAGAAGTGTCGCCGTAACAGGGCAGACATAGCAGTGGTGGCCAATCTCAACACCGTGACGGTTCGTTCACCGACCCGGTGCTACCGGATTTTGGGACGGCGCGCCGATCCGGGCGGTGTTTAACCAGTTCAGAGTGGATCGCCGAAGAGTTACCAGCGAGTCGGGTCCGGATCCGACAAGTTGATCTTGTGAGGTGTTCGTCGGTCCCGTCACGTAGCACCCAGTTGACTTCCGGGAAACGCGGTGGTGTTGAAGACTCGGCGCAATCACCGATCGGTTGATCGGATGCGATCGATAAGCGCCGACCCGGATGGGGACGGATGAGGGCGGGCCGACCGCCAATCCGGAACCTGGGTCGGCGTCCGTCGCCCGTCGACCGCGGTTGAGCTGCCACTCAACCGCGGTCGACTCCGAACGCGGGGCGGGCGGCGGGTCGTCGCCCGCCCCGGTCCAGTCCCGATCCGCAGACCAGATTCAGGAGGGTCCATGATACGACGATGGGTACCGCTCGCCGTGGCGACGGCGGTCCTTGCCACCGCCGCAGGGTGCGGTGGCGATGCCGGCCCGACGTCCGGCTCGCCGGACGCGAACCTTGCCGGCAAGACGGTCGAGGTGGCGGCCACGTGGTCCGGTGCCGAGCAGGCGAACTTCCAGGCGGTGCTGGACGCCTTCGCCGCGAAGACCGGGGCGACGGTGAAGTACACCTCCGGCGGCAACGATCTGCCGGTGCTGCTCAACAGCCGGATCGCCGGGGGTTCGCCGCCGGATGTCGCGTTGATCTCGCAGCCCGGGGTGGTGGCCGAGTTCGTGAAGCGGGGCGCGGTCAAGCCGCTGACCGGTGACGCGGCCGCCGCGATCAAGGCCAACTACAGCTCGGCCTGGCAGGAACTGGGCACCGTGAACGGGCAGCTCTACGGCGTCTACTTCAAGGTGGCCAACAAGTCGGTGATCTGGTACCGGGTCGACAGCTTCACCGACGCCGGGGTGCAGCCGCCGAAGACCTGGGACGAGCTGAAGACGGTCTCCGCCGCGCTCGCCGACTCCGGGGTGACGCCCATGGTGGCCGCCGGTGGCGACGGGTGGGTGCTGACCGACTGGTTCGAGAACACCTACCTCCGGGTCGCCGGCCCGGAAATGTACGACAAGCTGGCCAAGCACGAGATCCCCTGGACCGATCCCAGCGTGGTCAAGACGCTGACCCTGCTGGCCGACTACTGGCGTACGCCGCGATTCCTGGCCGGCAACCCGACGCAGACCACCTTCACGCAGGCGATCGCCGACGTGTTCGGCAAGTCGCCGAAGGGAGCGATGCTGTTCGAGGGTGACTTCGTCGCCTCGGAGATCAACAAGCTGGGTGAGTTGAAGGTCGGCGAGTCGGCGAAGTTCTTCAACTGGCCGTCGGTCGACGGCTCGAAGCCGGCGGTGGTGACGGCGGGCGACCAGGCGGTCGCCTTCAAGGACACGCCGGAGGCGAACGCACTGATGGCCTTCCTCGCCTCGCCCGAGGCGGCGAGGATCATGGCGGCCAAGGGCGGGTTCATCTCGGCGAACTCGGGACTGGACGTCGCGACGTACGCGGACGACACCACCCGGGAACTCGCCGAAGCGGTGGTGAAGGCCGAATCGCTGCGCTTCGACCTGTCGGACCTCACGCCGCAGACGTTCGGCGGTGGGACCAGCGCCCACCTGTGGGTGCTGCTGCAGGACTTCCTGGCCAAGCCGACCGCCCCCGAGGCGTTGGCCCAGCAGCTCGAGGCCGCCGCGAAGAAGGACTTCGGAGGCAACTGATGACGATCACGCCCGACCCGGCCCAGGGCATCAGTCCGTCCCCTGCCCGAACAACGATCGGCCGGGCGAGCGTGGCCGATGGCCCCGGCGGCCCACGGCACGCCGCCGGCGGCCCGGGCCACCGGGACGCCCCCGGCGGCCCACGGACCACCGCCGGGACCGCGGCCCGCCGACGGTCGCGGGAGACCCGCCTGATGGTCGCGCTCTTCCTCGGCCCCGCCCTGGTGCTGCTGCTGGTGCTGGTCTGCTATCCCATCGTCTACACGCTGTGGCTCAGCTTCCGCAGCGGTGACGGATCGAGATTCGTCGGCCTCGACAACTACGTCACCATGTTCACCTCGCCGAACACCCGGCGAGCCATCCTGAACAACCTCGTCTGGGTGATCGTGGCGCCTGCCGTGGCCACCACCCTTGGGCTGATCTTCGCGGTGTTGACCGAGCGGCTGCGCCGGTCGGCCGTGCTCAAGGCAGTCCTGTTCATGCCGATGGCCATCTCGTTCCTGGCCGCCGGCGTCACCTTCCGGCTGGTCTACGACGAGAACCCGGACCGCGGCGTGCTCAACGCGGTCGCGGTGTCGGTGCACGACGCCTTCGAGTCCCCGTCGCGCTACCACGGCGTGGATGCCCGAGAGCAGGGCGAGCTGGCGCCGATGAACGGCGGCTTCGAGTCCAGGGGGCCGGCGAACCCGGGTGAACCCGTCCACCTCGCCCTCGTGGGTCTGCCACCGGACCGGATCCCGACCGACGCCAAGCCGGCCACGGCACCCACCGGCGGCCCCGGACTGCAGGGGGTGGTGTGGCTCGACTTCACCCGCGGCGGCGGCGGCCAGGCGGGGATTGTCGACGCAGGCGAGGTGGGGTTGCCCCAGATGACCGTCGAGGCGGTGGCCGACGGGGGCAGGGTGGTCGCCACCACCCGGACCGACGCCGCCGGGCGGTTCGCGTTCCCCGAACTCACCTCCGGCCCATACGTCATCCGGCTGCCCGCCGGCAACTTCACCGAGCCGTTCAACGGCGTCACCTGGCTCGGCCCTTCACTCATCACTCCCGCCGTCATCGGGGCGTACATCTGGATCTGGGCCGGCTTCGCCATGGTGCTGGTGTCGGCCGGGCTGGCCGCCCTGCCTCGGGAAGCACTCGAAGCGGCCCGGATGGACGGCGCGAGCGAGTGGCAGACATTCCGGCACGTGACCGTGCCGCTGGTCCGGCCGGTGCTCGTCGTGGTCCTGGTCACCCTGACCATCAACGTCCTGAAGATCTTCGACCTCGTCTACGTGCTCGCACCCGAGTCGTCCCAGGACGACGCGACCGTGGTCGCCCTGGAGATGTACCGGGTGTCCTTCGGCGGCGGCCTCGACTACGGGCTCGGCAGCGCCCTCGCGGTCCTGCTGTTCGCCCTGGTGCTCCCCGCGATGCTGTTCAACATTCGGCGCCTGAGGAGGGACAGCTGATGAGCCACGCCATCATCGACGCCGTACCGGAACTGATACCCGCCGGTACCGCGCGGGGCGGCCGGCCGCGACCGGGACCGTGGACCCGGTTCATGATGCGGTTCGGCAAGGCACTGCTGCGACTGCTGGTGGTCCTGATCGGCATCTTCTGGCTGCTGCCGACCTTCGGTCTGGCCGTGGCGAGCCTGCGTAGCAGCGCCGACAACAGCGCCACCGGCTGGTGGACGGTCTTCACCGCACCGGCCCAACTGACCCTCGACAACTACGCCCAGGTGCTGCAGAACGAGCGGATCGTCGAATCGCTGTGGAACACGGTGCTGATCACCGTGCCGTCGACCCTGCTCGTGGTGCTGCTCGGCGCACTCGGCGCGTACGCCCTGGCCTGGATGGACTTCCCCGGCCGAGACTGGCTGTTCGCGCTGGTCGTCGCGTTGATCGTCGTGCCGATCCAGGTGGCGATCGTGCCGGACGCACGGATCTTCCGGACCCTCGGCATCTACGGCGAGATCCCAGCGGTGGTTGCCTTCCACGTGGCCTTCGGGTTGCCGTTCGCGATCTTCCTGTTGCGGAACTTCTTCCTGAACATCCCGCGCGACCTGCTGGAGGCGGCCCGCATCGACGGCGCCCGGGAAATGCTCATCTTCGCCCGCGTGGTGCTGCCGATCGGCTGGCCGGCCATCGCCTCGCTGGCGATCTTCCAGTTCCTGTGGGTCTGGAACGACCTGCTGGTCGCGCTCGTCTTCGCCACCTCCGACAATGCCCCGATCACCTACGCCCTGCGGGAGCAGATGCGGTCGTTCTCGTCCAACCTCGACACGATCGGTCCCGGCGCGTTCCTGTCCATGCTCGTGCCGCTCGCGGTCTTCTTCGCCTTCCAGCGCTACTTCGTGCAGGGCGTCCTCGCCGGCTCAGGCAAGTAGCGAAAGGTGAATCACGGGGTGCGCGCCGGACACGACGCAGGGGCGCGCACCCCGGAACCCGGAACCTGGGACCGGGACCGGGACCGGGGTGGGGTCGGACTCCGCTGACCCCACCCCGGGCACCGCCGTTCGGCGAATTCGTCGGCTGCCCGAAGTACGTCGGTCGCCCGAGGCGATCGGCCAGCCTCGCATCTCGTGCGTGCGACCTCGGTGGTGGTGCGCCTGGTGCCGGATCTGCCTCGCGGGCATGGCCGTCACCTACCGGAAAGGAGCCGGTGATGAGCCCGTCGGAACTGCTCAGTACCAGGGCGGAGGCACTTTTCGCCTCCACGCTCCAACCGTCGAAGGATCCGACGCCCGAACAGATCCGGCAGGCGGTGTTGTACAGCGTCAGCCGGTACCGGGTGGCCGGTTGCGCGGCACTCGTCGCGCAGGAGTACGGCGACCATCCGGTCGAGGCGGTCAGTCGCATGCGCTGGGCCGTGGCCGCCGTCCGAGCGACGTACCAACTGGTCGGGCCGTCGGCCTGACCGCCGGCGTCCGGCGTCCGCGAGTACGGACCGAGGTTCAGGCTGGCCGGTGGGGGTAGTGGCGGCCGGCCAGCCAGATGGTGAGGCCCTTCATGGTGGTTGATCAGTCCATGGTCGGCCGGTCGGCCTGCTGCCCTCCGGCTGAGGACGTTTCTCCGGCGGCAGGCTCTGCGCTGTCGGCGATCTCTCGATGCCGTCAAGGATGGCGCCCGCGGACCAGCACCGGTCGCCGTCAGCTGTGCATACCCGTGCTGGATGTCCCGCTGTGCTACGCCGGGCTGGAGTTGCAGACGTCCACCGGCCTGGTCCGACTGCACGCTGAGTCGAGCGCGGTCATGCTCAGTGGCCAGCAGGCCGCCGTGCTGGCCGTCCTGATCACCGCGCGGGGGGCGCCCCTCAGCCGGGAGGCGATCTGGGCCGCCATGCCGCGCGGGTACCGACCGCCGACGGCTGCCCAGATCGGCGTGGTGATCGCCAACATCCGTAGGAAGATCGGTGCCGCACGCATTCTCACCGGGACGGACGGCTGGTGGGTGCGGGACCCGATCGCGCCGGAACCGGTCGACGGCACCGACGTGCTGTCGTTCGGCAGCCTGCGACTCGATGTCGGCCATCGGTACGTCCTCGACGGGCCGGCTCGGTTCATCCGGCTCGGCCCGCAGGAGTTCGCCGTGCTGCGGGTACTCGTCGAGGCGCGGGGAGTGCCGCGTAGCAGGAGTGGGATCTGGTCGTCGTTGCCGCCGCACGACCGGCCCGCCACGATCGCCGCGGTGGGCGTGCACATCCACCACCTCCGGGAACGCCTCGGGCCTGACCGGATCATCACAGGTGGGGGCGGTTGGCGGCTGGCCGGCCCGGCGGATCGACGGCAGGGCTGAGTCGACGATCGGCGCGGGCCCGATCCGCCTCCACCGTGGAGAGGTGCACGGTGCTGCGGCGCCGGTCGAGTTGCCAGGGGTGTGGCCATCGCCGCCGCGCCGATCCGGCCCTCGCACAGTAGGGGGTGAGCGGAGGATACCGATGCGAGCCCATTGCGGATAGTGTCCTCGGCCGTACCGTCCGCTCACCTGAAGGGTTCTGCTATGGCCTTTGGTCATCGATGGCTGGTGCGAACTGCCGCCGCCGCGCTGCTCGTCCTTGCCGGGACGGCTACCCCCGTCGGGTCCGCCTCGGCGGCGGACACGGGCGCGAAGTTCACGTTCGATCTGGCCGGTACGACGATTCCGCTGGGGGTGGCCAAGAAGAGAGTCCACCTGAGACTCACCAATCTGACCGACCAGACCCCGAGAGAGATCATTTTCTACGTCCGCCCCTCCGAGCTGGACTGGTCGACCAAGGCCGCACTCATCTGGCCGGAGGGCGGTGGCTCCGGTGAGTGTGACGGCGACCACTCGGGCTGGTACTGCCGTATCGAATCGAGCCTGTTTCCGGAGCTGATGCCGGAACCCGGCGGGACGGTGGATCTGCCCATCGATATTCAGGTCTACGAAAAAAAGAAGCCCTACGAAGGCAGGTTCCACGTCGAGGCCGGCATGGCCTGGGGCGACGACAAGATGCAACTCAGTGCCAGCAAATGGTTCACGCTCAAGTTGGTCGACGATCCCGAAGCCGACCTGTCGGTGGTGGCGCCGGACGTGAAGCAGTCGGTGCGGGTCGGCGCGGACGGCCGGCTCGAATCCACCGGGACGTTGAACCCGGGGGAGACGGGCGCGGTGCGGTACCGGGTCGTCAACCAGGGCCGGAAGGCAGTCAGCGGCGTCAAGGCCACGCTGCGCCTGCCCAAGGGTGTGACGTTCACCCGACCGCCGAAGGAGTGTGCGGTCGGCGACGACGGGCGGTCAGCGGTGTGCACCTACGACACGCTCGCGCTCGTACCGGTCGGCCAGGACACCAACCCGAACGACAGCGTCTACTCCGCTGTCGAGTTGCACAATCTGGCGACGGTGTCGGCCGCCATCAAGGCACCCGTCGCCTTGGCGGGCGGGACTGTGCAGGTCGAGGGCTTGACCGAGCGGACGGACACCCGCTCCGGCCCGGAGCATGCCGAACTTCCGGCGAACGCCGTCGCCGTAAAGGCAGCCGACGTGGACGACAGCGACAACGAGGACGGGTTCGCCGTCGTGGTCGCCGCGAGCGGCAGTGGCGGGGACGGTGACGATGACGGCGGCAGCGGTGGCGGCGGGGGTGACTTGCCGATCACCGGGCCGCAGTCCGGGCTGATCGCCGGAGCCGGTCTCGCCATGGTGGCCGGTGGCGGCATCATGTTGCTCCTCGCCCGGCGCCGCCGCGCGGTCCGCGGGGACGGGACGCCCGCTGTCTGACGTGTCTTCCACCGGTCCGCGAGGGCCGTTCACGTGAAGGGCGGGATGGTCTCCCATCCCGCCCTTCGCTTTCCCGCACGCACGTCGGGTACGAGCACCAGCGCGCATCTGAGGCACCGCTACCACTGCGTCGCCTCGTAGACGCGCTCACGCGGTGGCTTCGCGGATCATCGGCCCAAGCCCAGGCGTTCTCCCGCGAGGCGGTTGCCGTACCGGTGCCACTCGGGAAGTTGTTAAGCTGGTGCCGCGCGGCGGAGACCGCGATGAGAGTGCGAGGGAGCGGACTGTGGTGACGGGGGACGACGACATCTCGGGGTGAGCGGCCCCGGCCGCCTGCCGGCCTGCGCCGGTGCGGCGTGTCTCGTCGTAGACCTGTCTGCCCGACCGGGGTGTCTGTCGCGTCCCCGGCTCTCTTTCGAGGGTGTCTCCCGATGTCTGACGTCTGCATTGTTTGTACCAACCTGTCCTTTTCCTGGCCGGACGACACTCCGGTCTTCCAGGACCTGTCCTTCACCGTGCCGCCCGGCCGTACGGGACTGGTCGCGCCGAACGGCGCCGGCAAGACGACCCTGCTCCGCCTGATCGCGGGCGACCTCACCCCGACCGGTGGCGGCGTGACGGTCGAGGGTGTGCTCGGCTACCTGCCGCAGGACCTGCCCCTGGCCGGTGACCTGACCGTCGCGGAGGTGCTCGGGGTCGACGCGACCCTCGCGGCGCTGCGCGCCATCGAGGCGGGTGACGCGGCGGAGGAGCACTTCACGGCCGTCGGGGACGACTGGGACGTGGAGGAGCGCAGCCGCGCCGAACTTGACCGGCTGGGCCTCGGTGACGTGGGGTTGGACCGGCGCCTGCGCACTCTCAGCGGCGGGCAGGTGGTGTCGCTCGGCCTGGCGGCGCAGCTGCTCAGGCGCCCGGACGTGTTGCTGCTGGACGAGCCGACCAACAACCTCGACATCGACGCGCGGCACCGGCTGTACGAGGTGCTGGAGGGCTGGTCCGGGTGTCTGCTGGTGGTCAGCCACGACCGGGTCCTGTTGGACCGGATGGACCGCGTAGCCGAGCTCGACCGTGGTGAGGTGCGTCTGTTCGGCGGGAACTTCACCGCGTACGAGGAGGCGTTGCGCGTGGCGCGCGAGGCGGCGGAGCGGACCGTGCGCAGCGCCGAGCAGGACGTGAAGCGGGAGAAGCGGGAGATGCAGCAGGCCCGGGAGCGGGCCGACCGCCGGGCCAGCAGCGCGGCCCGCAACCTCGGCAACGCCGGCCTGGCCCGCATCGTCGCCGGTGGGCTCAAGCGCAGCGCCCAGGAGTCGGCCGGCCGGGCACAGCAGGCACACGCAAACCGGGTCAGCGAGGCCCAGAGCCGGCTCGACGAGGCCAGTCGGACGCTGCGCGACGACCAGGCGCTGACCCTGGACCTGCCCGACACGACCGTTCCCGCCGGCCGCACCGTGTTCGCCGGCGAGCGTATGCAGGTCCACCACGGCGACCGGGCCGTCTTCGCCGGCGACGGCGCCGACCTGACCATCCGGGGACCGGAGCGCATCGCGCTGACCGGCCCCAACGGTGCCGGGAAGTCCACCCTGCTGCGTCTGTTGCAGGGTGACCTCCACCCGGACGCCGGGCAGGTGCACCGCGCCGACGGCCGCGTCGCGTACCTGTCGCAACGGCTGGACCTGCTGGATCTCGACCGGACGGTCGCGGAGAACTTCGCCGCGTACGCCCCCGACCGGCCGCAGGCCGAACGGATGAACCTGCTCGCCCGGTTCCTGTTCCGCGGCGCCCGAGCCCACCTCCCCGCCGGCGTGCTCTCCGGCGGCGAACGGCTGCGCGCCACCCTCGCCTGCGTCCTCTACGCCCAGCCGGCACCCCATCTGCTGCTGCTCGACGAACCCACCAACAACCTCGACCTGGTCAGCGTGGGCCAACTGGGAAGCGCCCTGACCGCCTACCGGGGTGCGTTCGTGGTGGTCAGCCACGACGAACGGTTCCTCACCGACATCGGTGTGCAGCGGTGGCTCCGCCTCGATGGCGGCCACCTGCGCGAGATCCCCGCGCCCGAGCGCGCCTGACCGCCGACTCCGCCCTGCTCCGGGCCACGGGCCGTGCCGGCCGGTGGCCCGGAGCACCCCGAAGGTGACCTCCCATGCCCGAAGCACTGCTCGCTCACGACCTCGTCCACACCCTCGGCGGCCGTCGCGTGCTGGACGGGGTCTCCCTCACCGCGGCCCCCGGCCGCCGGATCGGCCTGATCGGCGAGAACGGCACCGGCAAATCCACCCTGCTCCGCCTGCTCGCCGGTGCGGACGAACCGGACGCCGGCAGCGTCGTTCGCCCACCAGACCTCGGCTACCTGCCGCAGGAAGCCCCCTACGACCCGGCCGCGACCGTGGCGGACGTGCGCGACGATGCCCTGCGCGAGGCCCGTGCCGTCCTCGCCGACCTCGATCGGCTCGCCGACCGGCTCGCCCGCACCGCCGACGACACACCCGACCGCGAACGGCTGCTCGCCGATTACGGCGATCTGCTCGACCGCGCCCAGGACATCGACGCCTGGGGCGCCGAGCGACGCGCCGGCATGGTCCTCGCGGCACTCGGTCTCGGCGATGTGGCACCGGAGCGGGCGCTCGCCGCGCTCTCCGGCGGCCAGCGCGGCCGGCTCGCACTCGCCGCCCTGCTCATCCGCCTGCCCTCAGCGCTGCTGCTCGACGAACCCACCAACCACCTCGACGACGCCGCGGCGGCGTTTCTCGAGCAGCAGTTGCGCGACCTGCCCGGAGCCGTCGTCGTGGCCAGCCACGACCGGGCCTTCCTCGACGCGGTCTGCACCGACCTGATCGACCTCGACCCCGCTGTCGCCGGCCCGGTCCGCTTCGGCGGCACCTACCGCGACTATCTGGCTCACCAGCGCAACGAGCGGGAGCGCTGGCAGCGACGCCACGCCGAGCAGCAGGAGGAACTGGCCGAGCTGCGCCGGCAGCTCGCGGTGACCGCGCACGAGGTCGCGCCGGGCCGGGACCGGCGCGACAACGAGAAGATGGGATACGGCCACACCGCCGGCAGGGTGCAGAACCAGATCGCCCGACGGGTACGCGCCGCCGGCCGCCGGCTCGACGACCTCGAACGTACCGCCGTCGCGTCACCACCCGAACCGCTGCGGTTCCGCGCCACCGCGCTCGCCACCGCCACCGCCGACGGGACCCTCGTCAGCCTGCGTCACGTGCGGATACCCGGCCGACTCACCCTCGACCGTCTCGACCTCGCCGCCACCGACCGGCTGTTGGTCACCGGCGCCAACGGTGCGGGCAAGTCCACGCTCCTCGCCGTCCTCGCCGGCCGGCTGGAGCTGGCCGGTCACGTCCGGCGCCGCCCCGACCTGCGCATCGGCGTACTGACCCAGGACACGGTGTTCGACCGGCCCGAGCGCACCGCCGAGGAGATCTACGCCGACGTCCTGGGCCATGTGCGCGCCGAGACCGTACCGCTGGACGACCTCGGCCTGCTCACCGCCCACGACGCGCGCCGGCCGATCGGCGAGCTGTCGGTCGGCCAGCGACGCCGGCTCGCCCTGGCCCTGTTGGTGGCCGATCCACCCGATCTGCTGCTGCTCGACGAGCCCACCAACCACCTCTCGCCCCGGCTCTGCGACGAGCTGGAGGACGCCCTCGGCGGCAGCCCCGGCGCCGTCGTGGTCGCCAGCCACGACCGGTGGTTGCGCTCCAGGTGGCGCGGACGCGAGATCCAGCTTCCCGGCACCTGAACGGGTGCCCGCCGCGACCTGCACGGCGAACGCGGGTGAGCCTCGAATAATTCGATGCTCACCCTGCAAAGCATTCGGGCTGTTCATGCTGGCTGATCCCCGATAGGGTCCCCGCCATCGTCTCAGGCAGGAGGTTTCGGGTGGTCAGGAAGCGTGCGCTTCGCATTGTCGTCGGTCTCGCCGCACTCTCACTCGCCGTCGCCGGCTGCGGACGTTCGACCAGCGGTCAGACGCCGCAGGCCGGTGGTTCCGCCTCGGTCGCCGCCGACGCCAAGGCTGCCGACCTGGTTCCGGCCGCCCTCAAGGAGAAGGGTGTGCTCCGGGTCGCCACCGCCGAGGGCTACCCGCCGATGGAGATGTACAAGGAGGGGACCCAGGAGCTGACCGGCGTCGACCCGGACCTGGCGGCGGCGATCGCCGGGCGGCTCGGCCTGAAGCTGGAGATGACCAACGCCAGCTTTCCCGGCCTGATCCCGGGCCTGCAGGCCGACCGCTGGGACCTGGCGATGTCCTCGATGAGCGACACCGAGGAGCGCCGTAAGGCCGTCGACTTCGTCGACTACTTCCAGGCCGGCGGCGCGATCATGGTGGCGAAGGGCAACCCGGCCGGGGTGAAGGATCTGGCGGACCTGTGCGGCCGGGCCGTGGTGCTCGCCAAGGGCAGCTCCAACCTCGCCATCGGGGAGAAGCAGAACGCCTCGTGCGCCAAGAAGATGACCATCTCGCAGAGCGAGGACGCCCCGACGGGCCTGCTGCAGATCGACGCCGGGCGCGCGGTGGCCACCATCGTCGACTACCCGGTGGCCAAGATGCTCGCCGGACAGAGCGGCAAGTACGAGGTCCTGGAGACCCAGTACGAGGCCGGCCCGTGGGGCATCGCGATCGACAAGAAGGACAGCCAGCTGCGTGACGCCGTCCAGCGGGCACTCCAGGAGCTGATCGAGGCGGGCGAGTACGCCAAGATCCTCGAGAAGTGGGGCGTGCAGGGCAGCGGTGTGCAGACCGCGACGGTCAACGACCAGAAGTGAGCACACCGGTGGATGCGATCGTCAAGGGCCCGGCTCCGGCCGGGCCCACCGGCCCGGAGGTGAACCGGATCAGCCACCCGCTGCGACCGGGGCGCTGGCTGGCCGCCGGGGTGACCGCCCTGGTCCTGGCCTGGCTGGCCTGGACCATTGCGATCAACCCGAACCTGCACTGGGACATCGTCGTCGAGTACCAGTTCGACCGGGTCATCCTGGAAGGGCTCTGGGTCACCGTCCAGCTCACGGCCGCCTCCATGGCGATCGGCGTGGTGCTCGGCGTCATCGTGGCGCTGATGCAGGTCTCCGACAGCCGTACCCTGCGCGCCGGCGCCATGGCATACGTCTGGTTCTTCCGCGGCACGCCGCTGTTGGTGCAGCTGATCTTCTGGTTCAACATCGCGCTGATCTTCCCCGAGGTCGGGCTGGGCGTGCCGTTCGGCGGCCCGAAGTTGGTGACCTGGGAGACGAACACCCTGGTCACCGGATTCGTCGCGGCGCTGCTCGGGCTGAGCATCAACGAGGGCGCCTACATGAGCGAGATCGTCCGGGCCGGCCTGCGCTCGGTCGACCCCGGCCAGCAGGAGGCCGCGGCGGCGTTGGGCATGTCACGCATGAAGATCATGAAGCGGGTGGTGCTGCCCCAGGCGATGCGGATCATCGTCCCGCCGACCGGCAACCAGTTCATCTCCATGCTGAAGACCACCTCGCTCGTCTCGGTGATCGCCGGCGCCGACCTGCTCACCGTCGCCCAGCGGCTCTACCTGACCAACTTCGAGGTGATCGCCCTGCTGATCGTCGCGTCCATCTGGTACCTGGTCCTGACCACCGTCGCCAGCATCGGCCAGTACTACCTGGAGCGCCGATTCAGCCGCGGCTTCGGCGCCACCGCTCCGGGCACCCTGCGCGGGCGGATCACCCGCAACCTGCGCCTCACGGGGAGCGCGCGATGACCCCGCCCATGGTGCAGTGCCGGTCCCTGCGCAAGAGCTTCGGCCGCCTGGAGGTGCTGCGCGGCATCGACCTGACCATCGAACGCGGCCGGGTCGTCTGCGTGGTCGGCCCCTCCGGATCCGGCAAATCCACCCTGCTGCGCTGCCTCAACCACCTGGAGGAGCCGCAGGCGGGTCGGGTCTACGTCGACGGCGAGCTGATCGGGTACGAGGAGCGCGGCGGCCGGCTGCGACCGCTGCCGGACGCGCGACTGCGCCGGCAGCGCGAGTCGATCGGCATGGTCTTCCAGCGCTTCCACCTGTTCCCGCACCGCACGGCCCTGGAGAACGTGATGGAGGGCCTGGTCGCGGTGAAGGGCGTCCGGGCGGCCGACGCGCGACAGCGCGCCGCCGACCTGCTCGACCGGGTCGGCCTGGCCGACCGCGCCCACCACTACCCGGCACAGCTCTCCGGCGGCCAGCAGCAGCGGGTGGCCATCGCGCGGTCCCTGGCCATGTCGCCGAAGCTGATGCTCTTCGACGAGCCGACCTCGGCGCTCGACCCGGAACTGGTCGGCGAGGTGCTGGAGGTGATGAAGGACCTCGCGGCGAGCGGAATGACCATGATCGTGGTGACCCACGAGATGGGCTTCGCCCGGGAGGTCGGCGACCACCTCGTCTTCATGGACGAGGGCCTGATCGTCGAGCAGGGGCCACCCCACGAGGTGCTCACCGCTGCGCGGCACGACCGTACCCGCGCCTTCCTGTCCAAGGTCCTCTGATGGCGCGGTTGGACCTGCTGGTCACCGGCGGCGACGTGATCGACGGCAGCGGCTCGCCGGCCCGCCCCGCCGACGTGGGCGTCCGGGACGGGCGAATCCTGCTGCTGCCGCCGGGCAGTCGCACGCCCGCCAGCGAGGTGGTCGACGCGAGCGGCCTGGCCGTCACGCCGGGCTTCATCGACGTGCACACCCACTCCGACCTGCTCGCCGGCGACGACGCGCAGCGCGAGGTGCTGCGCCGGGCGCCGCTGCTCCAGGGCGTCACCACGGAGATCTGCGGCAACTGCGGGATCAGCCCCTTCCCGGTCCCACCCGATCGCGCCGGCCCGGTGCGGGAGCTGCTCGCCGCGACCTTCGGTCCGCCCGCGTCGGCGTACGCGTCGTTCGCCGAGTTCGCCGACGCGCAGGGCGTGGCCCGGCGCAACCACCTCGCCGCCCTCGTCGGACACGGAACGTTGCGCGCCGCGGTGGTCGGCTTCGCCCAACGGCGGGCCACACCCGAGGAGACCCGGCGGATGTGCCGGCTGCTCGACGAGGCGCTCGCCGCGGGCGCGGCCGGCCTGTCGACCGGCCTGATCTACTCCCCGGGCGTCAACGCCGGCACCGACGAGGTCATCGCGCTGGCCCGGGTCGCGGCCGCGCACGGCAAGCCGTACGTGACGCACCTGCGTGACGAGATGTCCCAGGTCGAGTCGGCCCTCGAGGAGGCCGTCGAGATCGCCACCGCGGCCGGGGCGGCGCTGCAGGTCTCGCACCACAAGACGGCCGGGCGGCGCGCCTGGGGCGCCACCGTCCGCACCCTCGCCCGACTCGAACGGGCGCGCGCCGAGGGACTCGACGTCACCTGCGACGTCTACCCGTACACCGCGGGCAGCACCGCCCTGCACGCGATGCTGCCGCCGTGGCTGATCGCCGACGGGGTGCCCGCGATGCTCACCGCCGTCGCCGATCCGGCGGTCCGCGACCGGATCCGCACCGACCTGGTCGCCGGGGTGCCGGGCTGGGAGAACACCGTGGGAAACGGCGGCTGGGACCTGATCCGGGTCGCGTCCGCCGCGCGCAACACCGACGCCCAGGGGCACACGATCGCCGAGCTGGCCGCCGCGCGTGGCGTCGACCCGGTCGACTACGCCTGCGACCTGCTGGCCGCCGAACGCGGCGACGTCACCATCCTCAGCCACTCGATGCACGAGGACGACGTACGCCGGGTGCTGGCCAGCCGGCTGACCATGCTCTGCTCGGACGGCGTACCGAAGGGGGGCCGCCCGCACCCGCGGTGGGCCGGCAGCTTCGCCCGGGTCCTCGGCCACTACGTTCGTGACGTGGGACTGCTGGAGCTGGCGGAGGCGGTGCACAAGATGACGGCGATGCCCGCCCGCCGCTTCGGCCTACCAGACCGCGGGCTGCTCGCCGACGGGTACGCCGCGGACCTGGTGGTCCTCGACCCGCAGCGGGTCGCCGACGGCGCCACGTACGACGATCCGCTGGCGCCTCCGCACGGCGTGCGGTGCGTGGTGGTCGGTGGCCGGATCGTGGTGAACGGCGGCGAGGTCACCGACGCGCGACCGGGCCGGGTGCTGGCCGTGCCGGACCGGCAGCCCGCCCGGCCGGGGCCACGATGAGGCCGGCGGTGCGGGTCGGGGCGATGGTGCGGCGGCTGGACGACGGCCGCACGGTCTCGACCGACCCCGACCTGGCCCTGCCGCTGGCCAGCGTCGGCAAGGTGCTGCTCCTCGCCGAGGTGGCCCGGCGGCTCGCCGACGCCACGCTCGCGCCGGACCAGCCGGTGGAGCTGCTCGACGCCGACCGGGAGGTCGGCGGCACCGGGCTGCTCGGCCGGCTGTCCCCTCGGCGATGGACGGTCGCCGACCTGGCCACGGTGGTCGCCGCGGTCAGCGACAACGCCGCCACCAACGCCCTGCTGCGGCTGGTGACCCTCGATGCCGTGCAGGAGCTGGCCCGCCGTGCCGGGCTGCGGGACACCACCGTGCACGACCGGATCCGGGCCGAGCGCGGCCCCGAGGTGCCGCGGACCTTCGCCACCGGCACCGCCCACGAGCTCTGCGCCTTCCTCGCGGAGGTGGCGACGGGGACCTGGCACGGCCCGCAGGCGTGCCGGCTGCTGCGCGGCTGGCTCGCCGGCAACACCGACCGCACGATGGTCGCCGACTCCGTCGGCCACGACCCGTGGTCGAGCGACGGCGTCCGGGTGGAGAACAAGACCGGCACCGACACCGGGGTACGCGCCGACACCGGGATCGTGTCCGGCCGGCACTCCGTCGTCTACGCCGTGATCGCCGCGTTCGAGCCCGGAGCCGAGCGGGAGGCCGTGGCCGAGCTGCGGCGCTGGGGCGCGGCGGTCGACCGGCTCGCCGGAGCCCACCGCTCGGACAGCTCCTGACTGAGCGTCGCCGCCGCACCGGCCAGCCGCTCGACGAAGCTGCCGACCACTGGATTGGGGTTGCCGGGGCGCAACGCCACGCCGATCTCCCGGTGCAGATTCGCGTGGGCGAGCTGCCGCACCGCCACCCCGCCGGGATCGCCCAGGCCGAGCGACGGCACGAGCGCCACCCCGACACCGGCCCGCACCAGGCCCAGCACCACCTCGTAGTGGTCGCTGCGGCAGCGGACCCGCGGCGGGAAGCCCTCGGCCCGCGCCGCCAGCTCCAGCACCGAGACCTCACCCTGCACGCCGAGGGTGGTGATCCACGGTTCGGCGGCAAGGTCTGCGAGCCGCAGCCGCCGCCGCCCCGCGAGCGGGTGGTCGGCCGGGAGCACCACCAGTTGCGGGTCCACCATCAGCGGCTGGACCTTCGTGTGCGGCGACTCCTGCGCCGGGCTCAGCGGATGGTCGAAGACCACCACCAGGTCCAGCTCACCCTGGTGCAGCCGGGGCAGCAGTTCGTGCGGCTGCCCCAGGATCAGCGCCAGCTCCACCTGCGGATGGTCGCGGGTGAAGCTCGACAGGGCGCGCGGCAGCAGCGCGGTGCCGGCGGTGGCGAAGAATCCGATCCGCAGCAGTCCCTGGCGGCCCTTGCCGTGCGTGGCCAGTTCGTCCCGGGCGGCCGACATCAGATCGGCGATCTGCTGCGCGTAGTCCGCCAGGCGCTGGCCCGCGGCGGTCAGCCGCAGGCTGCGCGGCCCCCGCTCCACCAGCGCCACCCCGGCCTCCTGCTCGAGGGTGGCGAGCTGGTGGGAGACCGCGGACGGGCTCAGCCGAAGCTGCTCCGCGGCGGCGACGATGGTGCCGCGGCGGGCGATCTCGAGGACGACCTGCAGGCGTGCGGTGTTGAACATCGGCGGGCTGCCTTCCCCTGCTCAAGGGCGCTCGGTCAGCCGTCGACCGTCGCCCGGCTCACACTCTCGCACGCCGTCCACGCCTGCTCCACGCCGACCACGACGGCACCGCCGACCCGCCGAACCACAGATCAGTCATGTGCGGCTGGAGCATTGGGCCGCGCCGGTTCCCGCCCTGCGAGGATGGACCGGTGGACGGTGATCTGTCTGTGGCGGTGGCGGGCCTTCAGGAGGCGTTCGCCCGGTACCCGCGCAGGGCGGTGCTCGAAGGCTGCCCGCATTGCCGAGGACCGGTGCCGGTCGACGATCACGACCTGTTCTCCTTGACCATCAGCCTCGGCAACACGGTCGGCAGCCGCGACGACCTGAGGAGTCTGCTGCCCCTGCTGCTGGAGCGCATGGTCACCTCCACCGACCTCGACCCGGCGATCGTGTTGGGCAAGCTGCCTCGCGAGCAGTGGCGCACCTGGCCCGAAGCCGAGCAGGGCGCCATCGACGGCTACCTGGATGCGGTGTGGCGGTCGTTGCTGGCGACGTACCCGTCGCAGGTCGGTTCGTTTCTCGACCCGGCCACCTTCCTGGACGCGGTCGTGGCCGGCGGGGAGGGCGTCGAGCGGTTCCTCGATGTCTGGGACGTCACGCTCAGCTCGGCGGCGGATCGCCACCTGGCTGCCACGGTGAACGGGCTCGCCTTCGCGCGCCGGGGGCCGGCGGCGCTTGCCGCCTGGCTGCGCCGCGAGTCGGTCCGCGACCGGCTGTTTCGGGCGTTCGAGCGTGACCACGCCAGGTCCTGGGGTGACGACCTGGCGCGGGCCTACGACCTCGTCCGTATGTAAGGTGACGATCCGTGCGCGGCCAACTCCACCAACTCGGTTTCCGGGTCGCCCCAGACCCGCCTCGTAAGGTTCATTTCGGCTCATATCCGAACGGCGGGTCGCCGTACTAACCTCTCCCCTCAGCGTGGTTGGCGCTGCAGGAGAGGGAGAGGCCTTGATGCTGGCGGAAGTCGGCGTGGACGACACGTGTGAGCTGGTCTACCGGGCTGCCCTCCAGCGCCGGGTGTGGAGTCCGGAACAGCTTCGCGCTGCCGTGGACCTGCCGGCGGCGAAGGTCGACGCGGCGGTGCGGCGTCTGGTGGAGATCGGACTGCTCCGGCGGCCCCACGCCGACCAGATCCGGCCGGTGAACCCGGCCGTCGGGTTCGCGCCGCTGCTGTCGTACGCCGAGGCGCGGCTCACCCGCCGGACGCGAGCGGTGGAGCTGACCCGCGCAGCCGTCGCGGAGATGTCGGCCAGCTTCCGGACCAGCCCCGCGCTACTGCACGACGTCGAACTGCTCGACGACCGGGACGCCGCCTGGCTGTGTCTCGAGGAGATCGCGGCGAAGGCGACGACGAGCATCCAGTGCCTGGCGGCCGCCGGAGCGGTGCCGGGGATGGGGACCGGCACCGACTACGACCCGGCGTACCAGCTGGCGGAGTGCGCCGCCGCGCGTGGGGTCCGGGTGCAGTTGATCCTGCTGGACAGCATCGTCAACGATCCGCGGCTGCTCGCGGGCGCCCGACGGGTCCGCGACAACGGCGTGGAGGTCCGGACCACCCCGACCCTGCCGGTGTGGACGTTCGTCGTCGATGACCGGTACGTCGTGATGGTCATCGACCCGGCGGACAACCAGCGGGGCGTCATCCGGGTGTCCCACCCGGGCCTCGTGGCGGCCACCGCCGACCTGTTCGGCCGGCACTGGCTGTCCGCGGTGCCGATCGAGCAGCAGGCTTCCCCGCCACCGGGCGAGCTGACCCGGCAGCAGCGGCAACTGCTCCAGCTTCTCGCGGCGGGAGCCAAGGACGAGAGCGTCGCCCGGCAGTTCAGCGTCTCCGCCCGCACCGTCCGGCGGATGATCGCCGAGCTGGCCGACCGGATCGGCGCGACCAGCCGCTTCGAACTCGGCGTCCAGGCGGTACGCCTCGGCTGGCTCGACGACACACCCGAGCCGGTGCCGGGCCCCGAGCCGTTCCACGCCTGAGCCGCCGACGGCGAACCCGCCGGCTGCCACGAGCAACTCGGCGGGTTCGCTACCTGCGCAAAAACCGCTCAACGGGTCAGGGTGTGATCGAGGAGGCGGCAACTCGAACACCGCCATGTGCGGCGGCCCGGCCGCCGTTTCCTACATCGGGCCACTGACGCAGTTCGGATGGCATCCGACGTTGTGCAACTCTCGCCGCGTCAGCCCGCTCGAACCGTCCGCTGCTCGATGATGGACGACCGGACCTGCTCCAGGATCGTGACGGAGCCCGCACAGGACGGAAAGTCCGCATGGCGATCGAAGGGAACCGCGGCGTGAGGCCCGGACTGCGCGGCTTGGTGGTCGACGGGACGAACAGCGGCATGAGTGTCTCGTCCAGGGAGTCCTTGCAGAGGCCGTTCGGCTTGCTGAACAGCTTGCACCCCTCCCAGCTCGTGCTCCATACGCCCATGGGCACGTTGTAGGTGGTTTCGACGCCGCGGACGAACGCCTTGGACTCACGGGCGAGTTCGTCCAGATACAACCATTCCTCGGCGGCTGCCTGACGCTTGGCCTGCATCTCCGCCATTTCAGCGGAATGGCGCGACACATCGGAATGGTAGTTTTGGGAGAATTTGCCGGGGTTGAACGCGGCGCGCACGGCGTCGTCGGCGGCGTCGAGTTCCGCCTTCGCCACCTTGGCCGCTGTGATCGTGGGCTTCGCGAGTTTGGAGATCAGAGCGCCGGCACCACCAAAGGCTGTGCTGAGGACGCCGATGAAGCAGTCACTCCCCTTGAGTTCGATGCAGGACTTCCCAGTATCGAGCACACCGAAGGCAAATCCCGCAAGCCCGAGCCAACCGACCGGGGTGACCAACGACGCCACGAACAGGCCGGCAGAGATCAGGCCGGCGTTCTCCCAGATGAACTGACCGGATTTCTCAAGCCAGCCCGGCAGCAGTCCGGTCGGGTCGCTGAAGGTGACCGGGTTGGCGTTGCTGTACGAGTAGCCGTGCATCTGCTGCGGGTCGGTCAGGTCCATGATCGGGTCGACCGAGATGAACCGCCCGATGGCGGGGTCGTACTCGCGGGCGCCGAGGTGCGTGAGGCCGGTCGACGAATCGAGCGTTCCCCCGACGAAGCCCTTCTCTCCCACCCAACTCGACGGCTGGGCACCGCGCGGTCCGCCGTACGGCATGCTCTTGCGCGCGGTGGTCGTCGCGGTGACCGGGTCGAACGACACGGTGTTCGTCCCGTGATGGTCGGCGAACTGGAAGGTCACCCTGCCGTCCGAGGTACGTACCGCGGTGCCGCCGCCGACGTCGACGTACCGGGTCCCGCTCACCGTTCCGGTCGAACGGTCCAGCTTCAGTTCGGTTTCCCCGAGGTGGACGGTCACCGCCGCCGGGTCGCGGCGGACGAGCCGGTTGCCGTCGGCGTCGTACACGAACTCGGTGACCTTGCCGGCCTCGGCCACCGAGGCGACGTGGCCCTCGGCGTCCCAGGTCAGGGTCTGGTCAGCGCCGGCGACCTGGCGTCGGGTCGTGTTGCCGGTGGCGTCGTAGGTGTAGCTGTCCGTACCGGCGCCCGGCCCGGTGGTGACCACGCCCGAGAGCCGGTGCGCTCCGGGCTTGCCAGCCTCCGGGTAGCTGTACGCGCGCCGCACGTCCTCGGCCGGGTCCCCGCCGGTGTCGTGTCGCGTCTCCGTGAGCCGGTTGCCGACCTTGTCGAAGGTGTACGAGTGCCAGTAGGGATCCGGGCCGCCGACGGTCGCACCGACGCCGGTCGCCGGCGCCCCGGCGCAGTTGTCGGTGGCGGTCCACGCCTCCGTCATCCGGCGCAGGTAGTCGTAGCCGAAGCATTGCACGTCGGCGGTGCCGCCGGCCGGGGTGTCCGCGATCCGGGTGACGTTGCCGGCCGGGTCGTAGGTGTAGTTGACATCCGCCACTTTCGACGGGTTCGCCTCCCGGTCGACCTGCGCTCGCACCAGCCTGCTGGTCGCGTCGTCGTAGGCGTAGGTGCGCTGGGCGCGCTTGGTGCCGGTGGACAGGACGTGCCACAGCGGCTGGTGCAGCAGGGTGTAGGCCGTCTCGGTCAGGTAGCTGACGCCCAGCGTGGAGGAGACCGTCGTGGGCAGACCAAGCTCGTTGTAGTGCCGCAGCACCCCCTCCGCCGGCAGTCCGCCGGCCGCCGGGTAGGTGGTGGACTGCACCGTGCCGTCCAGGTTGTAGCGCTGACTCACCTGGTACGTGCCGGCCAGCGCCCCCTCGGAGGCGGGAATGGCGACCCGGGTGGCGGTGGGACGGTACCGGTCGTCGTAGCCGACCACCGCCGAGACGTAGGCGTTGCCGCCGGCCCAGCGGGTGGACGAGGTGAGCTGACCCTTGCCGCTGGTGAGCGTGTCGTAGACCCACTCAGCCAGCTTCGGCCCGGTGGCTGAGCCGTCCCGCAGCGACGTCTTCCGGCGCAGGTCGTCGTAGGTGGTCGCCACGGTGCGACCCTGCGCGTCGGTGGTGCTGACCAGCTGGTCGGCGTCGTCGTACGCCAGCGTGGTGGCACCCCGGTCCGGATCGGAGACGCTGGTCCTGCGGCCGCGCAGGTCGTAGCCGTACGTCCAGGTGTTGCCGGCCGGGTCGGTCACGCCCACGAGGCGGTCGGCGTGGTCGTAGGCGTACCGGGTGACGTCGGCCGGGCCGGTCGGGGATCCGCCGTGGTGCTGGCGCAGCTCGACGGTCCTGCCCCGGGCGTCGACCACGGTGGTGGTGGCGGTGCCACCGTCCGGCGGGTCGAGGCTGGTGCGGTCGCCGCCGTGCGTGGTCGTGGTGCGCCACTTCTCCACGCCGTACGAGCGCAGGATGCTCGCGGTCTGCCGGCCGGCGCCGTCGTAGACGGTGACCGTCTGCGACGGCACGTCGTTGTCGGCGACCTGCCACACCGTGGTCGCCGGCGCGCCCGTGGCGTGGTACGTCGCGTTCGACTTCACCACCTGGCCCCGCGAGTCGTAGCCGGTGTCGGTGATCAGGCGCCCGCCGCCGAGAGCCGGCGACTGGGTCTGCCGAGCCCGTAGCAGGCCGTCGAAGAGCGCGTAGCCGGTGGCGTAGCTGCCGTCGTTGCGCAGCGTCTTCGTGGTGACCACCGACGGCCCGGTGCTGCTCAGCGCGTAGTCGAACTCGGTGTTCGGCCCGAGCGACGTCGACCGGCCCGGAAGCCAGACCTTGGTCAGCCGACCCAGCGGGTCGTACGCGGCGGTGGTGACCTTGTTGTTGGGGTCCGTCACCGTCTTCGGGGCGCCATGTGCGGGCTCGAGCTGGGTGGTGGTGACGTGTCCCAGCGGGTTGGTGACGGTGACAGCGGTGACCGGACCGCCGGTGGCCGGGGTGTAGCGGGTCGTGGTCAGCTTGCCCAGTACGTCGTAGCTGTCCAGGGGCCGGCCGTGGCTGTCGTAGCTGGTCCGCTCCGTGGTCAGGTACTGCGGCTGGCCGCCGGACCAGCCGGCGAGTTCCTCCACCTTGACCACGTCGCCCTTGCTGGGCGGGCTGCCGTGCGGGGCCTGCGCGTCGTCGTAGTAGGTGCGCTCGTCGGAGATCAGGTCGCCGGGGTAGGCCGGGGTGGCGGCGCAGGCGGCGGAGACGGTCTCCTCCCGCGACACCGCGCCGAGCAACCAGGCGGTGGCGTTGCGGGCGTACCAGGTGCGCGTGCACCGGTCGTCGGCGGCCGTGCCGGTGTCGCCCAGGTCGCTGGTCTCGGTGACCAGGCCGTCGGCGTTGTAGGCGTACTTCGTCTCGGTGACGCGCTCGCCACCGGCGGCCAGCGCGGTGCGGGTGCGGGACGCGGCGGTGCCGGTCATGAACGCCTCGAGCGTGCCCCACGGGCGGACCATCCGGGCGGTGGGCGCGTTGCCCTTGATCCAGCCGTCGGTGACCGTGCTGCTCACCTCGGCGCCACCGGGCCCGTTGAAGCTGATCGTCTCCCGGGCCAGGCCCGCCAACGCGCGGTGGTCGTCGACCCGCACACCACGCGAGTCGGTGACCTTGACGTCCTTGGTGCCGCCGGCGGCGAGCTTGTCGCCGTCCATGCCCCGGAAGTAGCGGGTCTCGGTCTGCGAACGCTGCTCGTTGTCGGCCCCGCTGGTGACCCGAACCCGCCCGTAGCCGCGCCACTGCGACCAGGTCTTGTACTTCTCCTTGGTCAGGCCGTCATCGTCGTCGTGGTGCCAGGCCGCGCCGTCGAGGTACTCGTACCGGCTGACCATGTCGGGCGAGGCCGGGTCGCGATCGTCGACGACGACCTGGGTGACCAGGTACTTGTGGAACCAGTCCACGGTGGGGTTGGCCGCGCCGTCCGGGGTCCAGTAGCTGGGGAAGCAGCGCTTGGTGTTGGCGTCCGGGGCCGGGGTCTGGCCGCGTACGCAGTCGGTGGCGGAGTAGGTCACCGAGGTGGTGCCGCCGGCCTCCGACACGATCGCGCTGATCCGCCATTTGATCATGGGCGCGATGCCCTCCAGGGCGTCGACGCGGTTGACCAACTGGGTGCCGTGGAAGACCAGCTCCGGCAGGGTCTCGCTACCGCCGGCCCGGCCGGTGTGGGTGATGCCGGCAAGCCACAGGGCCGGGCTCGTCCCGTCTCCCGGCTTGAGCAGTTGGTGGCGCAGGGCCCACGTGTCCACGTCCCGGAAGGCGACCGTCGCGGCGTCCCAGACCTGGGTGGTGACCCCCGTCAACCGCTTGCGACTCCAGAACGTCGGGGAGAAGTTGTTGGTGCACGTGGCACCGGCGTTGCAGTTCCGGTCGAACGGCACGTCGGGCCAGTACCTGGCGTTGGTCGAGTTGAGCTTCGACTCGGCACAGTCGAAGGTCGAATCGGGCAGACAGCGCTCGGCGACGGTGAGGACCGTCCGGGCCGGGGCGGTGCTGAACAGCGCGTTCGAGCGCAGGCCGTAGTCGATCCGAGTGAGGTGGCCCCCACGGTGGTACGGCGTGCCGCTGCCGGCGGTCAGGTTGCGCCCGTAGTGGTTGGTCTCCCGCCCGTACCAGTAGGTCATGGCGTTGCCGTGCGGGTCGACCACGTAGTCGAGGTTCCACCGCCACGCCTGCTGGCACCAGGAGGTGGCGAAGGTGGAGGCCCGGCACGGTTCACCGGAGTGGTTGCCGAAGACCGGAGCGGCCCAGGTGGAGTTCGTCTCCGCCTTGCCGCTGGCCCAGCCGGGCAGGCGGTTGAGGCCGAAGTGGTACTGCGTACCGTCGACGGTGGTGACCCGCCAGTGCTCGCCGTCGTTGTCGCCGTTGGCGGTGGCCGTCGAGGTCAGCTTCTCCACCCGCGAGCCGTCGTCGCCCTTCGGTCGCCAGACACCCGTCGCGTCGTCGCGGATCAACTGGGTCGCCCGTCCCCCGAGGACCATGACGGCGTTGTCGTAGCCCCAGCACAGGTCGCCGGTCCTGGTGGTGTTGCTCGCCCCGGACCCCATGTCGTCGGCGCAGCCCTTGTAGCTGCGCTCGATGTATCCCGGCCAGAAGTCGAAACCTTCACCGACCCACGAGGTCTGGTTGTTGGTCTGCGCTATCCGGCCGTCCACGCTCCCCGAGGAGTAGCCGAGGGCCAGCTTCGGCACCAGGTCGCCCGCGACCTTGGGCGTCCGCATCGGGTACGACCAGGTGAAGTCGCCGGTCGAGCCGCCCGCCTGCCAGTTCGCGGACGGGGCGAGGGGGGTGGCCGTCCAGTCTCCGGCGCTGCCGGCGTCGGTCGCGGTGACCGCGAGGACCGTGGCGTCGGCGTCGGCCGGTTCGACGGTGACCTGCGACGAGAGCCGCCGCTCACCGAGGTCGTTGCGGGTGGACAGCGGCGTGGCCTGCTGGCAGGCCGGCAGCCGCGGTGTGGTGAGGACGCAGGCGGGCAGCCGCACCAGGCGCAGCCGCGCGGCGTAGTCACCGCCGTAGGCCCCGGCGAAGGCGGCGTAGTCGACGTCGAGCGCGACCTCGCCCGTGCGGGTCTGCCCGTCGCGGCGCTCGACCCGCATGAGCAGGCCGGGTATGCCGGCCCGGTCCGCGGCACCGCGGTCGAGCACCTCGACGCGTATCCGGCTCGGTGCTCCGGCCGGCTCCGCCTTGGCGGCCTCAGCCACCTGCCCGACCCAGACCGGGAATGCCCCGGCCCGGATCCGGGCCGGTTGGCCGTCTGCGAGGCGCGCCAGACCCGTGTCTCCGCCGGTCAGGTCGACCACGGCGCTGCCGGCCTTCGGCCAGGAGACTTCCGGTGGGGTGGTGACCGCGTGCTGCGCGGTGCGGTCGGACGCGGCCTTGCCCCAGGCCGCCGACTCACCGCCCTGAACCGAGCGGCCCCGGTCGGGTCGCGGGGGGCTCCATTGCCCGGTCGGTGTGGCGTGCGCCGGTACGGCGACCGCCAGCGGCACCGTGACCACCCCGGTCAGCAGGGCCGCCCGCAGGCGCGCCCAGCGCCCGGGCTGGGTTCTTCTCGTCGGCATTGGACGCTGACATCCTTTCGTGAGACCGGCACCCCGCCGGAACGTCGAGCGCTGCTCGGGGCACGGCGGAGCCGGCCGCGGCATCGTGGTGCCGCGGCCCGCTCCGCCGACGACGTCGCCGCCGTTGGCAGCTGTTACGGATAGATCTCGAGGGGAAGGGCGTTGACCTGGGCATCCGTCAGGGCGCCGGTCCAGACCCGGACCTCGTCCACCGCGCCGGGCCAGAAGTCGGTGGGGTTGCCGTTCCCCATCGCCCGCCCGATGGTCAACGGGCCACCTGTCGTCCACCGCGCGTCGATCGTGTCGCCCGCCGCCCAGATCCCGTTGACGTAGAGGTGCATCCGATCCACCGCGTCGTCGTAGACCAGGGTGAGGTGGGTCCACTCGCCGGCCGTCACCGGGAACTGGTCGGGCGAGGCGAGGGCGCGGACGCTGGTCGCGGTGTCGGCGTCGGTGGTCGCCATGGTCGCCACCCACCTGGCGTCCGGCTCGCTGTAACCGAGGGAAAACGCGGCGGTACGGGTGCCGACCTGCGAGACGGCGGACGGGTAGCCGACCCCGGCTGTCCGGTCCAGACGGACCCAGGCGGACACGGTGAAGCTGCTGTCGGTACGCAGCACCTGCCCGGCGGTCGCGGCGTGGCCCGTGGTGCCGTCGAGTTCCAGGGCACCGCTCGTGTAGCCCTCGCCCCAGCTCGCTCCGCCGTGCAGCGTGGCGGTACGCCCGTTGCCGGACGTGTCGGCCGTGCTCGTGCCGGCCGCCTCGTCCAGCGCCCAGGCCCCTTCGGCGCGCGGCGGCTGGTTGGACAGGTTCCGGATCTCGCTCGCCGTGCCGCCGATGGTGCTCGGGTAGACCACCCGGTTCCACACCCGCACGTCGTCGATCGCGCCGGACCAGTAGTTGACCGCGCTGCCGTACTTCTTACCCCGCCCGATCTGCAGGGACCCGACTGCCGGCCAGGTGTACGAGCCGCGGGCGGCGGTCCCGGCGAGAGCGCCGTCGACGTAGAGCCGGATCTCCCTGGTCGACGCGTCGAAGACACCGGCCAGGTGGGTCCAGGCGCCCAGGGGGGCGGGCGCGTCGGACGCCGCGCGGATGACCATGAAGTTGCTGAGACTGTCCAACACCGGCGCCTTGAACGACCACTTCTGGTCGGAGCTGTCGTAGCCGAGGAAGAAGGCGCTGTGCTTGCTGCCGTCCTGGCTGACCGCGGTACGGTCCTGGCCCGCCGTGTCGAGCCGGACCCAGGCCGAGACGGTGAAGCTGCTGCTGGTCTGCGCCACCGAACTCGCCGAGGCGTGACCGGTGGCTCCGTCGGTCGTCAGCGCGCCACCGACCCGGCCGCCGGTCCAGCCGGCCCCGGCGCCGAGGGTGGCGGTGCGGTTGTCGCCGGAGGAATCGGCCGCGGTGGTGCCGCTCGCCTCGTCGAACGTCCAGTGCCCGGCCGGGGCGCTTCGGCCGCCCACCTGGAACGAGTAGGTGGTCCACGGTCCGGGTGAGTTGGCGACGTCGAGGCTGCGGACCAGCAGGGTGTGCAGCAGTGCCTCGGAGTCCGGCGGGGTGAGCGACACGGTCGCGGTCAGGTCACCGCCGGCTGCCACGGTCCCGGTGCCGCCGGCCGCGCCGTCCAGCTCGTATTCGTAGCTGGCCACGTCGGTGACGCCGTTCGGCCCGAAGGTGAACGAGCCCGGCTGGCCGATCCCGCCGTTGACGCCGATCGCCGGATACGTGGTCGAGCTGACCGTGGGGCCGTTCGTCGGCGCCTGCGGGTCGACTGTCACCTCGCAGGAGGCGCTCCACGCGCTGACCGCGGTGCCGTCCTCGGCGCGTACCCGCCAGGAGAGGGTGCGGCCGGTCCCGATGTCGGTCGACGGGACGACCGCCTCGTGCTGCAGCCCGGAACTCTTCGCGGCGGTGAGGGTCTCGCCGAGCCTGGCGCCACCGATGTCGTACCACTCGAAGCGGGCCCTGACGTTGCCGCCGTCGGGGTCGGCGACGGTGGCCAGCATCCTGACGGTGCCGGGCGGGCCGACGACCGGCCTGCTCTCGCCGGTCAGGCATGGCTGGTCGGGGTACGTCGTCGAGTTCGTCGGCACGTTCGGCGCCGTGTTGTAGGTGATCGACAGGACGGGGTTGTTGTTGAATTTCTTCCAGCCGTACTTGTCCGTCTCGTCGCTGGCGCGCAACCCCATGGTCACGCTGGTCCAGCCGCCCGCCGCGGCGTCCTTCACCTGCTGCAAGGTGTTGAACTCGACGTCGGCCGGTCCACAACTGCTCGAGTAGCCGTGCGCGACGCTTCTGGTGTCCATCCGGTAGGCCCAGGTCGGTTGGGCGTGCCAGGCCATCGAGGCGCTGATCGAGCTCGTCGCCCAGAGCTCCACCGCCCGCGGCGAGCAGGACCAGGAGTGCGTCTCACGGATGCGGAAGGTGGCCGAGAGGATCTGCTTGCCGCGCACCTGGGAGGTGTCCATGCGGAAGAACGACCGGTAGGTGTCGCTGGTCGGCGAGGCGTTGGGGTCGTTGTAGTAGCCGACCTTGACGTCCCCGCTGCCGTTGTAGGTCGAGTAGTACTTCGACACCATGGCGTGGGCCTGCCTGGTGCCGCCCCAGGTCGGGTCGATGAAGAGCGGGTAGCGGGTCTTCGGGTCGGTCAGCATCCGCCGGTCGGGAAGGACCGCCAGTTCACCGGGGCGGGCCTCGACAGCCATCGCCGCCTGACGGGAACCGGTGCCGGGCCCGCGTACCGATCCGCTGGCGGCCTCGGCCCCCGAGGAGTCCCACATCAGCGGGGTGGGCGCTCGGAACACGACCCGCCCGGTGGCGGTCACCGCCTTGAGCCCTCCGTTCGGCTCCGACACGACGGTGAGTCCCGTGCTGCCGGTGGTGTTCAGACGCAGCCGATGCAACGCCGGGTTCGACGCGGCCTCCGCCGACCTGACGACGAGGACCTGCGCGAAGCCGTCCACGGTGGCCTGAACTCGTAGGTCGACCCCGGGCAGCACCTCCGGATACGTCGCAGTGTCCCCGTCCAGGGCCGGCTCGGGCAACCGGGCCGGCCAGCCGAGCCGGAGTTCGTGTCCGTCGCGGTGCAGCCGCGCCAGGGGCTGGTCACCGCCGCCGGAGAAGGTGACCCGCGCCGTGGTGGCCGCCGGGCCGACGGAGCCGTCGACCTGCCGGCGCAGCCGGGTGTCCACCTGGGCCCACCCGGCGCCCTGCCGCACCCGCACCGGATGGGCATGCTGCTCGAGCGTGAACGATCCACCGGGGTTGGCGAACACCTCGCCGGTCTCGGTCGTCAGGCTCGGCACCCGAACTCGCTGCCCGGACCGACGCGCTGCCGCGAGGGCCGCCGTTCGTTCGCTTCCCGTGGCCCGCGCCGCCACCGAGTTCCCGCTTGAAGGTACCGCGGAAACCCCCGTCGATATCGCCACCACCGCCGTACCCGGCAGTAGCAGACTCACGGCTGCAACCATCGCGCCGCGAGCGATTTTCCGCCCACGCGTCGCCATCACACCTCGCTAACAAGCCCGTGATCATGAGAAATGTGCCGAGCCGACGATAGGAGAGGGGTGATCACCACGGGCCCCGGCGAGCTGTCCGAAGGTGGTCATGGCCGCAGGCGGACACCGCGACCCCCACGTCCACGGGGAACGACGAATGAACTCGGACCGGACGCGGGTGTGGGTGCGGGTTCCCATGCCCCGTCGCCGACGGGGCATTATGGCCGGTCGTCGTTGCGTCCACACTGGTCGGACGGCCCGGGGGTCGGATGCGTTCGGGGTCGGATTTCCGTCCGCCCAGATCTGGTCTACGCCGGACAATGTCGATATCGTTACCGGCCAATTGGACGGCCGATGATCATTCGTCGTCAGCTGACCTCCCCCAAGCCCCGAGAACAGGAGGACGCGCTCGTGGCCTCACCCGCCGATTCAACGGTCGCCGGCGACGACGTCGAGCCGCAGCGGCCCATTCCGCGGTTTCTCACCGAGTTCACGCCCACCCGGTGGCGCCGTCGGCTGAGCCCCTTTTCGCGCGTACCGAAGCACTCCAAGATGGGCGAGACCTGGCACGTGGCGGCGAAGACCGCCCCGGACGAGCTGGTCATCGTCGACCGCCCGCCGGACATCGACCCCGACGGAGCCGAAACCCGCACCTACACCCAGTGGGCGGAACTCGTCGATCGCGCCGCGGCCTGGCTGCACAAGGCGGGCGTGCGCCCGTGGGACCGGGTGGCGATCCTCAAGCAGAACCACCTGGACATCGTCATCCTCGGCTGCGCCATCGCCCGCATCGGCGCCATTCCCTGCATGTTCTCCGGCTCCTACGGGCCGGAGGCGATGATCCCGATGCTGGAGCGGCTGGAACGGCCGTTCCTGTTGACCGACCAGAAGCACCTCGACAAGTGCGGCATCACCCCGGAGGTGGTGGCGGAGCTCACCGTACGGACGATCAGCGTCGACGCGGTCGCGGACCGGCCGGACGTGCTGCACCTGGACGACTTCAAGGACGCGCCGCCCGTCCAGCCGAACATGCGCGAGTTCAAGGAGCCGGTGGTCATCACCCACACCTCCGGCACCACCGGCGTGCCCAAGCTGGTCATGCACTCCGCCGAGTCCATCTACGCGATGGCGATCGTGGAGACCGAGCGGTGGCCCAGGTTCGGGCTCCGGCGCAGCGACACGGTGGCGTTCTGCGATCCCTACACACACGAGCGGCTCACCACCATGCAGCTGGCGATGGCCGCGGTCGGCCCGCGGGTGCTCTACCTGTCCGACCCGCTCTCGCCGCGGATCCGGGAGCTGCTGGCCGAGCACAAGCCGACGCTGGTGGAGGCGCTGCCGAACATCTACCTGGCCTGGGAGCCGCTGGCCCGCGACCCCGCCGGCCTGTTCAGCAACGTGCGCGAGTACGTCAACTCGTTCGACGCCATCCACACCCGCACGATCCGGACCTTCATGGCCGCCACCAAGCGCCGGTTCCCGATCTGGGTCCAGTCGTGGAGCCAGAGCGAGAACGGCGCGCTCTGCATCCGGCCGTTCTTCCGCTTCGTCGTGCGCCGCAAGGGGCACCGGCCGCCGCCGACGCAGCTGATCGGCTGGCCCATCCCGTTCCACGCCAAGATGCGGGCGGTGGACCCGGAGACCGGCAAGGAGGTCCCGCGCGGCCAGGTCGGCCTGATCGAGATCGACCAGCCGGGACGGTGCCTCGCGTACGTGGGCGAACAGGACCGGCACGACCTGAAGTGCAACGGCAGGTGGTGGAACACCGGCGACCTCGCGGTCATCAACAAGTGGGGTGCCGTGCGGATCGTGGACCGGGAGATCGACCGGATCCCCGGCGGCAGCGCGATCGAGTTCGAGGACCTCATCCTCGACCGGATCGACTACACCACCGAGGTCGTCGTCCTTCCGGTCGCCGGCGACCTGCCGGTACCCGTGGTCAGCACCGCGGACGACGTTCCGCTGGACAAGGGCGACTGGGAGCGGGCGGTCGCGGACCTGAGCCCGATGGCCCCGCCGATCCAGATAAAGTGGGACGAGTTCCCGCGAACCGGCACGTGGAAGATTCGCCGGGTCGCGCTCCGGGAGAAGCTGCTCTCCGATGCCCAGGCGATCGGCATCGGGCGCTGGACCTGATCATCGCCATCCTGTGATCACATCGACGCGGCGCCGGTCCTGACTGTGCCGGCGCCGCGTCGTTCTCCCGAGCACCGCGGTCGAGCGAAGGGTTGCTGTCATGTTGGATCTCCTCGGCCGGCTCGCGCACCGGGCGCGCTGGTGGGTGATCGCCGGCGCCGCGGTGTTCCTGGTCGCCGCGGGCACCTGGGGCGCCGGCGCGTTCGGCGACCTGGCCGTCGGCGGGTTCACCTACGCGGCGAGCGAGAGCTCCCGTGCCGACGAGGTCGAACGCAAGGCGCTCGGACGCAACGACGCGGACGTCGTCGTGCTGTTCGGCAGCGACCGCTGGACGGTGGAGGAGCCCGCGTACGCCGACGCCGCCCGGCGCGTGCTGGACGGGCTGCCGGCGGACCGGGTCGAGGGCGTGACCGACTACTGGGGGGCCAGGGTTCCCGCCCTGGTCAGCACCGACCGGCACGAGACGTTCGCGGCGGTGCAGATCGCCGGTGCCACCGAGAACGAACGCCTCACCAACTACCTCGCCATCAAGGACAGCCTGACCAGCCCGGATCTCGACGTCACCGTCGGGGGGCCGCTGGCGCTGATCGACGACGTCAACAGCCAGAGCAAGGCGGACCTGACGCGCGCCGAGGCGCTGGCGTTGCCGATCCTTTTCCTGCTGCTGGTGCTCATCTTCCGCAACCTGCTGGCGGCGCTGCTCCCGGTCGCGGTCGGGGTGCTGGCGATCGTGGGCTCGTTGGCCGGCCTGCGGCTGCTGGCGCAGTTCACCGACATCTCGATCTTCGCGGTCAACGTGGTCACGCTGCTCGGCCTCGGGCTGGCCGTGGACTACAGCCTGTTCATGGTCAGCCGGTTCCGGGAGGAACTCGGCGCGGGCCACCCCGTCCCGGCGGCGTTGCGGCGGACCATGGTCACCGCGGGCCGGACCATCGTCGTCTCCGCGGTGACCGTCGCGCTCGCGCTCGCCAGCCTGGCCGTCTTCCCGCAGGTGTTCCTCCGGTCCATCGCCGTCGGTGGGGTCGCCGCGGTGCTGCTGGCGGGGTTCTTCGCGATGACCGTGATGGCGGCGATGCTGGCCCTGTTCGGGTCGCGGCTGCGGGAGCGTCGCCGCAGGCCGGTCGACACCGACCCGAACTCCGGCGCGTGGGCGCGGATCGCGCGGACGGTGATGCGCCGACCCGTACTGGTCGGTGGCGCGGTCATCGCCGTGCTGGTGGTTCTCGGTCTGCCGTTCCTGCGCATCTCCTACGGCTGGCTGGACACCCGGGTGCTGCCCGCCTCGGCGGAGAGCCGGCAGGTCCAGGACGCCATCGAGCGGTCGTTCCCGGACAGCGTCACCCGGCCGGTCGAGGCCATCGTCACGCTGGACGGCCCGGTCACCGGTCCTCCCGGCCGGGAGGAGATCACCGCGTACGTGGAGCGGGTGGCCGCGCTGCCGGGCGTACGGCAGGCGGACGTCAGCGGTCTGGCCGGCGACACCGCGCGGGTCACCGTCCGGTTCGACGCGGAACCGATCTCCGAGCAGGGACGGGAGCTGGTCGACGCGGTGCGCGGCGTCGAACCGCCGCCCTCCGGCACGGTGCTGGTCGGCGGCGACGCCGCCGGGTTCGCCGACCTGATGGACATGCTCGAGCAGCGGCTGCCGTGGATGGCGCTGCTCGTCGTGGTCACCACGTTCGTGCTGTTGTTCCTGTCCTTCGGCTCGCTGGTGCTGCCGGTCAAGGCGATCCTGATGAACGTGCTGAGCCTGACGGCGGCGTTCGGCGCGGTGGTGTGGGTCTTTCAGGACGGCCACCTCGCCGGGCTGCTGCGGTTCACCTCCACCGGCAACATCGACGTGGTGCAACCGATCCTGATCTTCGCCGTCGCGTTCGGACTGTCGATGGACTACGAGGTGTTCCTGCTCTCGCGCATCCGCGAGCACTACGACCTCAGCGGTGACAACACCGAGGCGGTCGCGGTCGGGTTGCAGCGGTCCGGCCGGATCATCACCAGCGCGGCCCTGCTGCTGGTGGTGGTGATCGTGTCGTTCGCGACCGCGAGCGTGCTGGTCGTGAAGATCATCGGTATCGGGCTCGCCCTCGCCGTCGTCGTCGACGCCACCATCGTCCGGGCGCTGTTGATGCCGGCCACGATGCGGCTGCTCGGCCGGCTCAACTGGTGGGTGCCCGGGCCGCTGCGGCCGCTCTACAGCCGGTGGGGGATCCGCGGGGAGAGCAGCCACCTGGACGCGGAGCGTACGGCCGCGTAGAGCCGCGCCGCCGCGGTGCCCGCGTAGAGCCGCGCCGCCGCGGTGCCCGCGTAGAGCCGCGCCGCCGCGGTGCCCGCGTAGAGCCGCGCCGCCGCGGTGCCCGCGTAGAGCCGTGCCGCCGCGGTGCCCGCGCCCGGGAAGCCCCCGCCGTGCCAGCCCGTCGCGAGGCGCGCCCGTGGCCTGGGGCCGCCCCCCAGGCCACGGGACGGAGGATCAGTAGATCAATGCCCGGCCGAGGCCCATGTCGGTGAGGCGGGTGGAGTGCACGATGCTCGTGACCTCGACAGCCTTCTGGATGCGTTCCTCCGGCGTGGTGTCGACCAGCCGCCGCCCGTCCCACACCTCGTAGTCACCGATGGCGGCCAGGTGCGGGGCGATGCCCTCCTGGAACCAGTTCTCCCAGCGGGTTAGCTGGTCGGACACCGGCAACTGCTCCCACAGCCGCATGCCGTCGCGGATGAGCTCGACGAGGCGTTCCTTCTCGTCGGGGTGCCGCTGCACGTGCTCGCGGATGATCGACGTGCCGACGGCGAGGTGGCGCACCTCGTCGATGGCGGCGCCCTTCTCCATGTCCGCCATCCGCGGGTCGATCGGTCGCCACTTGCGCTCGCTGAGTTCGAACGACGGGGCGAGGAAGCCTTCGACCAGGATCGTCAGCAGCACCACGCCGCCGACGAAGTCCTGTTGCTCGCGCACGATCGGCATGCCGTACTCCTCCAACGGATCGAGGATGGCCGCCTTGTCGTGCGCGGTCTGCTCGGCGATGACGGCGGCGACGTCGTGCTCGTCGATGCCGAGGTTCCGCAGGTGGTTCCGGAAGATCATCGCGTGCCGGGTCTCGTCCACCAGCTGGGTGGCGTAGAACTCGGCGGTCGTGGAATCCGGCGCGCACGCCACGATGTGACCGATCGCGCGGGCCGCCCGCTCCTCGGCCAGCGCGCGGAACGCGACCTCCTGGATCAGCGCGTCGCGGAGCGGGCCCGGCTCGTGCAGGAAGTCCGGGGTCACCAGCTCCGGCGAGTAGCCGACGATGTTTCCGCGCAGCGTGCGCTGCGGGACGTTGGCGAACCAGTACCGCAGGTCGCAGTCGCGTGCGGTCAGCCGGATGCCCTCCGCGCCGTCGAACAGGGAGGACGCCTGGTCCCAGTCGGCGGCGTCGGCCGCCGTCATCCCCGACCGCTCGTCGGTGCGGGGGGCCGCCGGCTGGGGACTGTAGGTGACCACCGGCTGCGGACGCGGACCGGGCACGGTGACCGGTGCCGCGTCGGCGGATCGAACAAGGGCCGGGGCCGGCTCGATCGTGGGGCTGGGCGCGGGTGCGGCGGCCGGCGGGACCACGGACGGCGGTACCAGCGCCGGTGCCCGCACCGCCTGCGGGCCCGGTGGCTGCGCGGCCGGCACCGCCGGTGCCTGCACGGGCGGCTGCGCCGCTGGTGGCTGCGCGGCGGGTGCCGGGGCGCTGTCGTTCATGATGAACGGGCGGGTGCCGTCGAGGTAGTCGACCAGCGGCGCCGCGACGCTGGCCCGCGACGGCGGGTGGAACGCGACGCACTGGCAGGCCGCGACCAGGTAGGCCACCTCGGGGGAGCGGATGAACGACATGCCCCCGAGCATCTCGACCGCCTGGCGGGCGGCGTCGGTGATGGCGTCCTGCGTGCCGTAGCGGGCCATCAGGACACGGGCCAGCGCGTCGTTGCCCGTCTCGCCGGCCTGCATGGCGCGGGCCGCGCCCTCCAGCAGTTGCGTCGCCGTCTCCAGCCGGGTGCCCAGCGCGGCGCGGTCGGTGACCGCGCCGCGCCCGGCGGCCAACGCGCGTTCGACGAGCGCGCTGGCCATGCCCAGGTACGACGCGGTGATGAGCAGCTCGAACCAGATGAACCCGACGGTCTGCAGGTCGTCGAGCATCCCGTCCGGGCCGTTCTCGGTCGGGATGACCAGTTCCTCCTCGATGAACACGTCGGTCAGCCGGACCTCGTCGCTCTCCGCGCCGGCGAGCACGCTGCTGCCCCAGAACGGGTGCCGGGTGATGCCGCGCAGCGTGGCCGGCATGAGCAGGAAGGCCGTCTGCTGGCCGCCGCCCGGTGCGGGCACCGCCACGCTGGCCGTCAGCAGGTCCATCGAGTGGCTCAGGCTGCACGGTTTCTTCGACCCGTTGATCCGGTAGCCGCCGTCCACCGGCGTCGCCGTCATCGTGGGGGAGAGGATGCCCTGGGCCGGGCGGCCCTCGGCGAAGGCCGAGGAGACCAGCAGGTTGCGGCTGGTGATCGCCTCCAGCAGGGCCCACTCCATGCCGGAGTTCTTGATGCTCTCGGCGAAGGTGAACAGCGTCGCCACGGAGAAGTGGTGCATCGTGGTCGCGACCGCCAGTGACGGCGCGTGGGCGCCGATCGCGCGGGTGACCCGTACCGCGTCCAACGGGGACGCGCCGAGCCCGCCGTAGTCCTTCGGGATCACCAGGCTCGGGCCGCCGCTGGCCCGGAACACCGGCAGCGTGTCGCCGCCGGAGGCTTCCCGTTGCTCGAACGGGACCTTCGACAACCCGTCGAGCAGCCCCGGCAGGTACGACTCGCAGAGGGCACGGGCCTGATCAAGGGATCGCACAGTCTTCCTCCGGAGGCGGACGGTCAGCGAGGGATGAGCGAGCGGGCCGCCGCGCGGCGCAGCTTGCCCGACGGTGTCTTCGGAAGGCTGCCCGGCGGCAGCACCACGACCTCCGCCGGACGGGCGTCGACGTCGGCGAGGACCCGGTTGGCGATCGCGTCGGACAGCGCCTTCTCGGCGGCCGGGTCACCGACCAGGCGGGACTCGACCAGCACCGCGAACGACTCCCGCGCCACCCCGTCGCCGGCCAGCAGTCGTACCGCCGCGACGTTGCCGTCCCGGACGCCGTCGACGCCGGCGGCCGCGCGCTCGATGTCGGTGGGATAGATGTTGCGACCGCCCATGATGACGACGTCCTTGCGGCGGCCGCAGACCACGATCTGACCGTCGACCAGGTAGCCCTCGTCGCCGATGTCCAACCAGCCGTCGTCGTCCAGAGCCGGGGCCGGACCGTCCTCGGTGAGGTAGCTCCGGGTCACCGAGTCGCCGCGCAGCTGCAACCGGCCGACCTCACGGTCGCCCAGCTCGGCGCCGGAGTCGTCGACGACCCGCACGGTCACGCTCGGGTGGGCGGCGCCGAGCATGGGCAGCCGGCGCAAGGCGCTCGGGTGGTCGTCGCCCGCCGGTACCGCCCGCCGGTTCTTCTCCAGCTCCAGGGCGTCGACGGTGTCGAGGAGCATCGGATCCGACAGCGCCGACAGCGAGATGACCAGGGCGCTCTCCGCCGCGCCGTAGCAGCAGTTCACCGCCTCCGGTCGCAGGCCGAACCGGGCGCCGGCCGCGACGAACGCCTCCACCGTCGACGGGTCGATCGGCTCCGCGCCGTTGCACAGGGCCTTCAACCGGGACAGGTCGAGCGAACCGGCGTCGGCGCGGGCGAGCTGCCGGGTCAGGATCGCGTACGCGAAGTTCGGGGCGGCGGTGATCGTGCCGCCGTACCGGCTCATCAGCTCCGCCCACACCATCGGACGGCCGAGGAACTCCGCGGGCGTGACCATGACCAGGTCGATGCCGGTGAACATGGGCAGCAATAGGCAGCCGACCATGCCCATGTCGTGGAAGAGCGGCAGCCAGCTCACCAGCACGTCGTCGTCGCCGCACTCGAGGTGGGCCGCGGTGTCGACGAGGTTGGCGTGGATGTTGCGGTGGGTGATCCGCACCGCCTTCGGCTCGGCGGTCGAGCCGCTGGTCAACTGGAGCAGCGCGGTGTCGTCCTCGCCGGCGGGCACGATGGTGAACTCCCGGTCGCTGTCCAGGTCGCCGATCATCCGGTGGGGGACGCCCTGCGCGCGCAGCACGTCGGCCATCGCCTCGAACGGGGCGCCCACCAGCACCAGACGCGCGTCGATCATGCGCAGGACACGCAGCGTGTCGTCGCGCCAGACGGACAGGTCGGTCCGCGGGGTCGGCTGGTGCAGCATGGTCACGCTGCCGCCGGCCAGCCACGTCCCCTGGGCGACGCGCGCGACCTCCCCCGGGTCACCGGCCAGGACCGCGACGGCCTGGCGGGGGGCCAGCCCGCCGGCGACCAGTGCCGCCGCCGTACGCCGGGCCGCCTCGTGCAACTGCCCCCAGCTGCGCCGCACCGGGTTCCCGGGGGCGCCGGTGACCATGCCGCCCGGCGACCGCCCGGCGGTGCCGACGACGGCATCGACGAAACGGCTCACCTCGATCTCGCCTGAATCATGCGGCACAGCGTAGACAGGGCGATCGACAAAGACCATAGATCCTTTGTGGAGTCCGTACGGGCGATTGTGTTGGCCGCCGTGACCGATGGAGGATGACCGCTGCCCGGTGGGTGACCGCGGCACCGACGTTGATGATCGCGGAAGGCGGCCGCCTGAATGGGTGACTCCAGGACGCAGTGGTGGTTGGATGTCGTACGTACCGAGGCGGCCGAGGTGCTCGGTCGGCCGCGCGGTGACGTCACTGCCGACGGCGCCTTCGCCGACCTTGGCTTCGACTCGCTGACCGCGCTCGAACTGGCCGACCGGCTGTCCGAGGCGAGTGGGCTCCAACTCTCCGGCACCCTCGCCTTCGACTACCCCAACCCGGCGGCCCTGGCCGGGTACCTGGCCGAACAGGTCGGCGGCCCGGAGGCGGACCGGGGACCGGGGCGCCGCGTCGACACGCCGATGGCCGGCGAGCCGGACGGCGCGCCGTCGGGTGGGCCCGAGCCGATCGCCATCGTGGCGATGGCCTGCCGTTTCCCCGGCGGGGCGGCCACCCCCGAGGAATTCTGGACCTTCCTGGCCGACGGCCGCGACGGCGTCGGACCGTTCCCGACCGACCGGGGCTGGGACCCGCAGGTGTTCCATCCCGACCCCGACCGTCCCGGCTCCACCTACGCCCGCCACGGCGGATTCCTCTACGACGCCGGCGACTTCGACGCCGGATTCTTCGGCCTGTCGCCCCGCGAGGCACTGGCCACCGATCCGCAGCAGCGGCTGATGCTGGAGATATCCTGGGAGGCGCTGGAACGCGCCGGCATCGACCCGCGCACGCTGCGCGGAAGCCGCACCGGCGTGTACGCCGGCGTCATCGCCGGCGACTACGCCCCGCGCCTCGGCGCCATCCCGCCGGAGGTCGCCGGCTTCCTGATGGCCGGCAACGCGTCCAGCATCGTCTCCGGCCGCGTGTCGTACACGTTGGGCCTGGAGGGACCCTCGCTGTCGGTCGACACCGCCTGCTCGTCGTCGCTGGTCGCGCTGCACCTGGCGGCCCGCTCGCTGCGTACCGGCGAGTGCGACCTCGCATTGGCCGGCGGGGTCACCGTGATCGGGACGCCGTTGGTGTTCACCGAGTTCAGCCGCCAGGGCGGGCTCTCCCCGGACGGGCGGTGCCGGTCGTTCGCCGCGTCCGCCGACGGCACCGGCTGGGCCGAGGGCGCCGGTGTGCTGGTCCTCGAACGGCTCGCCGACGCACGCCGGCACGGCCGGCGCGTCCTGGCGGTGCTGCGGGGCAGCGCGGTCAACTCCGACGGGGCGTCCAACGGCCTCACCGCGCCCAACGGTCCGTCCCAGCAACGCCTGATCGCCGACGCGCTCGCCGACGCGGGACTCGACGCACCCGACGTGGACGTGGTGGAGGCACACGGCACCGGCACCCGGCTGGGCGACCCGATCGAGGCTCAGGCGCTGACCGCCGCGTACGGCTCCGGCCGGCAGCGTCCGCTGTGGCTCGGGTCGGTCAAGTCGAACATCGGACACACCCAGGCGGCGGCCGGCGTGGCCGGGGTCATCAAGATGGTGCTGGCGCTGCGGCACGGCCGGCTGCCCCGCACGCTGCACGTCGACGAACCCACCCCGTACGTGGACTGGTCCGCCGGCCCGCTGCGGCTGCTCACCGACGAGCAGCCCTGGCCGGCCGGCGCCCGGCCGCGCCGCGCCGCGGTGTCGTCGTTCGGGATCAGCGGCACCAACGCGCACGTCATCGTCGAGGAGGCGCCGCAGGACGAGCCCGCCGCCCCGGCCGACAGCGCGGCGGTGCCGGCGCCGCTGGTGCTCTCCGCGCGGACCGTCCCCGCGCTGCGCGAACATGCCCGCCGCCTCGACGCCTTCCTCGACGCCCACCCCGACCTGCCGACCCGCGCGGCGGCGGTCGCGGCAGCCCGGCGTACGGCGTTCGAGCAGCGCGCCGTCGTCCTCGACCGCGACGCCCTCGCGGCGCTCGCCGCCGGGCAGGACGCCCCGGCCGTGGTCACCGGCACGGCGAGCGAGGGCAGGCTGGCCCTGGTCTTCCCTGGACAGGGATCGCAGCGACCCGGGATGGGGCGGGAACTCGCCGCGGCCGAACCGCGGTTCGCCGCCGCCCTGGACGAGGTCTGCGCCGCACTGGACCGGCACCTGGACCGTCCCATCCGCGCGGTCATCGACGGCGACCCGGACCTGCTGGACCAGACCGAGTACACCCAGCCGGCGCTGTTCGCCGTGGAGGTGGCGCTGTACCGGCTGCTGCGACACTGGGGCCTCCGGCCGGACTTCGTCCTCGGCCACTCGATCGGGGAGATCACCGCCGCCCACGTGGCCGGCGCGCTCTCGCTGGACGACGCCGCCCGCCTCGTCGTCGCCCGCGGACGGCTGATGCAGGCGCTGCCCGCCGGCGGCGCGATGGCCGCGATCCAGGCCACCCCGCAGGAGGTCGAGCCACTGATCGCCGACCCCGCGGCCCAGGTCGGGCTCGCCGCCGTCAACGGCCCGACGTCGGTCGTCGTCGCCGGCCCGCAGGACGCGGTGCGGACCGTCGCCGACGCGTTCGCCGCACGAGGCCGCAGGACCACCCGGCTACGCGTCAGCCACGCGTTCCACTCCCCGTTGATGGAGCCGATGCTCGCGGACCTCGCCAAGCTGGAGGCGGACCTCACCCACCGGGCGCCGGAGATCCCGCTGGTCTCCAACGAGACGGGCCTGCCGGTGGACATGATCACACCGGGGCACTGGAGCCGGCACGCGCGGCAACCGGTGCGGTTCGCGCAGAGCGTACGCCGGCTACGCGAGCAGGGGGTGAGCCGGTTTCTGGAGGTCGGGCCCGGCGGCGTGCTGTCGGCCATGGTCCTCGACTCCGTCGGCGACCTGGACGCCGACACGGGTGACCCGACGATCGCCGTGCCGCTGCTGCGCGGCGGGCGCGACGAACGGGACTCCGCCTGGGACGCGGTGGCCCGCCTGTTCGCCCACGGCGTGGACGTCGACTGGCCCGCGCTGGTCGGAGGGGACGGCCCGCCCGCGGAGCTGCCCACCTATCCGTTCCAGCACCGGCGGTACTGGTTGCCCCAACCGACCCGGCCGCTGCTCGGGGAGCCGGTCGAGACGCCGGACGCCGGAGTGCTGCTGACCGGCGAACTGTCGATCGCCGCCCAGCCGTGGCTCGCCCAGCACCGCGTGGGCGGGACGGTCGTCGTACCGGGCGCGCTGCTGGCGGAGCTGGCGGCGCGCGCGGGCGCGCACGCCGGCTGCCCCGAGGTGGTGGAGCTCCTCCTGCAGGCGCCGCTGGTGCTCCCCGAGGCCGGCGCCGTCCAGACCCGGGTGGTCGTCGCCGGGACGGACGGCGACCCGACCCGCCCGCTGACCATCCACGCGCGCCCGCCCGGCGGAACGTGGACGCCGCACGCGACGGGAACCGTCGCCCCGGTGCGGACCAGCGACGCCACCCGGTTGAGGCTGTGGCCGCCGCCGGGCGCGGCGCCGTTGGACACGGACGGCTTCTACGACCGCCTGCGCGCCGGTGGCTACGACTACGGCCCGGTGTTCCAGGGCGTCGGCCGGGCGTGGAAGCGGGGCGACGAGATCTTCGCCGACGTGACGCTGCCCGCCGAGGCCGCCGGCGCGACCGAGGGTTTCCTGCTGCACCCGGCGCTGCTCGACGCTTCGCTGCACGCCCTCGGCCTGCTCGGCGACGCCGGGGCGGACGGCGGGATCGCGCTGCCGTTCTCCTGGACGGGCCTACAGATGCACGCCCGAGGCGCCACGGCGCTGCGGGTCCGGCTGACCCGCGACGGCGACGGTGTCGACGTCGTCCTCGCCGACCCGTCCGGTGCGCCGGTCGCCTCTGTCCGGCACGTCGCGCTGCGGCCGATCACCCCCGACCGGCTCGCCCCCGGGCCGTCCGGGGCGGGCGGCGGGTACGAGCTGCGCTGGGTGCCGGCCGCGCCGGTCCGGTCCGACCAGCCGGTGGTCTGGCTCGACGAGTTGACGGCCAGCGACCAGGTTCCCGACCTCGTCTTCACCGAACTGCCGCCGGGCGGTGACGACCCGCACCCCACCGTCGCCGCCGCGCTCGACCTGGCACACCGCTGGCTGGCCGACCCGCGGTACGGCGCCGCCCGGTTGGCGGTGGTGACCCGGCGGGCCGTCGGCGACCGCTCCCGGGACCTCGCGCAGGCGGCGGCGTGGGGGCTGCTGCGGTCGGCGCAGTCCGAGCACCCCGGCCGGTTCGCGCTGATCGATCTGGACGACGACCCGGCGTCGCGGCAGGCGCTCGCCGCGGCCGGTGCCGCCGGAGAACCGCAGGTCGCCGTCCGTGCCGGCGGACTGCTGGTGCCTCGGCTGCACCCGTCGGCCGCCGACAGCCTCGTCCCGGAGACCTGGGTCCCCACTGAGCCCGGGGCCGTCACCCGCGTCGGACCACGGCCGTGGGCCCCGCAGGGCACCGTCCTCGTCACCGGCGCGACCGGCGCCATCGGCCGTCTCGTGGCACGGCACCTGGTCGAGCGGCGCGGGGTGCGGCACCTGGTGCTCACGTCCCGGCGTGGATCCGACGCCCCCGGCGCCGCCGACCTGGTCGGCGAGCTGTCCGCGCTCGGCGCGGAGTCGGTGCGCGTCGTCGCCTGCGACGTCGCCGACCCGGCGGCCCTGGCCGACCTGCTGAGGTCCGTCCCCGCCGAGCATCCGCTCACCGCCGTGCTGCACCTGGCCGGTGTGCTGGACGACGGGGTCGTCGAGTCGCAGACCCCGCAGCGGGTGGCCGGAGTGCTGCGGCCGAAGGCGGACGGCGCACGGCAGCTGCACGAGCAGACCCGCGAGTACGACCTGGCCGCGTTCGTGCTCTTCTCCTCCGCGGCCGGCCTGTTCGGCTCGCCCGGGCAGTCGGGTTACGCCGCCGCCAACGCCTACCTCGACGCCCTCGCCGAGCAGCGGCGCGCGCAGGGGCTGCCGGGGCAGTCGCTGGCGTGGGGCCTGTGGGAGCTGCCGGACGGGATGGCCGAGCAGGTCAGCGACACCGGCCTGCGGCGCATGCGCGGGATCGGGCTGACGCCGTTGCCGCCGGGGCGCGGGCTGGCCCTGCTGGAACGGGCGCTCGACTCGGACGCGGCGACGCCGGTCCTCGTCGACGTGGACAGCGCCCTGCTCGACGGGCACGACCGGCGGTCGGTGCCGCCGGTGCTGCACGACCTGATGGCCACGGACCGCCCGGCCGGCGCGGACGTCGCCGGCCCGGGGGCGCGGGCCACCGCGTCGGTCGACGCGGTAGCGGGTGGCGCGCCCGGCCCGGCCGGCGGCACCCGGGCGGGAGGCACGGACCTCGCCAGGACCCTGCCCGGGCTCGCTCCCGCCGAACAGGACCGGGTGCTGCGTGAGATGGTGCTCGCCGAGGCAGCCAGGGTGCTCGGCCACACCTCCGCCGCCGACCTGGACGGCAACCGGAGCCTGCCCGAGCTCGGATTCGACTCGCTGACGGCGGTCGAGCTGCGCAACCGGCTCGCCACCGCGACCGGGCTGACCCTGCCAGCGACCCTGGTGTTGGACTACCCGAACGTGCGGGAACTGGTCGGCTACCTACGCGGTGAGCTGCTACCCGAGCAGGCGTCCACCGCGCTCGGGGTGCTGGAGGAGCTGACCCGGCTGGAGTCCAGCCTGGCCAACCTGACGATGGACGGTGTGGCGCGCAAGCGGCTCGCCGACGCCCTGAACCAGCTGCTGTCGCTGGTCGACACCGAGTCGGACAAGGTCGACGCGGCGAAGGACGACTTCTTCGACCTGCTCGACTAGGAGCCCGCCCCGGCCTGTAGGGAAAGCGGGCCGTCCTCCAGCCGATCGGGCGGCTGGAGGACGGCCCGCGGTCGCTCAGCCGAGCGGGGCGGCCTCCACCACGGTGACCTCGATGTCGGCGCCGAACAGCCCGCGCAGGATGTCCCGGATCGAGTCGCGCATCGCCGCGCACGCCACCGGGTCGATCAGGCTCGCCAGGGAGGCGATGCCCAGGTCGAACCGGCTGTCGAACTCGACCCGCACCCCCTCGTCGGCCTCGACGACCAGCCACGAGCCGGTGAACGTCGCGAAGTCGCCCTTGGTCTGTTCGAAGTCGATGCGGCGGTTGACCGGGTCGATCTGGTCGCGTTCGGTCCAGACGAGGATGCCCCGGCGGAAGTTCACCTCCCACGTCGACTCCACCTCGGTCGGGCTGACCCGGGTCACCCCGACCGTCCGTACGGTGTCGGTGAACTCCGGATACGCGGCGAAGTCGGCCAACCGGTCGAACGACTCCTTGGCGTCTGCCCTGGGCAGCAGAGCGTGCACGATGACGGAGCACTCCATCGCGGGTGGCCTCCTCAGCTCGGGTTGACGATCACTGCTGCAACCCCCGGATCAGGTGACGCAGGCTGACCCGCCACGCGTCCTCGGCCTGCGCCGGGGTCATCGCGTCCGGTCCGCCGGGAATCGTGCCGAACGACGTCGGCAGCAGTTCGGGGATGATGACCAGCCCGCAGACGGCCACCACGCCGTCCAGCCGCGCCAGGTCCTCGGGAGGAAGGACGTCCGCGAACGCCGGCCGGACCAGTCGGTCCACGATGGACGGATCCGCGATCCGACCGTCGGGGATGTCCATGCCGCACTCGCGGGCGGTTTCCGTCACCAGTTCGAGGTAGCGCTCCACCGGGATGCCGGCGGGTCCGGCGGTCAGCCAGTAGTCGCCCTTGCGGAGGTCGGCGTCGAGTACCGCGCGGATCCCCTGCGCGACCATGTCCTGGGGGACGAGGTCGAAGAACGTGCCGGGATGCGCCGGGATGAACGGCAGCTTGCCGGTCACCAGGTACTCGGCGAGCTGGTGCACTCCCTGGTGCTGGCGGATGACGCCGGTACGGGAGTCGCCGATGACGATCGCCGGCCGGACGATCACCGCGTCGATGCCGCTGTCGCGGACCGTCTGCTCGCCGAGGTACTTCGACGTGACGTACTCGTCGGTCCGCGCGGCCACCTTCTCGGTGCCCAGCCTGCCGCCGCCACCGGCCCGGCCGTACCGGGACACGTAGGCGGTGCTGACGTGGACCAGCGTCGCGTCCGCCTCGGCGGCGAACTCGACGACCCGGCCGAGGCCCTCGATGTTGAGCCGGTCCACCTCCGCCTGGTCGGCGGAGAAGTTGACGATGGCGGCCGAGTGGACCACCGCGTCGACCTCGGCGCACAGCTCGCGGTAGGCGCGGCGGTCGAGCCCGAGCGAGGGGGCGTGCAGGTCCAGCCGGACCACCCGGTTCGAGCCGCCCGGCAGGCGTCGGTAGGCGGCGGCGACCACGTCGTACCCGGAGAGTTCGGCCAGTACGGCGGTGCCCACGACGCCGCTGGCCCCGGTGACCAGGACGGTACGTCGCGTCATGCGGGGAAGTCGCTTCCGGTGGCGGGGAACCGCGCGGCCAGGGCGGCGCAGGCCCGCTCGAACGAGGCGACCAGCCGTTCTTCCTCGTCGGGAGTCATCGTGGCGGGTGGGGTGAGCCGCAGCACCGGGTGCGCGTTCATCGAGTGGTTGACGACCACGTCGTTGTCGAGCAGGTCCATCAGGAACTCCGCGGCGTGCATTCCGGAGCGGAACTCCACTCCGATGAGCAGCCCGGCGCCGCGTACGTCGGCCAGCAGGTGCCCGATCGGCCGCACCGTCTCGGTGATCGCCGCAAGTAGCCGCGCGCCCAGGTCGGCCGCCCGCTCCACCAGCTTCTCCTCCCTGATCACCTCGACCGTCGCGCGGACGGCGGCCATGGCGAGGGGGTTCGCGGAGAACGTGGACGTGTGCAGGTAGGGGTCCTTGTCGAACGGGGCGAACGCCTCCTCGGTCGCCAGGGTCGCCGCGACCGGCACCAGCCCGCCGCTGAGCGCCTTGCCGACCAGCAGGACGTCCGGCCGTACGCCGTCGCGGTCCGCCGCCCACCAGGTTCCGAGCCGCCCCAGCCCGGTCATCACCTCGTCCAGGACGAGCATCGCCCCCCGATCGCGGCACAGCGCCTCGACCGCCTTGAGATAGCCGGGCTGGGGGATGATCACCCCGCCCTCGCTCTGCACCGGTTCGACGACCACGCAGACGTCACGGTCGACGACGGCGGCGAGTTCGTCCAGGTCGCCGAACCTGACGTGGGTGACCTCGGGCAGCAGCGGGCGGAACGGGTCCTGATAGAGCGACCGCGCGGTGAGCGACAGCGCGCCGACCGTCTTGCCGTGGTATCCGCTGTGCATGGAGACCAGCCGGTGCCGCCCGTTCGCCCGGGCGATCTTGATCGCGGTCTCCACCGCCTCCGCGCCGGAGTTGGAGAAGTGCACCTTGACCAGGCCCTCGGGCGCCACCGAGGTCAACGCCTCGGCGGCCAGGGCGGCGGGCTCGTTCAGCAGCACCCGGGTGGACAACGCCTGCCGTTCGAGCTGGTCGCGCACCGCCGCGAGCACGACCCGATTCCCGGCGCCGACGAAGAACACGCCGTAGCCGGCGCAGTTCAGCAGTTGACGACCGTCCGCGGTGTGCACCACGGTGCCCGTGGCGCCGACCTCCAGTGGTGTGTGGAGCATGGCGGCGACCCGACCCAGCCCCTCGCCGAGATGGCGGCGGTAGATATCGAAGACACTGGAGGACACGGCGGAAGTCTGCCCGAACGGCACCAACCGATCAATGGTCTACTCAGGACCGTCGTCGGTGACCGAACAGCCGACCCGTCGAGCATTGCCGCCAGCGTTGACCTTGCTCTAGGGTGCCGGCGTGGACACGTACAGCGAGATCATTTACTCCGTTTCGGACCGGATCGCCACGGTCTCGCTCAACCGTCCCGAGGAGCGCAACGGCTACACCCTGCGGATGGCCGACGAACTCGCGCACGCGTTCGACCGCGCCGACCGCGACGACGACGTCCGGGTCGTCGTCCTCACGGGTACGGGTGAGCACTTCTGCGCCGGGTTGGACATGTCCGTGACGGAGTTCGACACCCCCGACGACCCCGAGGCCGAGTGGGCGGAACCGGCGGGGCGGTGCTCGATGCGGATCTTCGCGATGAACAAGCCGGTCATCGCCGCGATCCGGGGCGCGGCCGTCGGCGCGGGGGCCACCATCATCCTGCCGGCCGACTACCGGCTCGCCGCCACCGACGCGCGCTTCGGGTACGTCTTCAGCCGGCGCGGCATCTACGCCGAAGGCGCGTCCACCTGGTTCCTCCCGCGGCTGGTCGGGATGGGCTGCGCGCTCGACTGGATGATCAGCGGGCGGGCGTTCGACGCCGCCGAGGCGCTCTCGGCCGGCCTGGTGCACAGCGTCCACGAGCCGGAGCACCTGCTCGACAAGGCGTACCAGCTCGCGCGGACCATCATCGCCACCACCGCGCCGGTCTCCGTGGCGGTCATCCGGCAGATGCTGTACCGGACCAGCGCGCTGGACTCGCCGTACCCGGCGCACCGGCTGGACTCCCGACTCTCCGCGGAGGCTCTGGCCAGCGCGGACGCGAGGGAGGGCTTCGACTCCTTCCGGCAGCGACGCGCTCCGGCCTTCCCCGGGCGGGTCAGCAGCGACCTGCCCGACCACCTCCCGTGGAGGAACGAATGACGTCTATGGTTGCGGCATGACTGCGCAGGCAGCCGGGAACGGTCCGGAAGTCGCCGAACAGATCACCGTCGCGGCACCGGCCGGGACGGTCTACACGGCCGTCGCCGACGTACGGCGGATGGCCAGGTGGAGCCCGGAGTGCGTCGCGGTCTGGGTCACCCGGCGCGACAGCGGGCAGCCGCGACGGTTCGTCGGCTGGAACCGTCGGGGCCCGTTGCTGTGGTTCACCACCTGCCGGGTCGTCACCGCGACGCCGGGCAGCGAGTTCGCCTTCGACGTCACCACCTTCGGCCAGCCGGTGGCCCGCTGGGGCTACCGGTTCAGCGAGACCGACGGCGGCACCCAGGTGACCGAATACTGGCAGGACCGGCGCAACCGGGTGGCCCACGTTCTCGGCCGGATCTTCACCGGCAGGGCGTCGGGCGACCGCCCGACCGTGAACCGGAACGGCATGCGGGAGACCCTGCGCCGGTTGAAGCGGGAGCTGGAGGCGGCCTGACCCCGCGGCGGCCGACCAGGTGTCGTCAACCGGCCCTACCCGAGGACGGGTAGGGCCGGGTTCGGCGGGCGGGCTCAAGCCCCCGTCGTCGCCAGCGTGCGCTCCTGCTGTGGGGTCGCGGGTAGGTCGTGCGACACGCGCGGGAGCCATTCCAGCCACCGGGGCAGCCACCAGTTCTTCTCGCCGAGCAGGGCCATGACCGCCGGCAGCAGTACCGCGCGGACGATCGTCGCGTCGAGCAGCACGGCTGCGGCGAGCCCGACGCCGAGCTGCTTGGGAGCGGCCATCGGCAGCGTGGCGAAGAGCGCGAACACGGCCACCATCACCGTCGCCGCGCTGGTGATGACCCCGGCCGTGCGGGTGATCCCCTCGGTGACCGCCAGCCGGGTCGGTAGTCCTCGGTCGTGGCCCTCCCGGATCCGGCTGACGACGAAGACGTGGTAGTCCATCGACAGCCCGAACAGGATGACGAACAGGAACAGCGGCATCCAGTTGGTGATGCCGTCGGTGGCGCGGAAGTCGAGCAGCGACTCGAAGTGACCGTACTGGAAGACGTAGACCAGCATGCCGTAGGCCGCGGCGACGGACAGCAGGTTGAGCAGCACGCCGGTGACGGCCACGACGACGGACCGGAACGACACCAGCAGGAGCAGGAAGGCCAGGCCGAGAACGAACCCGAAGACCAGCGGCAGGGACTTCGCGAGCTGGTCGTTGAAATCCTGGGAGGTGGCGGTGGCGCCGGTGACGCCGACCCAGGCGTCGGGCAGCCGGCCGAGCGTCGCCGGCAGCACGGTGCCGCGCAGGGTCGCCAGGGCCTCCTCGGAGGTGCGGTCCCCGCCGGAGCCGGACAGCCCGACGCTGACGACGGCGACCGTACCGGCGGGGTTGACCTCGACCGTGATCGGCTCGTGCAACCGGCCGGTCGCCAACGCCTGCTCCTTGAACGCCGCCAGCGCGCCGTCCCAGGCCGGCCCCGTGAGGTGCGGGGCCTTGACCACGACCTCGGCCGGGGCGGCGCCGCCTGGGAACGCCGTCTGGATCGCCATGAACGCCTGCGCGATCGGTGCGCTCGGCGACAGGTCCTCGACGCCTTCCCCCTTCGTACGCAGGTCCAGTGCGGGTGCGGCGAGCGCGCCGAGTGCCACGGCGGCGAGCACCGCCGAGACCAGCGGGCGGCGCAGGACGAGCCGCAGAACTGTGCCCCACACCCGGCCGTCGGAACGGGTGCGGTACAGGACGGGGATCCGGCCCGAATCGACGCGGTCGCCGAGCGCGGACAGCAGCGCCGGCAGGACCGTCAGCGAGCCGAGCACCGCGGTCGCGATGACGAGGATGGTGCCGACGGCGAAGCTGACGAAGGTGGTGTCACGGGTGAGGAACATGCCGGCCATGGCGACGATGACGGTCAGCCCGGAGATCCAGACCGACCGGCCGGAGGTCTGCGCGGCGATGAGCAGCGCGCGCTGCGGATCCGAGCCGTTCCGGCGTTCGTCGCGCTCCCGGCGGATGTAGAACAGGCAGTAGTCGACGCCGACGGCCAGCCCGACGAGCAGCATGACGTGCGTGGTGGTGTCGACCGTCGGCGCCAGGTGGCTGGTGAAGCCGAGCAGGCCGATCGCGGCGACGACGGCGGTGATGGCGAGCCCGACCGGCAGCAACGCGGCGGCGACCGCGCCGAAGGCGACGAACAGGATGCCGAGGGTGACCGGGATGGAGAGCATCGACAGCCTGGTCAGGCCGGCGTCGAGGTCGTCGCCGACGAGTTTGTCGCTGCTGGCGTCGCCGGCCTGCGCGATGTACAGCTGCGGGTGCGCCCGCTGGACCGCGGCGACGGCGTCGAGGACCGGTCCGACTCGGTCCTTGGCGGTCTCCGGGTCGCCGTGCATGGCGAAGGTGAGCAGCGCCGACTTCCCGTCCTCGGAGATCACCGGCGGGTTCATCGCGTCGGTGGCGCCGGTGGCCTGCACGGCGGCGGTGACCTCGGCGATGGCGGCCCGCCCCTCCGGACCGTCCACCGTCGACGTGCGCGAGCTGACGACAACCATTTCCCCGGCATGCTCTGCGGGGAAGCCGGCCTGTTCGACGATACGGTCGGCGTGGCCGGACTCGCCGAGGCCGAAGTCGCTGTCGGTCGCCTTGACGATGCCGACCTGTCCACTCAGGACGGTGACACCGACGACGAAGACCAGCCAGCCGAGTATGGCGAGCGCGCGGTGACGGGCACTCCACACCGCGACGTGCGCCGCGATGCCGGTGACGTCTTCCCTGGATCTCATGTCTCGAACGGTATGGAGCGCGCCGGGGCGGGTCGATCCCGTGAGCCTCCTGGTGGGGGGTGGGGGCAGCCCTACCCCGACGGCCGGGCAGGCCGGATGGACGCACGACGCGGGCAGGAAGATCAACGGCTCATCATCCGCAGCCCGAGTGGGCGGGCCTGGATCAAGCCGTCGGCCGGAGTGACGGCGGCATACCCCAGTGCGTGGGTGGCGCCGCGAGCCGCGCAGGCGGCAGCGCCATCCGGCAGCATCTGGCCCCTATCGGACCCAGGCGGACAGAACGGCCCTTACACCCCAGGAGATGTGAACCAACTACTTATAGCACCCCAGGTGCTACATGTTGCGAAACCCGGAAAACTCCTCTTGTTTCACATGAACCGGCCTAACGTTCGTCATGGCTCGTCCTCCTGAGCCGATCAGATGGGAGTGAGGAACATGTCGATGAGGTTTTTGACCAAGCTCGCCGGCGGGGTGGTGCTGGGCAGCGCCGCCCTGCTGATCGCTGCGCCCGCTACCGCGCTCGCCGCGACCGACGAAGGTCCCAAGGCGCCCACGACCTCGAACCAGGGGCAGGCGAAGAAGAAGTCAGACGACAAGCCGAAGACCTTCACCCTGCACGACAAGAAGGGCAACGGGGTCACCTGCGCTACCAACAAGCAGATCAACGAGCAGAACATCACCCAGATCATCAAGGACAACACCATCACGAACAGCATCGTCACCTTCAACCTGTCCGCAGCGCAGTCAGCGACGAACGACAACAGAACCCAGCCGAACAACATCGTCGTCTGCATCCGCGACCTCGACGTGGATGTGGATGTCGAGACCGATCTGCTCGCCGACCTTCTCGGGATGGTCGAGGCCGGTATCGGCAAGGCTGGTTCGCCGGTGGGCCAGACTGCCGGCAACAGCGGCGCGTACGCGGGTCCGGACGGAGCCTGGGTGTTGCCGAGGACGGCCGGCGTCGCCGCCGGTGACGGTGGCGCGCTCTCCGACACCAACACCGGTGCTCTGACGGCGACCGGTGCCGGCATGATGGGCGTTGGTGTGCTCGGCGGCATCGCACTGCTGCGTCGGCGGTCCGCCAATGGCACTGTCGCCTAGGGCGGCCAGGAGCGCCCGCCACGGTTTCCCGTGGCGGGCCGCTGGCCTCGTCCTGGTCGTCCTCATCACGCTCACCGGAGCAGGACTGATCACGTTCGCGGCCACGGCTCCTGATCCGGTCGGGCCGCCGCAGCCCGACCCCGCCGCCGCACCGCAGTCCCTGCTTTCACCGCTGGCGGACGAACCCATCACACCAGAGCCGACGCCGAGCGAAGCCAACGCGTCGCCGGCCACCGGGACGACCCAGGGCGAGGCGCACAGTGCTCGCGGCCGCCTCGAAGCCGATCTCGGGTCCACCGCGACCCGCCCGTCTCCCGCACCGACGGTGGCCGGGATGCCGCGATCGCAGCCCACCCGCATCAGGATCCCGCGGATCGGTGTCGACGCGCCGACGGTTCCGCTCGGGCTGGACCGGAACCAGCAGATCGCGGTCCCACCGCTGGACCAGGCAAAGACGACCGGGTGGTACAAGCTGGGACCAAGTCCCGGCGAGGTCGGGACCGCGGTGGTGGTGGGCCACGTCGACTCACGCGCCACGGGTCGGGCGGTCTTCTACCGCCTCGGCGCGCTGAAACCCGGAGACATCATCGAGGTGCCCCGCAAAGACGGCAAGAAGGCCCGCTTTGTCGTCGACGGGGTGGCCCGCTACCCGAAGAAGAAGCTCCCGCTGAACCTGGTCTACGGCCACACCGGCAAGGCGCAGCTCCGCGTGATCACCTGCGGTGGCGACTACGACAAGGCAGCGAAGTCGTACAAGGACAACATCGTGGTGTTCGCGACGCTGGCGCCCTGACCACGAACGTTCGCGGTGCTGGTGAGACGCCGGCCCGCGGGGCGGAGCGCTGGGACCATCGAGGCGGCCGGCAGCGCGGTGCTGGCCGGTGTGGCGACCGTCGGATGCGTTCTTCTCTGTATTCGCGCCCGGCGCTGCCTGGCTGCCAGGGCTGAGGTCGGGCCAGGCCAACCCGACAGTGACGGCCGAGAGGATGGGCCGGGGAACGTCCGGCCCATCCCGTTTTCTCGAAGCAGCATGGACGACGACACGGACGACACGTCGCCCCGACTGGCCTGGCGAGACCCACCGTCACCTCGTCCAGCGACCGTCACCCTGGCGTTGCCCGACCCGTACCGCCTGCCGGCGGTGCAGCCAGCCCTGTTTGGTCGGGGTCGACCTGGATTCGATACGGTCGTGCGCATGCTCAAGGTGTTGGTGAGTGGATGTCTGGCGGGTCGTCCGATCCGATTCAACGAGACTTCCGTGCCCGTCTGCTCGCCGATTTGGGATAAGTGGGCAGCCGAGGGTCGATTGGTGCACTTCTGCCCTGAGCTAGCGGTCGGATTCCCGGTTCCACGTCCAGCAGCAGAAATTGTGGGCGGCACCGCAGCCGGTGTCCTCGACGGCGCCGCGCACGTCCGGGAGGTGGATGGTCGAGACGTGACCGACCTGTTTCGGCTGGCGGCGCGTCGGGCGCTGCACCGAGCCGTCGAGGCCAAAGTCGCGCTCGCTGTCCTGGTCGACGGGAGCCCGACGTGTGGAAGCAGCAAGGTCTACGACGGGTCCTTCGCCGGTCGTACGGTGTCCGGGCGCGGCGTGGCCGCGGAGGAATTGCATCGCCACGGTATCCCGGTGTTCCATGAAGGACAATTGGAACAAGCGGCATCGCTGCTCGACGAGCTTGAGCGAAATGACCTGGGGGCACCTGACGTGCCGCTAAGGGACGTCTCGTAACTCGGTGACCGGTCCATGGTGGATCATGTCGGGGTGCAGGTGATCTCGGCGGCCCGCCCGGAGTGGATCTTTCCGTTCACCGGGCTGCAGCCCGCCCAGTTCCGCAGGCTGGTCAGACTGGTCGCCGAGCGCGGCGGTGACGCCATCGCAGACGGTCGACCAGGCCGGCAATGGTCTCTCGACCTCGCCGACCGGGTGTTGCTGGTCGCCGCGTACTGGCGCACGAACCTGACCATGCGGCAGATCGGCCCACTGTTCGGGGTGTCGCACTCTGCCGCGCACCGGGTCATCGACACCGTCGGCCCCCTGCTCGCTCTGGCACCGGGACGCCGACGTCGGGTCGACCAGATCACCATCGTCGACGGCACCCTCATCCCGACCCGGGACCACCGCCTGGCCGCCCCGAGCAAGAACTACCGCTACAGCACGAACCTGCAGATCGCCATCGACGCCCACACCCGCCTCGTCGTCGCCCTCGGCGACCCGCAACCAGGAAACCGCAACGACACCATCGTCTACCGCACCAGCGGCATCGACCGGAAGCTGGCCGGACGACCCGTCATGGCCGACGGCGCCTACCGCGGCAACCCCGACGTGATCATCCCGTACCGCAAGCCCACCGACGGCAGTGAACTACCCGCCTGGAAAGCGGACCTGAACAAGCAACACCGCACCATCCGAGCGCAGGTCGAACACGCACTGGCCCGCATGAAGTGCTTCAAGATCCTGCGCGACTACCGCCGCGCCGCCCACACATTGACCGACACCGCCTCCGGCATCGCCCACCTCCACAACATCATCCTCGCGGGGTGACACCAGAACCGTTGCCGGGCAACGCCTTCACCGAGTTACGAGACGTCCTTTAGCAAACGGCTTCCGCGACCCTGACGACGTCATCGAGATGCCGTTCCGCGAAGGTGGGCGAAATGAATTGTCTGCCGAGCCCGCCGCCGGGACGGATCCGGCCCTGAACCAGGCTGTGCCCCGTCGCGGCCGGTGTGGCAACCGGGTACGCGCGTGACAGGCTTCGCGGTCGGAGGAGCGCTCGTGCGACGTCAGCCGTTGGTCATCGCCGTTGCTCAACCGCGGACCATCGCGTACGACATCGTCGCGAACGCGGCCGGGCACGCCGACGTGGTCCGGTCCGCGCGGGCGCGGGTGGTGGTCTTCCCCGAGCTGTCGCTGACCGGATACGAGCTGGACGCCCCCGCTGTCGCCGCCGACGACCCGCGGCTGGCGCCGATCGTCGAGGCCTGCGCCGAAGCGGGGTCGACGGCGTTGGTGGGCGCCCCGGTCCAGGGCGAGGCGGGCCGTGAACACATCGCGATGCTCGCCGTCGACGGGGGCGGCGCGCGCGTGGCATATCGGAAGGTGCATGTGCACCAGTCCGAGGAGCGGTTCAGCCCCGGCGACGGACCGGCGGTACTCGACGTGGACGGCTGGCGGCTGGGCCTGGCGATCTGCCGGGACACCCGGTTCCCGGAGCACGACGCGGCCACCGCGGCGCTGGGCATGGACGTCTACGTCGCCGCTGTCCTCGACCACGCCCGGGACGCCCACGTGCCGGTCGAGCGGGCTCAGCGCATCACCGCCGCCCGCAAGGTGTGGGTCGTCACGGCGAGTTTCGCCGGGTCGACCGGCGGGGGCTTCGACCGGGCGGCAGGCGGCTCGGCGGTATGGGCGCCCGACGGCACGATCCTCGCGCAGGCCGGAACCGGGGCCGGGGAGTTGGCAAGGGCGACGCTGCACAACCTGTAGACCGGGTCTCCCTTTCTACCGATCCGCAGAGGGGCTCGATGTCGCGGCGCTGATCAGGGGAACAGCCATGTCATCGCCTCCAGGCTCTTGCTCACGTACGCGTCCTGCCCGGTGTCGACTCCGTACGTCATGTCCTCGAACAGCGTGCACCGGGCGTAGAAGACCGCTCGGTCGTGCAGGCCCTCGCGGTCGGGCTCGGGTGCGTCGTACCTGGCCAGGGCGAGGTCGAGTGCGTGTGGGCCGAGGTCGCGACAGATCAGGCCGAAGTCGTAGGCAGGGTCGGCGATGGCGGCGTCCCCCCAGTCGATGATGCCGGTGACCTCACCTTTGTCGGGGTCGACGAGGACATGTTCGATGCCGAGATCATTGTGGGTGAACACCGAGGTGTGCGGTGCTGGCGGCGGGGTGGACCGGAAGAAGGCGTCGACGGCTGGCCGATGTCGAGGTGGAATGTGCCCGGCGACAATCGAGTGGAACTCCTCGGCGTCGCGGTGCCACTCGGTCAGCGGCGTGTCGTCGATGTCGACCAGCCCGGCCACGCGGTCGGCGGGGATGGCGTGAAGGGCGCGGAGAAGGTCACCCAGGGCGGGCGCGGCTGACGGGATCAGCGCCGGGCGCGATGCCTCGGGAATCGACAGGAGCGGGCGACCGCGCAGTTTGGGGTACGCCAGAACGCCGAGCTCGGCCGCCGCGAGCGATGGTTGGGGCACCGGTAGCGGTGATGCGGGTGCGACCACCTGTAGCAGTTGGAATTCACGGGTCGCGCGGGCGGTGCGCTCGTCAGAGTCGGGGTCTTTGGAGATCCGGACCACGAGTTCGGCGTTCACCTCGTACGAAATGTTGTCCAGGCCCGCCCCGAGCGGGATCACCGACGTGACGTGGATGTCCGGCAGGTGGGCGGACACCATCTGCCGTACGGTCTGTTGGTCGTCCCACTCGGAAATGGTGGGACCGGGTTGTCCGGGCACGGGGCCTCCAGGATGTGGTGCGACGGCTGACGTCGGGACTGAGATGCTGGAAGTGGCCTGGGTGTCTTCGCGCGATCAACGGTGGCCGGTGGACGAGCTATGCGCGACACCGCTGACGTCGCCGTGGCAGGACACCCACCACAGCGAGGCCGACAATCACGGTGACCACGCCGGCGGCCAGCCATCCGGGCGACCCACCCGTGACGGGGCGACAGTCGGCGACGCACAGGATCGGCCTTGTCCGTACCAGGTCGGCGCCCTGCAGTACCCATAACAGGCCAAGCAGGACGAGGGTCGTTCCGGCGACCATCCTCGCGGTCCTACGCCATCTCACGGCCACGCCCCTTCCGGTTCGGTGAGTGTCGGGATGCGTCAGAGGCATCCCGCAGCCGGCGTCGCTGTCGCGGGGACGGCAACCGGCGGCGAGCTGCCGGCCCGGGCGCTAGCGGTCGGCTAGGCTGGAAGTATTCAAGTAGCCTTAGAAGGCGAGATTATAAGGTGTCCGAACAATCTACAAGTGGCAAGCCGTTCCTGCCGCAGCTCATCGGTCAGGCGTTCAACCTGGTCCTCGACCAGCTTCACCACCACCTCGTCGAGACCGGATACGGCGACCTGCGACCCACCCACTACCTCAACGTGTTCCGGTTCATCGACTGTGACGGCACCCGGCCCACCACCCTCGCCCGGCGAGCCGGGATGACCCCGCAGGCGATGAGCGAGCTTGTGGGCTACCTGGAGCAACGCGACTACGTGCGGCGTGTCCCGGACCCGACCGACGGCCGCGGCCGCGTCGTCGTCTACGCCGACCGCGGCACCCGGGCCGCCGAGGTCGCCACGAGATTCTTCGCGGACCTGGAGGCCCGCTGGGGCGCCACGGTCGGCCACGACCGCCTCCAGGACGTCACGTCCGCTCTCGCTCAGATCCTCGACGCCTCTCCTCGCGGAGCCGCGACGTCGAAACCCTCCACGCCATGACACCACCCGGTCGACGCCGTTCCTGCCGGCCCGGGCCTGCTGGTCCGGCTGCTACCTCACCGGCCAGCCCTGCCGGCCCAGCGCGACGCCGGCCTGGAACCGCGTGCTCACGCCGAGGCGCCGCTGGATCTCGGAGATCCTGCGGCGCACCGTCTGCGCCGACACCCCCAGTCGGGCGGCGATCGCCTCGTCCTTCATGCCGCTGGCCATCAGGGTCAACACCGTGTCCTCGTCGGCCGCCCGGGACCTGGCGGACGGGTCCTGGCCGTTGAACCGCAGTTGCACGCCGCGCTCCCAGTAGATGTCCCAGAGTGCGACGAGCGCGTCGAGCAGGGCGCACTCGTGCACCACCAGGCCGGCGTCCACGGCCTTGATCGGGTCCGACTGGACGAACGGCACCAGCGCGGTGTGGCGGTCGGACATGGACAGCTTCATCGGCAGCCCCTTCACGACCCGCGCCTCCTCCCCGAGCGCAACCATTCTCTGGGCGTGCTCGAGCACGCCGGGTTGCTTCAGCGCCTCCTCGTCGTAGATCGCGCGGGATGGCACGCCTCGGGCGAGCAGCCGCTCCTGCAGCGGCTCAGAATCGTCGGGCCGCTGCTGCGCGAACGGCGGCAGGACGAAGACGTCCAGGCTGCGGCGCGCGCTCAGCTGCAGCTGCTTCCAGCGTTCGGCGTACGCCTCACGACTGGTCACGACCTCGATCAGCTCGGTGACCCGTTCCTGCTCGGCCGGCACGCGGTGCAGCGCCGCGAGCCGCTTCGCGTCGAGGCGTACCTGATGCAGCGCCTCCTCCCGGGAGCGGACCAGGACCTCGACCACGACGTCCGGGGGCACCGACTGGTAGCGGGCCGGGGAGCCGCTGCGCCGGGTGACCATCGCCTTGCTCTCCAGTTCGGACAACGCGCCGCGCAGCCTCCGCTGACCGAAGCCGGTCAACGCCCGCAGTTCGGTCACGCTCGCCCCGGGGTTGGCCAGCAACGACCGGTAGACCTTCTCGGCGCTGTCGCCGACGCCCACCTCGTCCAGCACCCGCTCGTTACGTCGCACGGCCCGGACCCCCCTGATCACTTCTCGACAACGGTGACTATCGATCATCATAAGTCCTTGACCTTGGCGCGCACCCACAGGAGGTTTACGAGGAAATTTGAAGATCCGTCTGGAGGAAGCGTGCATCTCCGCAGACCCGCGCTGGCCGGTGTGCTGGCGCTCGCACTAGCCGGGGCGGTGCCCACCGCCGCGTCGGCGGGCCCTGACCGCCCGTCCGGCCTGACACCCGTCGCCAACCCGTCCGCCACGGAGACCGTCACCCTCGTCACCGGCGACCGGGTTGCCGTGCAGGCCGGGCCTGACGGGCGGACCGCCTTCACCATCCAGGAGGCCGACCGCGACGGCGACGTCTCGTTCGAGACGCTCACCTACGGCGACGACACCTACATCATCCCGTCCGACGCCGCGCCGTTGGTTCCCGAGGTGCTGGACCGGGAGCTGTTCAACGTCACCAAGCTGGCCGAGTACGACTACCACGAGTCGGTGCCGGTGATCGTCAGCTACGAAAAAACGAAGGCTCCCCGCACCCTCTCCGCGCCAGCGGGCGCGAAGGCCACGGCGCATCTGTCGAGCATCAACGCGGTCGCCGCCACCATCGACCGCAGCGGGCGCTGGTGGCGCTCCGCGCAGCCCTCGGGCGCGGCCGGAGACATGAAGCTGGCCCGCACCGGAATGCTGGCCGGCGTCGACAAGGTGTGGCTCGACGGCATGGCCAAGGTGACGCTCAGCGACAGCGTACGGCAGATCGGCGCGCCCGAGGCGTGGGCCGCCGGCTACGACGGCACCGGGGTCACCGTGGCCGTACTGGACACCGGCGTCGATGCGGATCACCCGGATCTCAAGGGCAGGGTGCTGGCCGCGCAGGACTTCACCGACAGCGGCGACCCGCGCGACCGGCACGGGCACGGCACCCACGTGGCGTCGACGATCGCCGGCACCGGAGCGGCCTCCGGCGGCAAGTACACCGGTGTGGCACCGAAGGCGCAGCTGCTCAGCGGAAAGGTGTGCGTCCAGGAGGGCTGCCCGTTCTCGGCGATCATGCTCGGGATGGAGTGGGCCGCCACCCAGGGGGCGGACGTGGTGAACATGAGCCTCGGCGGTGGCTTCAGCGACGGCTCCGACCCGCTCAGCCAGACGGTCAACGCCCTCACCGAGCAGCACGGCACCCTGTTCGTGATCGCCGCCGGCAACTCCGGACAATCCGGCGAGGGCTCGGTCGACGCGCCCGGCGCGGCCGACGCGGCGCTGACCGTGGGCGCGGTCGACAGGGCCGAAAAACTCGCCTACTTCTCAGGGCACGGGCCGCGGCTGGTCAACTATGGAATCAAGCCGGATCTCACCGCCCCCGGCGTCGGCATCGTCGCCGGCCGTGCCTCCGGGACCGCCATGGGCAGCCCGGTCGACGACCACTACACGGCCGCCTCGGGCACCTCCATGGCGACCCCGCACGTCGCCGGTGCGGCGGCGCTGTTCCTGCAGAAGCACCCGGGCACGTCTCCCGCCGCTGCCAAGGCGGCGTTGGCGAGCACGGCGGTGCCGAACGGCGACCTCGCGGTCTACCAGCAGGGCGGCGGGCGACTGGACGTGCGCAACGCCCTCAACTCGCCGGTGCTGCCCGACCGGTCACCGCTGGATCTCGGCTTCTTCACCTACCCGCAGGACAAGACCGCCCCGGTGAGCACCACGGTCAGCTACACCAACCGCAGCACGAAGACCGTCACCGTCGACCTGGCGCTCGACGTCGAGAACCGGGCCGGAACCGCCGCGGGCGCCGACATGCTCGCCGTCTCGCCGGCCTCGCTGACGATCGAGCCCGGTGCCACCGCCAAGGCCACGGTCACCGTGGACGTCCGGGTCGGCGAGCCCGGGATCTACGGCGGCTACCTGACGGCCAGCCAGAACGGCACGGCGGTCAACCGCATCCCGGTCGGGTACTACAAGGAGGAGATCCGTTACGAACTGCGGGTGAAGGGCATCGACCGCGCCGGCCGGCCCGCCAGCGCGCTCGGCATGATCGACGTACTGGACGTGGTAGACCCCGGCCGGTTCATGGAGATCAGCAACCGGTTCGACGACGGTGTGGTCACCCTGCGGGTGCCGGCGGGCGTCTACTCGGTGGCCGGCCTCATCTACACCCAGAGCGAGCAGCAGGGCTCGCGGCCGGAACAAACCTGGGTCGGCGACCCCGAGATCGAGATCAACGGCGACACGACGCTGGTGTTCGACGCGCGGCGGGCCGCGCCGGTCAGGATCGTGACCCCGGAGCCGGCCACACCGACCGGCATCGCGACCCTGGGGTGGTGGCGTCAGAGCACATCGGGCTGGCCGTTCGCCCACAACTTCCACGGATCCCCCTCGCCGCTGTCCGCGGTGCCGACCGAGTCGGTCACCCGCGGCGAGTTCGAGCTGTACACCCGGCAGCGGCTCGTGGCCGGGCCGCAGAACTCGATCCTGTACGACCTGGTCGTGCCGTTCCACGAGCGGGTGCCCGCCGACCCCACCTTCGTGGCCGATCCGGCCCGGCTGGCCAGGGTGAACAGCCGCTACCACAGTGACGTCGCCGCGCACACGATGCTCGAGCTGCGGCACTTCTACCGGCCGTGGTCGCTCTCGTCGAGCCAGGTGGTGGCACTGCATGCGGCGCCTCGGGAGCGCGTCGAATACCTGGTGGCCGAGGAGAACTGCTACGCGCAGTGGATGTACGGAGCGGTCGCGTACGTCGGGCAGTTGAGGGAGCCGACCACCTGTTACAAGCCGGGTGAGCGGCGCGACCAGAGCTGGTTCCGGCAGGTGGCCCGGCCCGGGTTCAATGGCGGCAACCAGCTCGATCCGGGCGTGCCGACGACCCGCGACGGCGACCTGGTCTCGCTGTCGATGGTCGAGTGGCTGGACTCCGACGGGCACCACGGCACGGCGGACACCACAGTCGACACCGCCGCCGTCCGCATCTACGAGAACGGCAGGCTGATCGGCGAAGGCCCGCGCCCCCGGGGCTCCATCACGGTCAGCCCGAAGGCGGCCGAGCACCGGATCGAGTTGGACGTGGCCCGCAAGGCGGCCTGGTGGACCACCTCCACCGAGACCCGCACCGCCTGGACCCTCCGGTCGAAGGGTTCCACCTCGGGCCCGGTGGTGCTGCCCCTGCTACAGGTCGACTACGACGTCCCGGTGGACCTGCTCAACACCACCGCACCGCCGAATGGTCGGCAGGGTCCGTCGACCGTCGGGCTCACCGTCGGCCACCAGGCCGGTGCCGACGGTCCGGCGATCGGCGGAGCCAAGGTGTCGATTTCGTACGACGACGGCGTGACCTGGCAGCAGCGCCCGGTCCGGGGCCAAGGCGACGGCCGGTTCGAGGTGGTCCTCGACAACCGCGACCCGGCGGAGACCAACGGCTTCGTGGCACTGCGGGTCGAGGCGTGGGACGCCGACGACAACCGGATCGAGCAGACGATCACCCGGGCCTGGCAGCTGCCACCCGCCCGCTGAGCCCATGAGGCTCCGGTAGGCGGGCCGAGCACAACCACCGAGGTTGGCCGGTTGACGACGGCGGTCGTCGACCGGCCAACCGCTCTGGAAGCGCCCGCCGGGCCGGCCCAGCCGTTTCGGCTCGGCGCGGTCAGCCGGCCGGCGGGATCTTCCAGACCTCGTTGAAGGCGATGCTGTCGAAAAACGCCGTCCCGTCGACCACCTTGCCGTCGCGGAAGGTCAGGAACCAGGCGACGGTGCTGTCGTGGGTGGTGCCGGTGACGGTGACGCCGGTGCCGTCGAACACCGCGATGACGGTGTCCGCGTCCGGGTCCTCGTAGATCGCCCGCACGCGCACCGGCCGGTACGGCTGTCCGGCCTGAATCGCGCGTTGAACGGCCGCAGCGCCCTGGTGACGAAGTCGTCGGCGCCGTGGTACGTACCCGCCACCACCGAGTTGCCGACGATCTCCCACCGCATGTCGGGTGCGAAGATGTCGGAGATGGCGCCGGTGCCGGCGGACCAGTTCGTGAGGGCGCGGGAGACGATGTCCCGGTTCGTCGCCATGAGCCGGACCGCCCTTCGCTGTCGTGCGGGCGCCGCGGCCGGACCGCACGGCGGCGCGATCGATCATGTCGTCAGGTGTTCAGGCCCACTCTATCGACGGTCGGGTCGACCGAGGTCAAGTCGGCGGATCGCGGAAGTCGTACAGCGGGTCGCGCGGGTCATTCCGGTCGGCGGACCGGGCGACCTGTCGCTCCGCTGCGCCGACTCGGGCCAACCCGCCGGGAGGGGCCACCGCCGTGGGTTGTCGGGCGGCTGCGGCGGCGAGATCCAGGTGACCAGCACGACCGAGATGATCATGAGGAGGAACCACGACGCGAGCTTCTCCGGCGAAACCGGGTGCCAACCGCTCACCTGGCTCGGGTAGAGCCAAGCCTGCGACCAGGTGGCGATGTTCTCCGCGAGCCAGATGAAGAGGGCGACGAGGAGGAAGGCCAGCAGGAGCGGCATGCGCAGGCGGAACCGGAACACGCGGAACTGCATGACGCAGCGCCCGAACACCAGCGCGACGACGGCGACGAGCACCCATCGCACGTCCCGGACGTAGTGGTTGCTGAAGAAGTTGCCATAGATCGCGGCGGCCACGAGAGCCGTCACCCAGCGTCTCGGGTAGCGCGCGAAACGCAGGTCGAACAGCCGGTTGACCCGGACCATGTAGGAGCCGACGGCGGCGTACATGAAGCCGCTGAAGAGGGGCACCCCGGCGAGTCGCAGGACCCCGTCCGGCGCGTAGGACCACGAGCCGATGTGGGTCTTGAACAGTTCCATGGCCGTGCCGACGAGGTGGAACAGGACCACCACCCGCAGTTCGCGCGGGGTTTCCAGGCGTCCGGCCACCATCGCGATCTGGATGGCGACCGCGGCGAGAGTCAGGAAGTCGTTGCGGGCGAGTGCCGCGTCCGTCGGATACCAGAGGTGCGCCGCGAGGATGACCGCCAGCATCGCCGCACCGAACACGCACGCCCAGGCCTGTTTGAGCCCGAAGACCGCGAACTCGGCCAGCCAGCAGATCGGCCCACGCTCGGGCAGCCGGGCCAGGACCGCGCGGAAGCGGGCATCGATCGCGCGTTCGGCCGTGGTCAGGGCGGCTGGTCCGGACGGGGTACGCATCACCGCGACGCTATCGGCCGGCGTCGGTGGATCGGACGAGGGTCCAGAGGTGTCCGTTGCCGTACGGCCCCGGCAGCCCCGGCCAGCAGCCGCCGGAGCCGCACCCAGTCGCTCAGCGGAATCCACCGCAGGTCACCCGTCTGCTCAGCCGGCCGGAAATCGGGCACCACCTCGTTCAGACCGACGAGGTGCCGGACTGGCCGCCCTCGGCCGGTCGGCGTGGCGGAGATCCGTCGACCGGGCTCGAACCGGCGTCCTGCCGGTCCCTAGCCGGCTGCTCTACCACTGAGCTACAACGGATCCCGCGCGTCCCGATCGGCTGGGCTCGAACCAGCGTCCACCCGGTTAAGAGCCGGGCGCTCTACCGCTGAGCTACGACGGGCCGCCGACGATGTTCTCCGATCACTGCGGGCCCTGTCCACCGCGTTCCGGCAACGTGCTGGTCACGACGGCGGCGGGTACCTGGCGCTGTGCCCGGCCGGCCTTGGCCGGCTTGCCGGAGAACGCGCCGTCGGAGCGCAGCACGGATGCCCAGACCGGGTCGGCGATCGACACGCCGTGCACCAGTTCCGGCGTCGGCCGGAACACGCCGATGTCGCCCACCGACCGTGGCCACACCCAGCCTGATCTGGCGGGGTCGACACCGGCGTCCGCGCATGCCGCTTCCACGTCCCGGCGGGTGCAGGGTGCCGCCCCGTCGAGGACGTCCCAGGGCAGCGGCAGCCGCGTCCACACGCCCACGTCGGGGTGCGGGCCGCCGCCGGTGGAGCGGTGCCACGCGGCGAGGTCGGCGGCGATCAGCATCATCGCCTTGCCGGGGCAGGACACCTCCAGCAAGCCGATGCTGTCCGACGCCGCCAGGGTGTTGATCCAGGCCGCTCGGGCGGTGTTGTAGGCGCCGCACAGCAGATTCCACGTGGACGAGTCGTTACCCCGCCGGACGATCATGGTGGCGCGGTCGAACTCGCTGGCCGCCCACACCCGCTTGAGCAGACCCGCGACCTGCCGCATCGTCGCCCACCACCGGCCCAGCAGCTCACCCCGCCGTGCCTCGGACAGCCGCGCGAGCACCTCCGGGCTCGGCCAGACCTGCGCGACCATCCACCAGTCGGTGCCCGGGTTGTCGACGCAGCGGCGGAACAGCAGGTCAGCGATCTCGTCGTAGGGGTTCTCCCGGCCGGACAGGGTGAACTCCCGCCGCAGCTTGCGCTTCGCCGCGAGATAGGCGACGAAGCATCCCGCCCACGGGTCGGCGACGAACGCGTCCCGGTCGATGTCCGCCGCGAACCCGGCCCGCGCGATCATCGTCAGCTGCCGCTTGCTCCGCTCCGTCTCCAGCCGCCCCGCCTTCGCCGCCACCCGCTGGGCCACCCGGAAACGCCGGTTGTACTGCCGCTTCGAGATCTCGATCCCCGCCGAGGCCCGCGCCTCCCGGTTCAACCGGTCCCGCAGGAAGTCCAACCGCCGCGCATCGACGGCGCCGAGGGACTCGCTGAGCTGGACGCTGAAGTCCAGCAGCGAGGCCGGATCGTGCGCGTCGACATCAGCACCAGGCAGCTCGAACAGCCGCAGCGCCGCGTCGACCTGTCGTCCGCCGCCGACGGGACGGGCGAAGTCGGCCGACATCGAACTCCAGCCGTTCCACCGGGACGCGGCCCGGGCCACCCGGCCCAACACCATCCGCTCGCGCAGTCCCAGCCGGCCGCCGACAGCCCGCCACACCAGGAGCGCGACCTCCTCCGGTCGGCGCCGCTCGTCCAGCGACGCGTGCAGCGCGGCCAGCGCTTCGGCAGCGGACACCTCGGCAACAGACATGACCGCGATCCTGACAGCGGCCGACACGTGCGGCAATCGCATTCGTACGACCGCCGAACCTGGCGGAATCGGGGTGTCCCCGAACCGGCCGGCCCGCTACGCTGCCGTGCATGACCAGCGCGACCGCTCAGTGCACCGGAACGTCGTATGACGTCCAGGTCGGTGCGGAGCGACGCCGGCGATCCGTCGCCCGCCCGCGCTGACCTGTTCCCGGCGACCGGCGGATCGAGCCGCCGGCCAGCGCCGATCGTCCTCGGTCTGCCCGCATCTCCCCGTCCAACGGCCCGCGTGACAGCGCGGGTCCGAGCGAGATCGGCGTACCCATGGATCTTGAAAGGCTGCTCTCCGACCGGCTGGCACCGGCGTTCGCGACCGTGGCCGGCACCCCGGTCGATCCGACGGTGCGGCGTTCGCCGCGCGCGGACTTCCAGTCCGACGCGGCGCTGGCGCTGGCCCGGCGGCTCGGCCGCTCGCCCCGCGACCTCGCCGCCGAGGTGCTGGAGCACGCGGCGCTCGACGACGTCTGCGCGTCGGCGGAGGTCTCCGGGCCGGGCTTCCTCAACCTGACCGTGGCCGACCGGACGCTGGCCGACCTGGTTTCCCGGCTGGCCGGCGACGACCGGCTCGGCGTGCCGCCGGCGGCGGCGCCGGAGACCGTGGTGGTCGACTACTCGGCGCCGAACGTGGCCAAGGAGATGCACGTCGGGCACCTGCGCTCCACCGTCATCGGCGACGCGGCGGTACGGCTGCTGGACTGGCTCGGGCACCGTGTGGTGCGGGTCAACCACCTGGGCGACTGGGGCACGCCGTTCGGGATGCTGATCGAGCACCTGACCGACCTCGGCGAGGCCGAGGCGGCGCACGGGTTGTCGGTGGGTGACCTGGACTCGTTCTACAAGGCGGCCCGGGCGAAGTTCGACGCCGACGAGGTGTTCCGCGAACGGTCCCGGCGGCGGGTGGTCGCGTTGCAGGGCGGTGACGAGTCGACCCGGCGCCTGTGGCGACTGCTGGTGGAGCAGTCGGAGCGGTACTTCCTGTCCGTGTACGACCTGCTCGACGTGACGCTGACCGGAGGCGACTTCCGGGGCGAGAGCGCGTACAACGATCTGCTCGCCGACGTCGTCGACGACCTGGACCGGCTGGGGCTGCTGGTGCCCAGTGGCGGGGCGGACTGCGCCTTCCCGGCCGGGTTCACCGGCCGGAGCGGTGAGCCACTGCCACTGATCGTGCGCAAGGGCGACGGCGGCTACGGCTACCCGGCCACCGACCTGGCCGCGCTGCGGCAGCGCACCGGGGAGCTGGCGGCGACCCGGTTGCTGTACGTGGTCGGGCTGCCCCAGCAGCAGCACTTCGCGATGGTCTTCGCCGTCGCCGGGGCGGCCGGTTGGCTGCGCCCGCCGGCCCGGGCCGAGCATCTCGGCTTCGGCTCGATCCTCGGCGCCGACGGGCGGATGCTGCGCAGCCGGACGGGCGGGTCGGTGAAGTTGGTCGGCCTGCTCGAAGAGGCGGTGGCCCGCGCCACCGACCTGGCCCGGGCCAAGAACCCCGACCTGGACGCCGCAACCGCCGCCGAGATCGGCCGGGCCGTCGGCATCGGCGCGATCAAGTACGCCGACCTGTCCACCGACCGCAGGCGGGACTACGTCCTGGACTGGGAGCGGATGCTGTCGCTCGACGGCAACACCGCGCCCTACCTCCAGTACGCGTACTCCCGCATCCGGTCGGTGTTCCGGCGGGCCGGGACGGCCCCACGGCCCGGCGCGCCGGTCGTGCTCGCCGAGCCGTCGGAGCGGGCGTTGGCGATCGAGCTGCTCGGCTTCGCCGGGGTCGTCGGCAAGGTGGAGCGGAGCCTGGAGTTCCACCATCTCGCCAGCCACCTGCACCGGCTCGCGACCACGTTCAGCGCGTTCTACGAACGCTGCCCGGTGTTGCGCGCCCCCGACGAGCTGCGGCAGAGCCGGCTGCTGTTGGCCGACCTGACCGCCCGGACACTGCGGCAGGGGCTGCACCTGCTCGGCATCCGAACCCTCGAACGGATGTGACCCCACGGCGTGGTCACGGACCAGCGGGGAGGTAGCGGGGGAGCGGGTGGCCACCGTAGGTTATGGGCTTCGGACAGTGAGGGGTGTGGATGCGGACCATCGACTGGCGGGACGGTCTGATCATCGCGATCGACCAGACCCGGCTGCCGCACGAGGTCAAGTTCCTGGAGATCGGGACCGTCGAGGAGCTGGTCGCGGCGATCCGGTCGTTGGCGATCCGGGGCGCACCCGCGATCGGTGTCGCCGGGGCGCTCGGCGTGGCCCTCGCCGCCCGGCTGTATCCGGACGACCCGGCGGAGCTGCGACGGGCCGTCGACGCGATCCGGGCCGCCCGCCCCACTGCCGTGAACCTCGCCTGGGGCGTCGACCGCGTACGCGTCCGGCTCGAGGCCGAGGGCGCGGAGGCCGCCCTCGCCGAGGCCCTGACGGTGCTGGAGGAGGACGTCCGCTGCTGTCGTGCGCTCAGCGAGCGGGGTGCCCGCTGGCTGGTCGAGACGGTGGGGCCGCAGGTGGCGGTGCAGACCCACTGCAACGCCGGGGCCCTGGCCACCGTCGAGTGGGGCACCGCGCTGGGCGTGGTCCGTTCCCTCCAGCAGCACGGGGCGCTGGCCCACGTGTACGCCTCGGAGACCCGCCCGCTGCTGCAGGGCGCGCGGCTGACCGTGTGGGAGCTGGCCCAGATCGGCGCGCCGCACACCCTGGTGGTGGACTCGGCCGCCGCGTCGGTGCTGGCCCAGGGCCTGGTCGACGCGGTCGTGGTCGGCGCGGACCGGATCACCGCCAACGGTGACGTGATCAACAAGGTGGGCACCTACCCGCTGGCCCTGGCGGCGGCCCGCGCCGGGGTGCCGATGGTGGTCGCCGCCCCGGAGTCGACCGTCGACCTGGCCACCCCGACCGGCCGGGACGTCCACATCGAGGTACGCGCCCCCGAAGAGATCACCGCTCTCGGTGCAGCGGACCTGGCCCCGAAGGGCACCGGTACCCTCAACTACGCCTTCGACGTGACCCCGGCGGACCTGGTCACCGCCATCGTCACCGAGCGTCGGGTCATCCTGCCGACCGCCGGCGGCCGCCCCGACGACCCCACCGACCGGGCCTGACCGACCCCGACCCCTCCCGCGAGGAGCCGCCCCCATGCTCGACCGCTGGTCCGCCGCCGACGCCCCGGACGCCTCCGACCCGATCGCGCGACTCGTGTACGCGTCCCGGCTGCTCGGCGCCGACACCGACCTGGTGCTGCACGGCGGGGGGAACACCTCGGTCAAGACGACGGTCACCGACCTCACCGGGGAGCCGGTGGAGGTGCTCCACGTCAAGGGCAGCGGCTCCGACCTGGCGACCATGGACGCGTCCGGCTTCACCGCGCTGCGGCTGGACCGGCTGCGGGCGCTGCTGCGGCTGGAGCGGCTCGCCGACAGCGACATGATGAACGAGCTGCGCTGCGCCCGCCTCGACGCCACCGCGCCGGACCCGAGCGTCGAGACGCTGCTGCACGCGCTGCTGCCGTACCCGGCCGTGCTGCACAGCCACGCCGACGCGCTGCTCGCCCTGACCAACCAGCCGAAGGGCGACCGGCTGGTCGAGGAGGTCTACGGCGACCGTGTCGTCGTGGTCCCGTACGTCATGCCCGGTTTCGACCTGGCCCGGCTCTGCGCGGAGCTGTACCCGGCGCGCGCCCACGCCGGCACGGTCGGCGTGGTCCTGCTCAACCACGGGCTGTTCACCTTCGGCGCGGACGCCGAGGAGGCGTACCGCCGGCACATCGAGTTGGTCACCCTGGCGGAGGAGAGGATGGCCCTGCCGCGCCCCCGGGTGGCGCCGGCCACGCCCCGTCCGGTCGACCGGCTGCGCCTGGCCCGGCTGCGTCACGAGGTCTCCGCCGCGGCGGGCGCCCCGATGCTGCTCAGCCGCTACGAGGACCCGGCCGTGCAGGCGTTCCTCGACCGGCCCGACCTGGCGGCGGTCGCCACCCGCGGCCCGGTCACCCCGGACCACGTGCTGCGCACCAAGCGGATCCCGCTGGTCGGCACCGACGTGGCCGGGTACGCCGACGACTACCGCCGGTACGTCGAGCAGAACCGCTCCCGGGCCCGGACGGCGCTGACCACGCTCGACCCCGCGCCCCGGGTGATCCTCGATCCGGAGCTGGGGATGCTCACCGCCGGCCGCCGGGCGGCCGAGGCCATGATGGCCCGGGACATCTACCGGCACACCGTCGACGTGATCGAGGCGGCCGAGTCGGTCGGCGGCTATCAGGCCCTGTCGGCGCAGGACATCTTCGACATCGAGTACTGGGAGCTGGAGCAGGCGAAGCTGCGGCGGGGCGGCCCGGTGCCGGAGTTCGCCGGCGAGGTGGCCGTGGTGACCGGGGCCGCCTCGGGCATCGGCCGGGCCTGCGCCGAGGCGCTCCAGGCCCGGGGGGCCTGCGTGGTGGCCCTGGACCGGGACCCGTCGGTCGCCGCGTCGGACGGCCCGGCCCGGCTCGGCCTGACCGTCGACGTCACCGACTCCGCGGCCGTCGACGCCGCCCTCGACACGGCGGTGGACCGGTTCGGCGGGGTCGACATCGTCGTCGCGGCCGCCGGGATCTTCCCGGCCAGCCGGGAGATCGCCGGGCTGGACCCGGCCGACTGGCAGCGCACGATGGCGGTGAACGCGGAGTCGGTCGCGTACCTGTTCTCCCGGACCCACCCGCTGCTGGCGCTCGCGCCCCGGGGCGGGCGGGTCGTCGTGGTCGCCTCGCGCAACGCCCTGGCCCCCGGGCCCGGCGCCGTCGCCTACTCCGCGTCGAAGGCGGCGGTGACGCAGGTGGCCCGGGTGGCGGCGCTGGAGTGGGCGACCGACGGCATCCGGGTGAACGTGCTGCACCCCGACGCGGTCTTCGACACCGGGCTGTGGAACGCGGAGTTGCTGGAGGCTCGGGCCCGGCGCTACGGGCTGACCGTGGCGGAGTACACGCGCCGGAACCTGCTCCGTACGGAGATCACCAGCGCCCGGGTCGGCGACCTGGCCGCCACGCTCTGCGGGGAGACGTTCGCGGCCACCACGGGCGCGCAGATCACCGTGGACGGGGGGAACGAGCGGGTGATCTGAGGGCGCCGGCGCCTGGGCTCGCGGCGGCATCAGGTCCGCCCGGTCGGGCCTCGACGTCGAGCTAGCCGGCGACCCCGATGTGTGATGGCCGTGGTTGCGGTGGGCGCGGCGGGTGCCCGCGATGTGCCTTGTCGCGGTGTCCGCGGCCACGGTGCGGGCGTTGGCGACCCGGGTGTCCAACGAGGTTCGACATCATCCGTTCGGATTACCGGGGATCAACTGTTCGGTGGCGGCGGGGCCATCCTTATGGCAGACTCCTGGCGGGTTGTTTGACACGTATGTGTCACGCGGCGAGGGGATTGAGAGGCGCGGGCGCCAGCCGGTGTAGGACGGCCGGAGCCCGCGCCTCTCTTCACCGGTTGGGCGTAGTCGGAGGGGTCGGGGCCCTGTTCGGGCTTGCCGTACCGCTGGTGGGCTTCGACGCCCGCAGTGGATTCGTCAACGCGGGCAGGCCCGCCTCGACCGGGCCGGGGATGTCGCCGTAGCCGGCGGGTGCCGTCCGTCCGCGTGTCGGAGCGTGTCGATGCGTTCACTCTTGGCACAATCTGCGTCGTCGGGAAGAGCAGTCCCCGGAGGTGCGTGTGGTGCGGGTTCGCGGCCGATTCGCCCGGACGATGCTGCGTGGGGCGCTGGTGGTCGGTGGCGTCCTCGGAGCCTGGAGCGTGGCCGAGGCGGCAGCGGAAGAGCCTGCCCACGCTGCCGGACCGCCTCGCCTGTGTACGTTGGGCGACCTGCTGGACAGCGCCGGGGCCGTCGTGGACGGCTCGCTGTCCTGCGCTGCTTCGTCGTCCGCCGACCGTGGATCCCCGGCCATCGCCGGTGTGGGCGTCGGCCCGGCGGTGCCGGGGAAGCCGCGATGGGCGAGCTGGATGCCGGGCACGACGTCGCAGACCGGCAGGATCGCGCCGCCGGCACACCCGGAGGTGGGGATCTCCGTACGGGCGCCCAGTGGTGTGCACCTCGCGAAGGTGCGGGCACCAATGCGCCGGGCGGTGGACGCGATCCCGTCCGACGGAGTGGACCCAGTCGCCGAGGTGGCCGAACCGGTGACGCGTCGGGTCGTGGGCGATGCCCCGCCCGTCGTGCGGGAGGCCGCCGAGGCCGGCCTGCTGGAGCCGGTCGGCGCGGTCGTTCGTCCGGTGGTCGAGCCGGTCGTCGAGGCCCTGGCACCCGCCCTGGCGCCGGTGCTCGAGCTGACCCGGCCGATCATCGGCCCACCCGCCGCGCCCCCGCCTCCGGCCGGCGATCCGGCGGACGTGGTGCCTGCGCCGGCCGAAGACGTGCCGGCCGCCACGGCGCCCACCACTGACGAGGCGGGCCCGATGCCCGTGCCGCCGATGAATCGCGGCGTCCTGCCACACACCCCGAGCAGCGTGGCAACCACGTCACCCGCGACGACGCGGGAGTCGACGTCCGCCGGTGCGCCGGGCGCCGGCGCAACCGAGGCGAACCACCCGGTGCGGCAGTCCTCGCCGGCCCACATTCCCGGTGTCACGCCGGCCGCGTCCGGCAACTCGGCCGGCACCAACTCCGCCGGCGGGTGGACCGGCGCCGCCGTCGACCCCTCGCTGGGTTCGTGGACCCCGGACCTGGAGTCCCAGGGCTGGTGCGCGACCCGCTGCGAGGAACTCGCGGACCGGCCGCGTCAGCCCGACACCCGACCCGCCTGAGCCCTCCCGCCCGGTTCCGGACGCATCGTCGCCGTCACCATCGGAAGTCATCGGAGGCGCAACAGACCCCAAGGGACGGCGTACGGGTAGCGGCTCGCCATGTCGGCAACCCCGCTTCGCGCAGTGGTGGTCGCTGCCGCGCTGACGATCCGTACCGCTGGCGGCGCCGGCATCACCACGATCGCCTGGACGGTCCGCTGACGGGTCGCCGCTGTGGCCACCGGACCCGGGGCGGGCGAACGACCAGATGCGTGCCCGCACGACGAGGGCCCTGGGCTCGCGTACGGGCCGCTGGCGCTGCCCTGCCTCGACGCGGCGCCTCCCGTCGTACTGATCGAGCCGCCTGGACTCCCGGCGCCGTTGTCGGCCTGATCGACCAAGTCCATCTGCCCCGCGGCTACTCCGTCTGTCGAGCAGCCGTACCTGCGAAGAGGAGAAGCTGTGACGGAAACCCTGCCGCTCGGACGTGCCCGGTGGTGCGACATCGGCGAGGTCGTCCACCTCGTCGCCGATGCCCTCGCCACCAGCGCCGTCGGGGCATGGCTCGTACCCGACGAGCGCCGTCGACACGACGTGCTCCGCGCCGTCACCCGGATCTGGACCGAGCACGCGCTCCTCTTCGGCGAGGCCTACCTCCTCGCCGACCACTCCGCCGCCGCGGTCTGGTTCCACCGGTACGGCCGGATCCCGCCACCGACCGGATACGGCGAACGGCTCGCCGTCGCGTGCGGCGATCACCTCGACCGTTTCCTCTGCCTCGACGGCGTCCTGGCCGCCCATCGGCCCACCGGCCCCCACAACCACCTGGCGTTCTTCGCTGCCACGCCGGACCGGCGAGGCGCCAACCGCGCCGGCGCCCTGCTCACCACGAGCCACGCCCGGATGGACCACGCCTCGCTGCCTGCCTACACCGAGGCGACCACCCTCAATGAGCGTGACCTCTACACCCGGCACGGCTATGTCGCCCATGAGCCATTCACGCTCCCCGACGGGAGCACCGCCTACCCGATGTGGCGCAGCCCAGGAGCGGACAGTATGCCGTCACCGCTCACCCGACGCGGATCTGTCGGCCGCTGACCCCTCCCCACGCACCGCCGTGCCTGTCCGCCTTCCGCTCGCCTGCCCCCCGGGAGGGATCAATCCGGTGTCGACACCAGCTACGACAGGATCGCTTGGAGCGGGGCGCTGAGGTGCCGGCAGACCGAATTTCTCGTACGCGCCGTCTGAACGGCCTCCCGATCCGGGTGATCCTCGACTCCTCGGCGATCCTCGCGTTCGCCGAGGAGTCGATCGACGTGGGCGAGGTGATCGCCGAGGTGGCCGACGAGGGGTGCATGTTCGGGCTGCCGGTGGCGTGCCTTGCCGAGGCGTTTCGGCTGGCCGACGCGGACCGTCTCGACATGGTCGTCAACCACCCGGCCGCCGCGGTGCTGACGGTCGACCCACTCAACTGGCGGGCGTGCGCCATCACCCACCTCATGCTGGGGCGCTTCGACGCCGCGAGCGCTCTGCTCGCCGCCGTCGACAACGAGTGCCACCTGCTCACCGGACAGCCCGGCCTGTACGCGGCTCTCGCCGACGGGGGGCCGATCATCCCGCTCCAGGTCGGAAGACGGCCAACTGGCTGGCAGCACGGCTCGCCCGACTGGAGCGAGTGCCAGGTGCCGTTTCTCGAAGGATCGTGACGCCCGACGACGTAGCCGAAGGCGCCCGTGCAACCAGCCCGCTGCTCAGCGCCGAGCCCATGGTCGACACCGTCGACGCCCGCGCGACGGGGTCGGTCGGACGCGGCACCCGGCTCGCGGCCTGCCACCCTCGCGTCGGCAGCGAACGGCTGACTGTCGCGGTGGTCACCGAAGCTCGCGGGCGTAGCAGACCGACAGCGGCTCACCCTCGTACGGGCCGAAGTTGTCGACGCGGTGGCACCCCGACCTCATCGGTCGGCGCCGGTCCGGCCCCGTGGCGCATCCAGGTGGCTCGAGCCACTGCTGCCAGGACGTGCGGGCCCGGGGCGGCGAGCTCGCCGCCCCGGGAATGGACGTGCCTGGGCACGATCTCGCCTCATCGGTCGCCGGCCAGCCGACGAGAGAACCGACCGGCCGGAGCCAGGCTCCAGCCGGTCGGTCCGGTCCACCGTCGTCACTGGACGATGGACGCCTCCAGGTGGAACGGGTTGCTGCCCAGTGGGCTGGTGCGCCGGGACTCGACCACGAACTCCCACACCCCGGGCTCGGGGTTGACGTAGGTGCGGCGCAGCGGGTCGCAGCCGTTGCCGTCGAGGTAGTTGGCGTAGCAGTAGATCGTGCCGGCGGCCGACTTCTCGCCGTTGACTCCCTGCGGGCTGAACGCCCACCAGCGGGTCTGGCTGCCCTCGGCGAGGCGGGACAGGTCGACCGTCATGGACTTGGTGCCGGCGGGAACCGCCACCGAGTAGTGGACGGTGCCGTTACGGGACACCGTTCCGTCGGCCGACCAGGTCGTACCGACCGTGAGCGGCGCGGCGGCCTCGATCACGAGCATGGCGTGCTGCTCGACGGCCTTGGTCCGGGCGCTGTCGACGACCAGCATGGCGCCGTGGGTGCCCTGGGTGCGCGGAGTAGCGGTCACCTGGATCGTGGCGGGGACGTCCTTCGTCAGGGCGACGGTCTTCGGCGTGGCGAAGGTGCCGTCGTCGCCGACGAGCCGCAGCTGGTACTCCACCGGGCCGGCAGCGCCACTGGTCCGGGTCAGGGTGACCGTGTAGTCGCGGGACTCGCCGACGCGCTGGCCGCCGCTGCCCGGCGCGCAGTCGTTGAACAGGCCGCTGCCGCGGTGTGGCGTCCGCAACTTGCCGGACAGCACGGTGCAGACCGGGGCGGAGACAGTCACGTCGTCGCTGGCGACACCCCTGTCGTCCTTCCGCAGGTACCTCCAGGCCTCCTTGACGTTCATCTGGCCGCGGCCCTGGGCGATGACGTCCACGTTCCGGTGGAAGTCGGCCGAGGAGTAGATCGCGTTGCGAAGCTCGGCCGAGGTCACGTCGACCCCCGACTGCCGGGCGGCGGAGAGCAGCAGCGCGGCGGCACCGGCGGCCTGCGGGGACGCCATCGAGGTGCCGTTCATCATCGAGTAGCCCGGTGGCAGGGTGTAGCCGGTCTCGGCGACCGACGCGCTGGGGATCCAGTCCGGTGTCGGAGCGACGGCGGAGCCGGGAGCGGTGATGTCGGGCTTGAAGCCGCCGTCCTCGCGCGGACCCCGTGAGGAGAACGGCATGATGTCGTGGTCGACCGTGACCTTCGAGCCGTAGTTGACCCACCAGGTGTCCCGCGAGACCGACGCGCCGACGCTGACCACCTTGTCGGCGCCGGTCGGGTCGCCGACGGTGTTGGCGCCCGCACCCGAGTTCCCGGCCGAGATGAACATCTGCACACCGGTCTCGTCGATCAGCCGGTTGTAGAGCAGGGCCTGCGCGCTCTGGCCGTCGTTGAGGGCCGGACTGGCGCCGATGGACATGTTGATGACATCCACGCCGTGGGTCGTGGCCAGCTCGATCATGCCGTCGGTGAGGGCGGCGCTGGAGCAGCCGAGGGAGTGGCACGCCCGCATGGACACCAAGGTGGCGCCGGGAGCCTGGCCGTCCATGGCGCCGCCGAACATGCCGTTGGCGGCGGCGATGCCGGCGACGTGGGTGCCGTGGCCCTCGTTGAGCGTGTTGATGTTCACCGCGTCGCCCCCGTTGGACGAGATGTCCAGCTCGATGTCGACGGTGAAGGGAACCCGCTCGTTGACCTTGGTAGCCGGGTCGTCGGTGCCCAGGTAGCCGACCTGGCGGTCGGCCTTGAACGGCCGCATCAGCTCCTCGTCGGTGAAGTCGCGGTCCTGGTCGGTGTCGACCCACACCGCCTGGTCGGACTCCCGGTAGAGCACGCCCAGGTAGCTGCCGGACAGACTGGAGATCGAGATCTTCTTGACCGAGATGTGCAGGTCGTCGTCGGCGGGACCGGTCCACGTCTGCCTGAGCACGCGATCGGTGAACGTCGGGCCGGAGACCTTGTTCGTCGGCAGCATGCTGTACCAGGTCTGGTCGAACAGCAGGTCGATGAAGTTGGTCTGGGAGGTGGCGACGACCGTGTCGACGAGCTTGCGTTCACCGGTCGTGGTGGTCGCGAGGGCCGGATGCGTCGGATCGATCCCGGTGTCCATGATCCCGATGGTCACGCCGCGACCGTCGTACGTGGGATGCGTGGCCTTGAAGTCGACCGACTTCGTCTCGTTGGTCGGCAGGTAGGCATTGTCGGCCGGGGTCGTCGCGGACGGCGCCGGTGGCTTGGCCCCGGGGCCGGCGGCGGCGACCGTCGCGTCGGTGACCCCCAGGTCCGGGCGGGTTTCGTCCAGCTTGAGCAGCTCGTCGACGTCCACCCTGACGACGTCGTCGAGGGCGACGACCTTCTCGACGTCGTCGAACGACACGTTGGCCTTGAGGTAGCCGACCCGGGACTCCGTCCTCGTGACGTCGGCGCCGAGCGCGACCAACGCCCGCTCGGTCTGTTCGGTCCGGCCATCCCGTACGGCGATCATCAGGGTGACGAAGTCGGGGGCCGGCCGGTCGGCGCCGGCCGGGGTGCTCCGCAGGAGGCGTTGGCGGGCGTACTGCGCGATGAGGGCCCGGTCGTGGCTGCCGAGCTTGTCGCCCGTACCGGTCGACGGCTGCGCCTGGGCCGGCGCGGCAAGGATCGACAGGCCGCCGGCCGCGACGATGGCGGCGAGGGCCGCCGCGGTCCGCCGGCGCCGGTACGGGTACGCGGTTGTGTGACGTGGCATTGGCATCCTTGTGCTGTGAGGGCAGTGGATGGAGGGGATCCTGCCACCGGCACGACTTGTCGATCAGCCCTCTGAACTGGCGGTTTTATGCATTGGCGGGAATGCGACGCGGAGCGGGCCGGCGGCCTGGGACGCCGCCGTCGGCAACCGCTCCGCGTCAGATCCAGCGACGGCGGGCCGCCTGCCAGCCGAGCTGGATCCGGGTCTGTACCCCGGCGAGTACCAGTAGCCGCTGAACCCGCCGCTGGATGGTTCGCATGCTCACGCCCACCTGGGTGGCGATCGCCTGGTCCGTGTATCCGGCCAGGAGCAACGAGAGCAGCCGCCGGTCGTCGGGAGCCAGCGGGCCGTCCGCGGGCGTGGCCAGCGCGGTGGGCACCGGCACGGCGGACTCCCAGACCCTGCGGAAGACCCAGCAGAGGGCATCGACCAGTGCGGGGGTATGGACGACCACTGCCTTCGCCGCCTCGCCGGGCGGGAGGTGGCGAAGGACGACCAGCACGATCCTTCCGTCGAAGATGCTTCCCTTGAACGGCACCTCGATCGCCACCCGCATCTCCTCACCCAGCGCCGCCCACTCTTCGAGCAGCAGCGGGGTTGGTTGACCGTCCCCCTCCAGCGTCGTCCGTTCGTAGACGACCCGGTAGCGCACACCGGCACGCAGCGCGTCCTGTTCGCCGGAGTTGGCGGTGGGCGGCACTGCGATGACGGGTGCCGCCACCAGGGACTGGATCTCCCGGCGGGCGTTCCGCTGCAACTGACCGTAGCGTTCGGCGATCGCCGTCGCGCCCTCGACCACCTCGATCGGTGCGGTCCAGCCACCCGGTACGCCGCTCTGCTGATACCGCTGCGACAGCTGTGCGATGGCCAGTTGCGCCTTGTGGAGGTCGTCCAGGCGTTGCAGCGCCATCAGCTTCAGGGTGATGTCGGGCGGCGCGGCGTGCAGGCGGTGCTGCTGCTCGGGATGCACCACCACCAGACCCCTGCGCTCCAACTGGGCGAGGGCCTGTTCGACATCCGGTTCGGGCAGCCCGGTCCGGTCGGCCAACTCGCGTTCGTCCGTGGCCGGCCCGGCGACGAGTTCCGCGTAGATCTGCTCCTCGTGAGGGCCGATCCCGATGCTCTCGAGCATGTCAGCGGAGGACCCGGACGGTAGGTGCGCGCACGGCAACCCCCTGTTGTTCCCCGGTGGCGGGTCGACCGACTCCCGTCGTGAGCTGTGGTTGGAGACTCGTACAGCGGGCGGGCGGTGTCAAGCAGTTGGCTGATCTTGGTCTCGCCGGGGGCGCCACGGTCGCCGAACCCCTATGCCGGAGCGGTGGCGTCGACCCGCAGGCGGGCGACGTGGTCGACCAGGGCGGCCCGTAGGCCGTCGTGGTCCCGAAGGTCAGCCCCGAAGATCTCCCGGACGTCCAGGAAGGAGTTGACCAGGCGGTGCGGATCGGTGCCGCCGGCCACCACCGCGGCGCACAGCCGGTCGGCCAACGGGTCCGCCAACGGCACCGCCCTGTCGCAGGCGTCGGCGACGTACGCCATCCACGCGGCGATCGCCAGCGCGGCATGGTGGGGCACCACACCGGCGGCGAGGCGGTCCCGAACGGTGTCCACCAGCCGGACCGGCAGCTTCTGGGATCCGTCCATGGCCACCTGGGCGGTGCGGTGCCGCAGCGCCGGGTTGGCGAAGCGGGTGAGGACCTCGCGTCGGTACCGGTCCAGATCCAGTCCCCGCGGGACGCACAGCGTGGGCGCGACATCCTCGGTCATCAGCGCGTCGGCGGCCACGGCGAGGTCGTCGTCGGCGAGCGCCTGCGCGATCGTCTCGTGTCCGCGCAGCGCGCCCAGGTAGGCGAGCAGGGAGTGGGTGCCGTTGAGCATGCGCAGCTTGACGGCCTCCCAGGCGGCGACGTCATCGGTGACCACCGCTCCGGCCAGTTCCCAGGCCGGTCGGTCGGCCGCGAAGTCGTCCTCGATCACCCACTGCCGGAAGGGCTCGGCGACCACGAGGCCCTCGTCGCGCAGGCCCAGGATCGCCGCGGCCTCGGCACGGTCCCGGGGGGTGGTGGCCGGGACGATCCGGTCGACCACGCAGGACGGAAAACGTGCCGCCCCGGCGATCCAGTCGGCGAGCACGTCGCCCTCTGCCGACGGCAGCGCGGCCAGGAAGTCGTGCACCAGGTGGCGCAGGACCCTGCCGTTGCCGACCAGGTTGTCGCAGGACAGGATCGTGACCGGACCGGCGTCGAGTGCCCGCCGTCGTCGCAGCCCGCGGACGAGTTGACCGACGGCGGTGCGGGGCGGGCGGCCCCGCAGGTCGGCGACGACCTCCGGATCCGTCAGGTCCAACCGGCCGTCGCCGCCTCGCCGGTAGCCCTTCTCGGTGACCGTGAGGGTGATCAGCCGGACGGCGGGATCGGCGAGCCGGTCGACGACCGCCGCCGGATCATGCGGCCCGGCGAGGATCTCCCGGACACTGCCGACCACCCGCAGGGGCGCGGCTGCCGGCCCGCGCTCCAGCACGGAGTAGAGGCCGTCCTGCGTCGTCAACTGGTCGCGTACGACCGCGGAGCGTTGCGTCACCGCGGTGATTCCCCAGTCGTCGCGGCCGGCGGCGGCCGCGGCCAGTTCGGTGAAGGTTGCCTGGTGCGCCCGGTGGAAGGCACCGATGCCGAGGTGCACCATGCCGACCCGCACCGCGCGCGGATCCACGGCCGGCCCGACCCAGCCACCGCGACCCCGCGGCGCAGCGGCGAGGCCGCCCAGCGACAGCCGTGGCCCCGACCCTGCCGTGGCGCTCACGACAGCCAGCGGTGGAGGTGCTCGGCGACGAAGTCGTCGTCGCGTAGCTGCGGGTACGCCCGCCACACCCGGTCGATCTCCGCGAGCTGACCCGGGCTGAGCGATTCGCGCTCGTCCAGGCACCACAGCCCGGCGAGCAGCCCCTGCCGGCGCAGCACCTCGTGGATGCCGGAGATGCAGCCGTGGAACCTGCCGGCGACGTCGAAGATGGCGGCGTTGGCGTCGGTGAGGGCGAGTTCGGTGGCGAACGCCTCGCGCAGCGCGTCCGGGTCGCCGGCCTTCGCCAGCCGGGCGGTCCGGTGCAGGTGCACCGCGCGCTGTGTCCACACCGACCACTGACCGAGCAGCCCACCGACGAACTCGAGTTCGCGGGAGCCGTCGACGGGGTAGCGCGAGAGCAGGTCGCCGACGATGTGGTCGTCGTTGCCGGTGTAGAGCGCGACGTCGGCGCTGCGCCCGGACGCGGCCACGCCGAGGATGACGTCGAGCGACGCGTACCGGTCGAACGGGGCGACCTTGATGCCGATGACCGACGGCAGGTCCGCCATGCTGGTCCAGAACGACCGGGACAGAACCCGGCCGCCGACGGCCGGTTGCAGGTAGAACCCGATCACCGGCAGCACCTCGCCCACCGCCGCCGCCCGCCGGACCAGCTCGTCCTCGGTGAGGTCGCCGGCACCGTACGGGGCGAGCAGGATCGCGTGGTAGCCGAGTTCGGCGGCCAGCTCCGCCTCGGCGACGGCGTGCCGGGTCGGCCCGCAGGCGCCGGCGACGAGGATGGTGTCGCGGGTCGGGTACTCGGCGGCGGTGGTGGCGGCCAGTTCGAGGACGGGCCGGAGCAGGCCGTGGCGGGGCTCGTGGATGGCGAACTGGGTGGTGTGTACGGCGACGGCGACGCCGCCGGCGCCGGCCTCCAGGTAGTAGCGGGTGAGGGCGCGTTGGCGGCGCTCGTCGAGTTTGAGGTGGGCGTCCAGCGCCAGCGGGTGCGCGGGAATCACCGTGCCGGTACGGAAGAGTGTCAGCGGGTCGGTCGTCCTGGCCTGAACCGTCGTGGTCATCGGCGCCTTCCATTCCGCGTCTGGAATCGATTGGGTCTGCCCGGCACGCTGCTTTTCCTTCCTCCGTGGGTCAGGGAATCGTGAGGCGGCCGGAGCGGCTCGTGGGATCCCAGGCCCCGAAGGCGCCGAGCAGGGTGCGGGCCATGGCCCGGTGACCGTGCTGGCCGGGGTGGCACCCCATGGCGTACCAGTGCTCGGGCGCCGGCCGGTCGGTGTCGGTCCACACGGCGTAGTGGTCGACCAGGGGCGCCGCGGTGTCGGTGGCGACGGCCCGGACCGCGTCGACGTAGCGGGGGAGGTGCTCGACGACGTGCTCGGGAGCCGTCGACAGCGTGTCGTTCGGGGTCTGGACCACGACCAGGCTGTCCGCCCCGGTGCGGAGCCGCTCGACGACCGACCGGTAGGTGGACGAGAACTTGGCCAGGCCGGCCTCGCCGTGCTTCGTGTCGTTCAGCCCGATGCCCACCACCACGACGTCCGGCCGGAAGCGCAGGGCGAGCCGCTCGAGACGCTCGTCGAGGTCGGTCACGGTGTAGCCGCTCACGGCGGTGTTGACGAACGCGTCCGCGGTCCGACCCAGCTCGCGCAGGCGTTCGGTGAACAGCTCCGGGTACGACCGGGCGCCGTAGGTGTGCCAGGTCCCAGCGGTCACGCTGTCGCCGATGAACGCCCAGGTCAGCGGCGTCTGTCGGGCGATGACGGCGGTCAGTGCGGGGTGCGGGTCCACGTTTCGCTCCTTCTGTCAGTGGATGCGTACCGGTTTCCCGGCCCGACCCGACTGGTAGACCGCCTCGATGAAGGCCACGGCCGCCCGCGCCTGGGCGGCGGTGACCAGGGGCGGGCGACCGGTGCGGGCCGCGGTGACGAAATCGGTGAGCTGGGCCAGCTGCTGGTCGGTCGGTACGCCGTCCGGCCTGGGTGGTTGCCCGCCGTGCCTCGAGGTGTAGTGGGTGAGCTGTTCCGCCTCCACCACCACCGAGCCGCCGTCACCGAAGACCGTGTACCGGATCGGGACGCTGTCGTAGGCGGCGGTGGTCGCCAGGAAGGTCAGCAGCGCGCCGCTGCGCAGCCGGGCGGTGATGGTGACGGTGTCCTCGACCTCGATGCGTTCGTGGGCGAGCAGGTCGGTGTACGCGAACACCTCGTCGACCTCGCCCAGCAGCCACAGCGCCAGGTCCACCAGGTGCACACCCTGGTTCATCAGGGCGCCGCCGCCGTCGAGGGCCCAGGTGCCACGCCAGTCGCCGGCGTCGTAGTACTCCTGGCTGCGCCAGAGCGCGACCTCGAAGGTGGCGGCCGTGATCCGCCCCAGGTGACCGTCGCGGACGGCGCGGAACACGAACTGGTTCGCCTCGGCGAACCGGCGTTGGCTCACGACGCTCAGGGTCCGGCCCGACCGCTTCTCCGCGTCGAGGATCTGATCCGCGGCCTCGACCGTCACGTCGATCGGCTTCTCCAGCAGCACGTGCTTGCCGGCCTCGAGCGCGGCGACCGTGACGGCCGCGTGCAGACCGCTCGGGATCGCCACGACCACGGCGTCGACGTCCGGGCGGGCGAGTAGTTCCGGCACCGACCGGGTGGCGTCGACTCCGAACTCGGCCGCGACGGCGTCGGCGTGTCCGGTGTTCTCGTCGGCGACCGCGACCAGCGTCGCGTCGGCGGCGCCGCTGACCAGGCGCTGGACGTGGGCCCTGCCGATGACGCCGACCCCGATGACGCCGACGCGGAGCGGACTGTGGGGTGGGGGCATGTTCCGTCCCTTCCTAGGACCGGCTGGTCAGCGCGTCGGTGATCGCCGCCATGACCACGATCGGGGAGAGCAGGGTGCGCGGGTCGACCGGTGACCGCCCTTGGTCGCAGGCGTCGACGAACCGGGCGAGCGCGGGGGCGTTGTAGTCGGGGCCGATCGTCGGTGACTCGGTCAGTACGCCGCGCGTCCCGGTGGCCACCACCTGGAACGGGACGCGGTCGTCGGCGGGCGTTACGAAGGTGAAGGTCACCACGACGTCGCCGATCCGGGTGAGGGCCACCGTGGTGTCGCCTTCGCGGACCAGGTCGACCGATGCCGACTCCGGCTCGACGTGCGGGTCGCCGAGCAGTTGCAGGGCCAGTTCCACCTGATGGATGCCGTAGAAGAACAGGCCCGCCCACTCGCTGTCGGGATCGGCCGGGCCGATGACGGCGAGCTGGCGCAGCCGACCGATCCGCTCCTGTGGGTCGGTGAGCCGGGCGACCTCGGGGACGAACCGCAGGGCCGAGCAGGACACCAGCGGCGCGTGGCCGCGCGCGGCGGCCGCGAGGATCGCCTGGGCGTCGTCGACCGATGCGGCCAGGGGCTTGTCGACCAGCACCGGCAGCCCGGCGTCCAGCAGTGGCTCGGCCTGTTTCCGGTGGTGGCGTCCGTCGCGGCTGCTGACGATCGCCGCGTCGACCCGTCCGATCAGGTCGCTCGGCTCGTCGACGACGAGTTCGATGCCGCCGGTCTCGGACAACGCCGCGTTGCGGTCGGTCGGGCCACCGGCCAGGGCGACCACCCGGTTGCCGGGGTGTCGCTGCTCGGTGTTCAGGAAGCGGATGAAGTGGTCGACGTGCGAGTTCTCGGTGCCGATGATTCCGATCCGTCTCATCCGACTGCCCTCTTCGACATCGACGGCCAGCTGCCCACAGCCTTGCCTGCAATCGGTTGCACGTCAAGAGCCTTCCCGGTTGTCGAGGTGTCCTGCCTGGATGGACGTGCTGCACGTTAGCCGTGTCCGATCGGCCTGCCCCGCGCAGGACCCTCGACTTCCGTGAGCAATCGATTGCAGTCGGAGTGGGCGCGGACTTACCCTGGCCCGGTGACCCCCGAAGGTGCCGCCGACGAGCATCACGAGCCGGAGCAGGGCCGGAACTGGTGGCGGCGGTGGCTGGGCGCGGTCCGCGATCCGGACGGGTCGTGGGAGATCGGATCGGCGCGGAAGACCGCCGACGGGACGCTGCGCTGTCCCGTCGACCTGACCTCGTACGGGACGACGATGCGGGCGGAGCTGGTCCGGCCGGCGGGTGAGGATGCCCGCCCGGCCGTGGTCGTGCCGTTCTACGAGGTGGCCACCCTGTTCGGTGAGCCGTGCGTCCGCACCGCCGGCCACAGTGCCGCTCGACGGCGGTCCCAGGCCTACGCCCGGCACCTCGTCGCGCGCGGCTTCGCGGTCCTCGCCGTGCCGTGGTGGTTCGAGTACGTGCTCGATCCGGCGACGGAGACGGCCTCGCTGAGCGAACGGTACGGACCGAGCGCCGCGTCGCACGCGGACTCGTTGGCGATCACCGGTCTGGGCCGCAGCCTCGCCGACCTGTTCCTCGCGGTGGACGCCCTCGCCTGCGTACCGTGGGTCGCGCCCCGCCGGATCGGTGCCTTCGGCCACTCGCTCGGCGGGAAGCTGGCACTGCACCTGACCGCGCTGGACACGCGGATCGCCGCGGGAGTCGCGCACGAACCGGGCCTGGGCCTGGCGTACTCGAACTGGGCCGATCCCTGGTATCTCGACGGCGCGGTGCCGCCCGACCGCGACCATGACGACCTGCTCGCCCTGGTCGCGCCGCGGCCGTTCCTGCTCGCCGGCGGCGGCGCCTCGGACGGATGGCACAACCACCGTCTGGTCGAGCGGGCCGCCCGACGGTGGCCCGGACCGCCCGGCCTGGAAACGCTCTACCACAACACCGGACACGCCCATCCCGACCACGTCCTGGACGCCTGCTACGCGTGGTTGCGCGGGCGCCTGGCCGCTGTCGACACCCCCGAGGAGACCTGCCCGCCATGACCAAGCCGACCCTCTGCGTCGTCGTCGCCCCGGACGAGTACGACCTGCTGTTCGCGCCGGAGGCCCAGCAGCGCCTGCACGACCACGCGGTCGTCGAGTTCGGCGACGGCGACCGGGGGACGGTGCTGCCGCCGGCCGCCGCCGACCGGTTCGACGTCGTCGTCACGTCGTGGAGCACGACGCCGTTCGACCCGGCCCGACTGCGTGGCGAGCGGCTGCGACTCGCCCTGCACTCGGCCGGTTCGATCCGTCGGCTGTTCCCGGTCACGGTCCTCCGGTCCGGGCTGCGGGTCTGCCAGGCCGGCGCGGCGGCCATGGCGCCCGCCGTCGCCGAGATGGCGCTCACCCTGACCCTCGCCCTGCTGCGGAACCTGCACCGGCACGACCGTGCCCTGTGGACGGGGCGTGACTGGGCGTCGGCACGGCGGCCGGTGCTGGGCCGGGCGCTGGCGGCGCGCAACGTCGGAATCGTCGGTTTCGGTCGCACCGGGCGGGAGTACGCGCGGATGGTGCGGGCGTTGGGCGCGTCGGCGCTGCGCGCGTACGACCCGTACGCCGACCCGACGGTGGCCGCGGGGCACGGGGTGGAGTTGGTCGGGTTGGCGGAGCTGTTCCGGTGCAGCGACGTCGTCGCCGTGCACGCGCCGTCCACCCCGGAGACCCGGCACCTGGTCGGCCGCGGCGAACTCGCCGCGCTGCCGGACGGCGCGATCGTGGTCAACACGGCCCGCTCCTGGGTCGTCGACGAGGAGGCCCTGCTCGCGGAGCTGGTGCCGGGCCGGCTCTCGGCCGGGTTGGACGTGTTCGACACCGAGCCGCTGCCGGCGGCGAGTGCGTTCCTGGGTCTGCCGAACGTCGTCGTCACGCCGCACGTCGCGGGCGGCACGGTCGAGGCGCGGCAGACGCAGGGTCGGATCGTGGTCGACGAGCTGTGCCGGTTCGTGGCCGGCGCACCGCTCGGACACGAGGTGAGCGTGGAGTCCTACGACCTGCTGGCGTGACCGGGCCGGCGGGGCGCGTCGCGGTGAGGGCCGGGTGCCGACCCCGGCGGGGTGGTCGACCGCTCGTCGGTCGTCGACCGGCCAACCTGCACTGACGACATCGCTCGCCAGGAACAGTTCGACCTATCGATGCCCTTGACCGGTGGCGGTGCCGACGCTAGGTTCTCTGCAACCGATTGCACGATGAAAAGCAGGCGGGGGCAGGCTGTTTCAGAAAGAGGGGGCGGCATGAGCGGTAATTCCAGACTCCGATTGGGCGCCATGGTGCTGACGGTGACGCTGGCCGTCGCCGGCTGCAACGGCGGGGACAGCGCGATGCCGACGGACCCGGGTGCCGTCGAGGGCTCGGTGACCTTCTGGACCTACCCCATCGGGGACAGCGGCAAGGACAGCTACTGGGATCCGGTGGTCGAGCAGTTCAAGCAGAAGTACCCGAAGGTCGACGTCGACGTTGTGGTGCAACCGTTCACCAACCGCGAGGAAACCCTCGTCACGGCGATCGCCGGCAAGCAGGGCCCCGACGTCGTCTACTTCAACCCCGACTTCATCCCCAAGTTCGCCGTCGAGGGCGTGCTGGAGCCCGTCGAGGACGTGATCGCCGACGACCGGGACGACTTCACGCCGGCGGCGCTCGACGCGATGTCGTGGGACGGGAAGCTCTACGGTGTGCCGCTGCTGATGCAGGCGCTGATCGGCGTGTGCAACAAGCAGGTGCTCGCCGCCTCCGGGGTGGAGAAGTGCCCGGAGACCTGGGCGGACATCGAGCAGATGGCGCCGAAGGTGAAGGCGGCCGGATACGTCCCGACCGACTACGTGGCCGCCCAGACCCTCACCCTCAACCACAGCTTCTACCCCTACCTCTGGCAGGCCGGCGGTGAGGTCCTGACCGCCGACGGCAAGAAGGCGGCGTTCAACAGCCCCGAGGGGCTGCGGGCCCTGGAGTTCGTCAAGAAGCTGGTCGACAACGGGTGGACCTCGCAGCAGAGCCTGACCACGGCCGAGACGCTGGAGCAGAGCGCGCTGGGGCAGGGCAAGCAGGCCTACTCGCCCAACAACACGACCGCCAGCCTGGCGAAGCTGTTCAAGCCGGAGGAACTGGTGGTCAGCCAGCCGCTCACCGACAAGGTGCAGGTCGCCGCCGGCTCGGTGGGTGGCCTGTCGGTGCTGGCCGGCAGCGACGCCAAGGCCGCGTCGAAGGCGTGGATCGACTTCCTGACCAGCCCGGAACACATGCGGTCCTTCGACCAGAAGAACGGCTACTACGCGCCGAGGAAGTCCGTCACGGGGCTGTACTCGGACAACCCGGGGATGGCCGAGGGCGAGAAGCACCTGGACGTCATCCGGTCGGGCGTCATCCACCCGAAGGCGCGGGAGATCATGAACCTGATCAAGCCGCACCTGCAGGCCGTGCTGCTCGGCAAGACCGCACCCGGGGACGCGCTCGCCGCGGCGGAGAAGGACGTCAACGCGCTCCTCGAGCGCCGCTGATTCACATTCGACGGTCGCAGGCGTGGCCGTGCCCGGCACGCCTGCGACCACCGGCGAAGGAGGTGTGGTGAGCGAGCAGGCCGTAGGGACAGTCCAGCCAGTGCCGCAGTCGGAGGCACGACGCGCGAGAAGGCCCTGGTGGCGCTCGCGGGCCGCCTTCGCCGGCTACCTGTTCATCCTGCCGTACGTCCTCTTCTTCCTGGTGTTCCGGATCATCCCCGCGGTCATGGGCATGTTCCTCAGCCTGGGCGACTACGGGATCGCCGGCACCTTCACCTTCGTGGGGACGGAGAACTTCACCCGGCTGTTCGGCGATTCGCTGTTCTGGAACTCGCTGAAGGTCACGGCCTACTACACCCTGCTCACCATCCCGCTCAGCCTGGGGGTGTCCCTGGCGATGGCGACGCTGTGCGACCGGACCCTGCGCGGGATGAGCATCTACCGCTCCATCTTCTTCCTCCCGGTCGTCACCAGCACGGTCATGTCCGGAATCATCTGGGTGTGGATCTTCGAGGTCGACGGTCCGCTCAACTGGCTGCTCAACCTCGTCGGCATCCCGGACGTGGGCTGGTTGCAGAGCGAGGCCATGGTCATTCCCGCGCTGGCGATCGTGAGCGCGTGGAAGGGCTTCGGCTACAACATGCTCATCCTGCTCGCCGGAATGCTCGCCATCCCCAACGAGTACTACGAGGCCGCCCACGTCGACGGGGCCGGGTGGCGGCGCCGTTACTGGCACGTCACGCTGCCGCTGCTGAAGCCGGCCCTCTTCTTCGTCCTGGTCCTGGAGATCATCGGATCCTTCCAGGTGTTCGACACCATCTACGTGATGACCGGCGGCGGTCCGGTGCGGGCGAGCTACTCGCTGACGTACATGATCTACGACCAGGGCTTCGGCTACTTCGACTTCGGTTACGCGAGCGCCGCCGGCGTCGTCCTGCTGGTCATCACCCTCATCACCTCGCTGATCCAGCACCGCCTGATGAACAAGGGGAAGTCGGCATGAGCACCACGGTCGCGCACGCCCCCGCCCCACCGACGGCCAGCACACCGCAGACTCCCGTACGACGGCCCGACCGGCGGCGGCGCCGGGCCCTGTGGATGCACGTGCCGCTGGCGCTCTGCGCGGTGGTGACGTTCTTCCCCTTCTGGGCGATGCTCGTGCTGTCCCTGCAACCGAAGCAGGGTGTGGAACTGCCCGGCTCGTTGCTGCCGGACAGCATCTCCTTCGACGCGTACGCCGACGCCCTCGGCAGCAACCAGGTGTACGAGTGGGCCCTCAACTCGGCGGTCTACTCGTTGGCGTCGGTGGTCCTCGTCCTGCTCTTCGCCTCGATGGCGGGTTACGCGTTCGCCAAGAAGCGGTTTCTGGGCAGGGAGTTCGTCTTCTGGTTGTTCGTCGCGATGCTCATGGTGCCGGGGCACCTGACGCTCATCCCGCTGTTCATCATGGTGTCGGAGATGGGTGGCCTCGACACGATGTGGGGGATGGTCGTCCCCACCATCGCCAACGCCCAGGCCATGTTCCTGATGCGGCAGTTCATCCAGGAGATCCCCGACGAGCTGATCGAGGCGGCCCGCATCGACGGGGCGAGCGAGTTCCGGGTCTACTGGTCGATCATCCTGCCGCAGACCAAGCCGATCATGGCCACGCTCGGCACCTTCGTCTTCCTGTGGCACTGGAACGACTTCCTCTGGCCCCTGGTGTCCCAGCGCAGTCCCGGCAACTACGTGCTGACGGTGGGTCTGAACAGCCTCCAGGAGCAGGACACCGAACTGGCCACCACGATGGCCGCCTCCGTCATCACCTTCGTCCCCACCGTCGTGGTCTTCGTCCTCCTGCAGCGGTTCTTCGTCCGCGGCGTGATGATGAGCGGCCTCAAGTAGCGGCGTCACGCGCTCAGCGGCACGCCCTTCCACCTGTCTTTGCCATCGATTGCAGTACCACGAGGCGCAATCCGGACGAACAGAAGAGGTGCCCCCATGCGATCGCTCCTGCCCAGCGGACTCCGGCGAGGTTCGGTCGTCCTCGCCGCCTGTCTCCCGCTCCTCCTGCTGACGACCACCGCCGCTCCGGCGGCACCCCCCGCTGTCGTGGCGACCGCCGGCCAGGTCACCGACCTGGGACCGGCGCTCTACACGGTGAACGTCCGCAACGCCGAATTCGGGACCCTGCCCGACGGCACGCCGGTGACCTACGCGATCTCCAACGGCACCCCGGCCAGCTTCACCGTCGTCGACGCCCGCGACGGCAGGCGGATCACGGCCATCCCGCTCGACGGCTACACCGTCGGCGGATGGGTGGAGCTGGCACCCGACGGCACCGTCTACTTCTCCGTACGCGCCCCCACGCCGGCGGCCGTGTTCCGCTTCCACCCGGACACCATGCGGCTGGAGCATCTCGGTGGGATCGCCGGGGAGACCGCCCTCTACTCGGCCACCTTCGACGCGGACGGCGTCCTGTACTTCGGCACCTACCCGCACGCGAAGCTCGTGTCGTTCGACCCGGCGACCGGCCGGTTCCGCGACTACGGCAGCCTCACCACCGACGCCGCCTACGTCTTCTCCGTCGGGATCGTGGCAGGCAGGGTCTGGGCCGGCACCGGACCGGTGCCCCACCTGTACCAGGTCGACCCGCGATCCGGTCAGACCACCGAGATGTCGGTGCCCGCGCCCCTGCTCGAGAACACCGACTGGTTCATCGGCATCGAGCCCCGCGACGACCTGGTCTTCGTGCGGCTCTCCCCGCGCGGCACGTACGACATGGCGGTGTACGACCTGAAGCGCGAGCGGTGGCTCGACCAGGTCATCGGCAACACCTTCGGCGCGGAACCCACCGCCCAGGGGCGCGATGGCACCTTCTACCTGATGGCCGGCGGAACCCTCGCCGGCTACCAGGTGCCCGCCCGGCGTCGCGTCTCGACCGGATTCGAGGACAGCGCCCTGCCGGCCCAGCTGGCCGACGCCGTCGGCACGTACGCGATGAGCGTCATGGACCTGCGTGAACCGCTCTTCCCCGGCGAGACCGTGGTGGGCATCGACACCGATGGTCGCCTCTGGCACTACAACCTCGCCACCAGGCGGTCCCGGATCGTCCCCGCCGACGTGCTGGGCTCACCCGCCGGGGCGCACAGCATGGGCGTCGGCCCCGACGGCACCGTGTACATGGGCGCCTACCTCAGCAGCGGCGTGATGAGCCGGATCGACCAGGAGTCGCAGCAGGTCGAGCAGATCCGCGGGCCCAAGCAGGCCGACGCGATCGTCAGCCACAACGGGACGATCGCGGTGAGTTCCTACCCGGGTGCCGTCGTGCACACCGGCGACCCGGCGCAGCCCTGGGCCTGGGGCACCAATCCGCGCAAGGTGCTGGAACTCGGCCGGGGCGAGCCGCACTTCCAGGACCGGATCTTCGACATGACCTCGGCGGGGGAGCGGCTCGCGGTCGGCAGCGTCCCGGACTACGGGCAGCTCGGCGGCGCGCTGACCCTCGTCGACCCCGCCACCGGGGCCGCCGAGGTCCACCGCGACGTCGTCGACGACCAGAGCGTCGTCTCGCTCGCCTACCGGGACGGGGTCGTCTACGGCGGCACGTCGATCCACGGCGGGCTGTCCAGCGAGCCGACGCAGGACCAGGCGCGGCTGTTCGCCTGGGACGTGGCCGCCGGCCGGCTCGCGTGGAGCGACGTGGTCGTGCCGGGCGCGACGGTCATCCACGAACTCGAGTTCGGCCCCGACGGAATGCTGTGGGGGATGGCCGACGACGGCACCGTCTTCGCGTACGACCCGGGTCAGCGGAAGGTGCTCCGGTCGGTCGCGACCGGCCTGCGCAACACCAACACCTGGGGCCGGGTCTCGTCGCTGTACCACCGCCCATCCGACGGGCGCTTCTACGGCAACGCCGGTGGCCGGCTCTTCCGGTTCGACCCGACGACGCTGGCGATCGAGGTGCTCGTCGAGACCGGCGTACGGGAGTCGGCGATGGACGGGCAGGGCCGGATCTACTTCGCCGACGCCACCCACGTCTACCGCTTCGATCCCGCGACGACACACCAGTAGCGCCCACCCCGGCCCGCTCGCCCCGGCGAGCGGGCCGGCCCGTTTCGCCCATCGTCCCGTCCCGCGTCGACCGAAAGGTGACACCATGCCAGGTTCATCCAGACCCGGCCCACGCATCCGCCGCAGGGCGTCGCTCGCCCTGCTCCTGTGCGCGGCGGTACTCGCCGCCCTCACCGCGCCCGCACACGCGTCACCGACACCAGCGACGAGCGCCGCCGCCGTGGAGCACGACCCGATGGCCGAGTTCGTGGACCTCGGCTCGATGTACACCGCCAACGTGCGGCTCGCGGCGATGGACGTACGCCCCGACGGCACCCCCGTCGTCTACGGCTTCAGCGACGGCACCCCGGTGAGCTTCAACGCCATCGACGCCCGCACCGGCGAACTGCTGCACACCACGACCTTTCCGGGCTACACCGTCGCCAGTTCCATCGTGGTGGACGACTCCGGGCTGGTCTACCTCAGCGTCCGGGCACCCAACGACGGCACCCTGTGGCGGTACGACCCCGCAACCGACCAGGTGACCAAGATCGCCACGGGGGTGGTCGGTGAGGGGATGCTGCGGACGCTGCTGATCAGGGACGGCATCCTCTACGGCACCACCTACCCGGACGCCAAGGTCTACTCCTACGACCCCGCCGCCGGGGCGTTCCGCGACTACGGCGGTATGACGGCCGACGGGGACTACGCCTGGGGCTTCGACGAGGTCGGCGGCAAGCTCTGGGTCGGCACGGGCGCTGTCCCGCACCTGTTCAGCCTCGACCCGGCGACCGGCGGGAAGACCGAGATCCCGCTGCCGGAGCCGGTGGCGTCGAGGGCCAGCTTCATCAACCGGGTGACCCGCCACGGTGACCTGGTGTTCGTGCAGTACTCGCCGACCCTGGACGGCCGGAACCATCTCGTCTACGACCTCTCCGCCGGGCAGTGGTGCTGCACCGACACGGTCGGGCAGCCGATCGCCTTCGGACACATGACCCGTGGTGCGGTGGACGGCCGCTTCTTCTACGCCTCAGGAGACGAGGTCCAGGGCTACGACGTCGCCACCCGGCAGACGGCCTCCATCGGTTGGGAGGACAGCCCCCTCGCCGCGGCGCTCGGCACCACCCGTGCCTTCGAGCCGATGCGACTCGGCACCCCGCAGTTCCCGGGCACGACTCTGGTGGGCATGCGTGGAGACGGCACGATCTGGCGGTACAACCTGCAGAACCGCACCGGCGACATCCTGCCGAACGTCATCCAGAGCACCCCGGCGACGGTCCACTCGGTCGGCACCGGCCCCGACGGAAACGCGTACTTCGGCGCCTACCTGAGCGCCGGCGTCATGGCCCGGGTCAACCGGGAGACGGGCCAGCTCGAGCAGCTGTCGGGGCCGAAGCAGGCCGACAGCATCACCACCCACGGCAACCGGATCGTGGTGGGCAGCTACCCCGGCGCGGAGTACTACGCGGGCGAGGTCGGTGGTGACGTCGCCTGGGACTGGGGCCGCAACCCCCGGCACCTGTTCTCGCTCGGCCGCGCCGAGTTCGGGCAGGACCGGCCGGTGACCCTCGTGTCGGCCGGTGATCTCGTGGTCGGCGGCACCGTCCCCGACTACGGGGAGCTGGGCGGCGGTCTCGTGGTCTTCGACCCGGCCAGCGGGGCGTACCGGTTCCACCGCGACGTCGTACCGGACCAGAGCGTGACCGCGCTGACCACGGTCGGTGGGCTCGTCGTCGGCGGCACCTCGATCCACGGCGGGCTGTCGAGTACCCCGACCCGGGACCGGGCCGAACTGTTCGTCTGGGACGTCGAGGCCGGTGAGAGGCTCTGGAGTGGCCCCGTGGTGGGCGGCGGCGAGGTGGTCCAGGCGCTCACCGTCGGTCCGAACGGCATGGTGTGGGGCCTGGTCGGGGACGGCACCGTCTTCGAGTTCGACCCGCGTACCCGTACCGTCACCCGTTCCTTCGACTCCGGATTCGCCGACGGCAACCTGTGGGGCTTCCGCACCGAGCTGTTCTACCGCGCCGCGGACGCCCGCTTCTACGGCAACGCCGGAGGGAAACTGTTCTGGTTCGACCCGCAGACCCTGGAACACGGGCTGGTCCTGGGCCAGGACGTCCGCATCGCCGGCATGGACCGCGACGAGACGATCTACGTCGCGAACAACACCAACGTGTTCCGGTGGGAACCCGCCGACGACCCGCGCGACTGCGACGCGTCCGTCACGGGTACGCACGACGGCCCCCTCCGGGTCACCGCCGGCAAGACCTGCGTCACCGGCGCGGTGGTCAACGGCCCGATCCAGGTCGGCGCCGGGGCGAGCGTCCGGATCGAGGACTCCCACGTGCACGGTGGCGTGACCACGGACCAGGCCCGGGTGGTGAGCGTTGTCCGGTCCCGCGTCGACGGGGCGGTGTCGATCACGAGTACCAGCGGAAGTGTGCTGCTGTCCGGCAACACCATCGACGGCGCGCTCGGCTGCGCGGAGAACGGCTGGGCGCCGACCGACGACGGCGTCCGCAACGCGGTGACCGGACAGGTGTCAGGGCAGTGCGTCGGACTGAAGGGAGAGTCGCCGTGAGCGACAACCGACGGCGCCGGGCCTGGGCCCGGTGGATGCTGAGTGCGGTGGTGCTGGCGCCGGTCGCGCTCCTGGCGCCACCCGCGAGCGCCGGTACGACCGGCGTGACCGCGGGCACCAGCGGGAACCTGCTGGCGAACGCGAGCTTCGAGGAGGTGGGCCCGGACGGCCTGCCCGCGAGCTGGTCCCCGCTGTTCGCCGGCTCGGAGAAGTACTACTCCCTCGACGACACCGACGCCAGCGACGGTGCTCGGAGCCTGCGGGTACGCGACGCGAGCACGACCGCCGGCGCCGGCCTGCGACCCGCGCGCGTACCGGTGACCGGGGGCACGAACTACACGTTCTCGATGGACCTCAAGCTCGCCAGCGGCGTCCTGCAACCGACGGTCTACTTCTACGACTCCGCCGGCGCCCGGATAGCCCAGCCCTACCAGGTGCTGCGCCCCGCACTCGGGGTCTGGGACCGCCAGGCGGCGACGTTCCCGGCGCCGGCCGGCGCGGTCAGCGCGGAGCCGGTCATCTACTCCAGTTCGGTCGGCACCGTCGACGGCCTCGTCGACTCGGTCGCGTTCGCCGCCACCGGCCCCGCTCCACAGCCGCCCGCCGGTGTCGAGCAGGATCTGGGCGAGCCGATCGCCGGCATCACCAACGCCGGGGCGGGCTACACCACCGATTCGGCCGGACGGGACATCGGGGTGGTCATCGGCGGTGGCAGTCCCTCGACGTTCAGCGCGGTGGACATCGTGACCGGTGCGCGCCTGATGAGCCGGACGATGCCGAACGTGATCATGTCCTGGTCGTTCGTCACGACCGCCGACCGCGACATCTACATCGGCACCCAGACCAAGGGGGAGGTGTGGCGGTTCGACCCGGACGACCTCACCCTCGAGCTCGTCGCCACCGCGCCGTTCGGTCAGACGCACCTGTGGTCGGCGACCCTCGACGACCGCGGCCGGCCGGTGTGGGGCACCTATCCGGACGGCAAGGTGATCGCCTACGACCCCGCCACGGGGCAGTGGCAGGACTACGGGGTGCAGGTCGAGGGCAACATCTACGTGCGCAGCATCGACTCCGACGGCCGGTACGTGTACGCCGGCGGCGGCGCACTGCGGGCCAGCCTCACCCGCCTCGACACGCACACCGGCGAGATCCGGGAGATCCCGCTGCCACCCGGGCACGACGCCGACACCTTCCTCTACGACGTGACCGTCTCCGGCGGGCTGCTCTTCGCCCGGCCGACACCCTCGACCGACCTGCTCGTCTACTCGCTGGCCGAGCAGGCGTGGGTGGACGTCGTACCCCAGGTCGTGGGTCTGGCGGTGTCTCCCGAGGTGAGCACCGAGGACAGCGGCGTACGCCGGCGCGAGGCGCTGATCGTGCCGATCGACGGTGCGGTGATCGCCTACGACCTCGACACCCGGCAGCAGCGCCGGATCTCCATGAACCTCCAGGGATCCGCGGCCCGTGGCTGGGCCCTGATGGAGCTGGGCACCGACGGGTTCCCCGGCACGTCCGTGGTGACCGCGACCAGCAAGTCGATCTTCCACGCCTGGAACCCCGCCACCGGGCGGACGGCCGCGGTGCGCGCCGACGCGGAGCTGACGCCGTTCCTGATCCGGTCGATGGCGACCGGCCCGCGCGGCGACGTCTACGTCGGCGGGTACGGATCCCCGCCGGGGATCGCCCGGGTGGACGTGGACAGCGGCGCGACCGAGCCGCTCAACGGTGTCGGACAGACCGAGGGGCTCGTCGCCCACGGCGACCATCTCGTCTTCGGCACCTATCCGGGAGCGCGGGTCTACACCTACGACACCACCCGGCCGTGGGATCCGGCGACGAACCCGGTGACGGCCCGCGACCGGGTCGTCTCGCTGGGCAGTCACCAGGATCGACCACTCGGCTGGGCCAGCGCCGGTGACGTGGTGGCCATCGGCTCGATGCCGGACTACGGGCAGCTCGGCGGAGCGCTGTCCCTGTTCAACCCGTCGACCGGAGACCTGCGGGTGTTCCGCGACGTCGTCAAGGACCAGACCCCGCTCGCCCTGGCCTACCGGGACGGCCTCGTCTACGGCGGCACCGGCATCTGGGGCGGCATCGGCATCGAACCGACCACCAGCGAGGGCAAGCTGTTCGTCTTCGACCCGGCGACCGGGAAGGTGGTCTTCGAGACCGTGCCCGTCCCCGGGGAGGAGAACGTCTCGGCCCTCACCTTCGACGACGACGGCAACCTGTGGGGCTTCACCGCGAACGCGCTGTTCAAGTTCGACCCGGACACGCGCACCGTGGTGCTCCGCAAGACCTACTTCGGCGTGGACGACAGCAAGATCTACGCGACCGGCCGGGAGCTCTTCTGGCACCACGGGAAGCTCGTCGGCACCTCGACCGGCCGGCTCTTCGAGATCGACCCCGCGACCCTGCAGATGACGGTCCTGCAGACCGGGATGCAGAACCTGGCCATCGACCGCAACGGCTCCTACTACTACAACCGGGGCAGCACCCTGTACCGGTGGGTGCCGGAGCCCGTGGCGCCCGCCTGCGACCGGACGGTCACCGGAACGCACCACGGCGACCTCGCCGTCTCGGCCGGGACGACCTGCGTCCGGAATGCCGACGTCCGCGGCGACATCGTCGTACGCCCCGGCGCGGGCGTACTCGTGGAGGATTCACAGCTGCGGGGCGGGGTGGAAGCCGACCACGCGCGCGCCGTCTGGCTCCGCCGGGCCCAGGTCCGCGGCGCGGTGAGCGTGTCGGGCACCGGCGGCTGGGTGGTGCTGTCGGGCAACCGGATCGCGGGATCACTGACCTGCACCGGGAACGACAGCGAACCGACCGACCGGGGCGAGCCCAACAGCGTCACCGGCGACAGCCTGGGGCAGTGCGCCGGCATGTGACGGCGGCGGCACCGCCGGCGGGGTGGCAACCGGTCAGGTTGCCGCCCCGCCCGGCGGCGTCAGGTCGAAGTCGACGGTGAAGGTGTACGACCAGGGCAGCCGCGCGTTCGTCACGGTCCAGCCGGACAGCGTCCGGGTGCCGGTCGCCCACCGGTGCAGATCCCGCGTGATCCGCGCGTGCACGTCGGGCAGCTCGTCGAGCGGTGGGTCGGTCAGTCCCCGCCGCGCCGCCTCCTGTTGCAGGCGTCGCCGCACGACCGGCAGGTAGTGCCCGTCCTCGATGATCTTGCGGGCCAGGAACCGGTCGCGGGCCTCCTGCGAGCGCGGGGTGACCGACAGCGCCGGCGTGACACCGGCGGCGAGGGTGGTGCCGATGGTGTTGCCCGCGGTGTTCCAGCCGCCGTAGGACACGAGCCGGCCCAGCAGGCCCCGGTCGTCGAGTCCGGCGAGCAACTGGGGGTCGCTGCCGTTGGCGAAGCGGATGTCCGCCACGGCCACCCGGCGCCCCGCGGCGACGTGGGCCGCGACCGCGTCCGCCACGGCAGTCCAGCCGGTGTCGGCGGACGCGTCGGGTGGGTCGAGCACCCAGTCGCCGGGCTCCGGCGCGGGCGGGTGCACGACGACCACCAGGTCGGCCTCGTCGGCGTCCGTGACCTCCACGGCTCCGAGGGCACGAACCTGGTTGGCGAGGCCGAGCCGCACGGGCCGGTCCTCGTACGGCGCGATCCGGTCCAGGCCGTCCGCGTCCGGGCAGTCGACGGCGATCTTCGGGGCGATTCCCCGGACCTGAGCCGCCACGCGCGCCACGAGCACGCTGGGCACCTCGTCGGCGCCGGGGTAGGTCAGGACGTCGACACCGAGCCGATCGATCCAGCGCTGCAACTGTCGCCGCTCCGCCGCCGGCAGTCCCCGCGGCGCGGTGTCGTCGGACGAGATCACGAGGGTGTCCAGGATCCCGTCGGAGGCCATCTCCAACGCGGCGAGCAGCACGGCGTGGTTGCGCGCGCGCCGGCGCACCAGGTCGGTCACGTAGGCGTCCGGCACCTGCCCACGAGCGGCGGCGACCGCCTCGGCCGTCGCCTCGCCCAGGTCGTGCGCGTCCCAGACGGTCGACAACGCGCCGAGCCGCGCCCCGTGCGTGGCCCAGTAGGCCGGTTCCTGCCGGGAGCGGGCGGCATTGTCGTACGACGGCAGTCGGGTCACCACGCCGAAGGCGGTGACCGGCACGTCGATCTGGCGCAGGACGTCGAGGCGGGGCAGCACCTGCCCGATCCGGTCGTCGGTGTTGCGCGACGGGATCAGTCCGCCGTGGACGAGCAACTCCAGGGAGACGACGACGTGGTCGACCTCCGTGGAGATCTCCTTGAGCCACCGCGCCAGGGCTGCGGTGTCCGCCGGCTGCCGGAACGACGGCATGGCGGCGGGTGGTGGGGTGACGACCTCCAACCCGGCGCACGCCCCGATGGCGACCGCGTAGCCACGGGTGTTGGGTCTCTCGTCCGGCGGCAGCAGGGCGACGCGGGTCATTTCGTCCTCCTCGGGATCGCGGTCGATGCGGCGTCAGTAGATGCCGGCCGCTGGTTCGTCGAGGACGACCACGCCGTCGTCGACGGTGACCAGGGACGGCTGCCGAGTGGCGAGGTCGCGGTTGCCGGTCGGCGCGTACTGGCGGCTGTTGTACTCCAGATGCGGGGCGGAGAGGTCGAACACGCTCGCCAGGCGGGCCGAGTGGGCGAGGGCCGCGTCCACCGCCGTGAGGTCCTGCATCGTCACGAAGAGCCCGTGGGCGCGGGCGAAGGCGTACGTGAGCAGGGCGGGCGTCTGGCCCTTGCCGGCCTTCACCACGACTCCCGACCAGCCGTCGCTCCGCACGTGCCGAAGTTGCGCCGGGTCGTGCAGGCTCTCGTCCATCAGTACGGGCCTGCGCCGGCTCTGCTCCCGCACGGCGACCGGATCCGGGCTGCTGCCCCGGGGCCAGGGCTGCTCGACGAAGGCCACCGCCCGGAAGGCGTCGGGTGCCGTCGCCGCGAGGGCGTCCAGCATCGCCCCGAGTGCCCCCGGCCCGGGGTAGCCCTCGTTGGGGTCCACCGACAGCGCCACGTCGGCCGCCCGGGCCGATGCCACCCGATGCACGTCCGCGATCCGCCGCGCGTCGGCGTCGGGATCGCGACCCGCCACCTTGATCTTCACATGGCGTACGCCGTCGCGACGCAGCCACTCCTCGAGCGACCGCCCGCCGCCGGCGTCGCCGGGCCGCAGCGGGTCGGAGGTGCCGACCACGTGCTGGACTGGCAGCCGCCGGCGCGGTGCGGCCAGGAACTCACCCGGGTACCGGCCGACCAACGTCGGATCCACGCACGCGAGGTCGTGGGCGAGGTGGTCGCTGGTGTACATGGTGTGCGCCGGGCGGCCCGCCGCCCGTGCCCACGCGTCGTGCAGGGCGTTGTCGACCGCGCCGAGGCACAGCAGCTCCGCCAGCCGGGGTATCGGCTCCGGCGCCGGGGCGTCCTCGACGGCGGCACCGGTGTCGGCCACCGTCGCGTGCAGCCGGAGCCAGGCGCCGACGGGGTCGGCCGGCTCACCGCCCAGCGCGGCGTGCGCGAACCGCTCGGTGAGGCGGCGCAGGGCGGCGTCCCGTCCTCTGACGTCCAGCCGCGACGTCGGCCAGGACCACGGGACGGAGAGCACCGAGGCGCCCCGGCCGGTCGCGGTCTCGCCGCGACGGTTCGTGGCGACCACGTCGACCAGGGCGAGGGTGAACCAGGTGATGGCGCGACCGCTGATCATGAACGGCTGGTCCAGGTCGATCTCCCGGAAGCGGACCCGGGCGTCGCGGACGGTGATGTCGGTGTCAGCGGTGGCTGTCAACGGGCACCTCGGCACCGAGTTCGACCAGTTGCATGAGGTTCCGGGCGATGTGGAAGGGGTCCTTGACCGGCAACGCCACGACCTGGTCCAGCGGGCGTCCGCCGCGGTCGCGGATCTGGACCCACTCCTCGCCCTCGTCCCGGCCGGGGAACGTCCTGAGGGTGTAGTCCCAGATCAGCTCCGCCCACCGCCCGGCGTCGCGGTCGCCGTAGCGGCGTGCGGCCAGCGCCGTCGTGTACGCCGCCTCGGTGTGCACCCACCACAGCTTCGTGCTCCAGGTCGACCGGACCAGCCTCTCGTAGGGCGTGTCACCCCCGGTGCCGCGCGGCTCCGTGGCGCCCTCGGCGTCGACGTAGCGGAAGAGCCCACCGTGCCGGCTGTCCCAGGCCGAGGCGCAGAGGGCCTCGATGCTGGTCAGCAGCTCGGCGTCGGTGACCTCGTCACTCTCGCCGACAAGGTCACCCGCCTCCAGGGCGACCCAGACGCCTTCGAGGGCGTGGCCGGGGACCCGGTGCCGGGCGACGAGGGTGGTGTCGTCGGGCAGGTCGGGAATCATCTCCCGGAAGGTGCCGTCGGGCGTGCGGTGGCGGAGCATGGCGTCGCGGTCGGCGGCGAGGTCGGCCAGCGTGTCCGAGGTCGTCCGGTCGAGGTGGAGCAGGGCCCGCGCGTGTTCCAGGCGGGTGTTGAGCAGGATCATCCGGGGGCCGAAGGCGACATGCCCGTCGGGGACGGCGTACGGCGGCGTCGCCGCGCGGTTCGCCCGGATGTCCGCGGTCGCCCGGGACAGCAGCGGCTCGGCGAGCTCCAGCCACGCCGTCGACCCGGTCGTGCGGGCCAGTTCGGCCAGTCCCATCACGACGAAGCAGTCCGCGTAGACGCTGTGCGTCTCGCCGGCCGGACCGTGGGTGGGGGCGCCGTCCGCGGTGACCACGAAGTGGCAGGTGCCGTCGGGGCGGACCACATGGTCGGCGAGGAACCGGGCGCCGCGTTCGGCCAGTGCCACCAGGCGGTCGGCGTCGACGTCCAGCAGGCCGTCCGTGGCCAGCCGGGCCGCTCGCGCGAGCAGCCACACGAACCGCCCCTGCGACCAGGTGAACTTGTCGGTGGAGACGAGATGGCGACCGCGGTTGTCGAAGCAGGTGTGGAAGCCGCCCCGCCGCTCGTCGACGCCGTGGCGCAGCCAGAAGGGCAGGATCACGTTCTCGAGTTGGACCCGGGCCTCAGACGTCATCCGACCCCTCCTGGTGCAATCGCTTGCATACCGTGTCGGTGGCTAGAGTAGCGGCACGCTTCACATTCAGCGAGCGCGGCGACACCCGAAACAGGAGGACCGAATGAAGCGGCCGACGATCTACTCGATCGCAGAGGCGTGTGGCGTGTCCGCGTCGACCGTCTCGCGTGCCTTCAGCCGGCCGCACGTGGTGAACGCCGAGCTCCGGGAACGCATCCACGCCGCGGCCCGCGAGGTGGGCTACCAGCCCAACAAGGCCGCGCGCGGCCTGGTGACCGGGCGGACGGGCCTGATCGGACTGCTCGTCCCGGACATCACCAACCCCTTCTTCCCGCCCCTGGTCCGGGCCATCCAGCAGGCGGCCGACAAGCTGGACTCCTCCGTGCTGCTCGTCGACACGGAGGAGAGGGCCGCCGCGGAGCCCCAGCTCATCCGTCACCTCGCCGGCCAGGTCGACGGCCTGCTGCTGGCGTCGCCCCGGTCCTCGTCCGGGCTCAAGGACAAGGTGAACGACCTGCCGTGCGTCGTCATCAACCGGCGGATCCGGGGATTGCCGGGCGTGACCTGCGACAACACGCGCGCCCTACAGGCCGCCGGCCGGCACCTGGAGCAGTTGGGCCACCGCAGGGTCGCCATGATGCGCGGCCCCTCCGCCTCGTGGGCGGCACGCCAGCGGGCCGACGCGATCCACGCGTGGGCGGTCCGGTCCGACGTCACGCTGGTCGACCTCGGGCCCTTCGCGGCGTCCTTCGAGGGCGGGCTGGCGGCGGCGAGGGCCCTGCTGGACACCGATTGCACCGCCACCTTCGCGTTCGACGACCTGATGGCGTGTGGCGTCCTGGCGGGACTCGCCGACGCCGGGGTGCGGGTGCCGGAGGAGCGCAGCGTGATCGGCTGCGACGACGTGCTGCTGGCGCGTACCGTCACGCCCCGCCTGACAACCGTGACGGCCCCGGTGCAGCGGCTGGGACACGTGGCCGTGGAGCTGCTGCAGCGTTGCGGCTCGGGTGAGCCGACCGAGGAGATCCGCCTCGACGGCGAGCTCACCCTCCGCGCCTCGACCGGTCCCGCCGCCTGACCGCTGCCGCAACCTGTTGACCCGCCGAAGCTTCGTCGTTAGGGTCTGTGCAACCGATTGCAGAGCCTGAGGAGACGGAATGGGCGTGCCGGCGGGGCTGAGTGCGGACGACGTGACCCTGCACGTGACAGCGGATCCGGCCGGCGCCGGCGCCGGCGCCGCACGCGTCGCCGCAGACGTCATCCGTGGCGCGATCGCGTCCCGTGGCAGCGCCCGGATCGTGCTGGCGGCGGCGCCCTCGCAGCAGGAGATGCTCGCGGCGCTGGTACGCGATGCCTCGATCGACTGGTCCCGGGTGCACGCCTTCCACATGGACGAGTACGTGGGACTTCCGCAGACGCATCCCCAGGCATTCGGGCAGTGGTTGCAGGAGCGGTTGTCGGTCGCCGGGCTCGGGTCGTTCACGCGACTGCGGCCCGAAGCGGACCCTGTCACCGAGGCCGTCCGCTACGCCACGCTGCTGGCGCAGGGCCCGATCGACCTCACCTGCATGGGCATCGGCGTGAACGGACACATCGCCTTCAACGAGCCCGACGTCGCCCGCTTCGACGACCCGGCCGCCGTGCGGGTGGTCGAACTCGACCCGGTCTCCCGTCAACAGCAGGTCGACGAGGGGTTGTTCGCCCGACTGGAGGACGTGCCGGCCCAGGCGGTCACCCTGACCGTGCCGACGCTGCTGAGCGCGAACTCGATCGTCGTCACCGTGCACGGCCGGCACAAGGCGGCCGCGCTGACGCTCGCCCTGACCGGACCCATCGGCCCGGCCTGCCCCGCGAGCGCGCTCCGGACGCACCGGTCGGTGTCGGTGCACGCCGACGCGGCAGCCGCGAGCGGCCTGGACGAGCTGACGTGACCCCAGCGGGGCAGCAGACGCGCGTCGAGGGCCGGCTCGCCGACGGTCGCCCCGTGCGGCTGCGGATCTCCGGCGACCGCATCTCGGCCATCGAGGAGACCGAGCCGACGGCGGACCAGCCCACGATCCTTCCCGGGCTGGTGGACCTGCAGGTCAACGGATTCGCCGGCGTGGACGTCAACGCCGACGACGTGTCGGTCGCCACCGTGGCCGAGTTGACCCGGTCGCTGTGTCGCCGGGGCGTCACGTCGTACTGCCCCACGATCATCACGGCCAGCCAGGAGAAGATCCTCTCCACGCTCGACGTGATAGCCGCCGCCCGCGCGAGCGACCCCCTGGTCGCCGACGTCGTCGTCGGCGTACACGTCGAAGGCCCCTACCTGGCCGACGCGGACGGTCCCCGTGGCGCGCACGACCGGCGGCACGTCCGCGACCCGGACCCGCGGGAGCTCACGCAGTGGCTCGACGTCGCCCCGGGCCTGGTACGCCTCGTCACGCTGGCGCCCGAACGGCCCGGCGCGACGCGGTACGTCCGCGCCGCCACCGAGGCCGGGATCGTCGTCGGCCTGGGACACACCGCCGCGACACCGGAGCAGGTGCGGGCGGCGGTCCACGCGGGAGCACGGCTCTCCACCCACCTCGGGAACGGGTCGCACACCGTCCTGCCGCGGCATCCCAACCACCTGTGGGCGCAGCTGGCGGAGGAGGCCCTGACGGCGAGCTTCATCGCCGACGGCCACCACCTCCCCGCTGACACGTTCACCGCCATGGTGCGGGCGAAGGGCGTCGAACGCTCGGTCCTGGTCAGCGATTCGGCGGCCCTCGCCGGCTGCCCGCCCGGCGAGTACCGCACCCCGGTCGGCGGCTCGGTCACCGTGGACGCCGACGGCCGGCTCAGCCTGACCGGCACCGAGTTGCTGGCCGGCAGCGGCCGTTCGCTGTTCGACTGCGTCCGGTGGGCGCTGCGGCAGACCAGCTTCGGTCTCGCGGAGGTGTGGTCGATGGCGTCGACCGTGCCGTCCCGGCTGCTCGGATCACCCGACCGGGGAGTCGTCGCCGTGGGGGCCCGGGCCGACCTCGTGCTCGTCCGCGGACCCGACGGCCCGCCACCGCAGGCGGAACCCCGGCTGCTCGCCACGATCGTCGGCGGCGTGGCCCGCCCTGCGAGCGACGGCTGATCCGGCGGCAGGCCGCCAGATGACGACGACGCGACCGCGGCGCCGGGTGAGTGCTACCTGGCCTCCTGGTCGGCTCTGCCCAGGTCCCGGCTCGCCGGATCCGAGTCGTCGTCGAGGCCGCCGACGAGCGGTCCCGGGGCACGCATGCGCCACGCGTCGGTGACGAGTTCCGCCAGGCGATCGACGGTCACCTGCGCCAGCCGCAGCATGACCAGGGGCAGCCCGTCGTACGCGGGCGTGGTGAAGAAGACCTCGGGCTCGCCGAGGAGCAACGCCTGCTTCTCCGCTTCGTCGCCGACGTACAGCACCGCGACGTCGGTGCGGATGAGGCGCGGCGCACCGGGTCTGCGCTCCGGGTAGGACCAGACGAACCCCTTGTCGGCCACCCGGAAGTCGAAGCCGTCACTGTCGACCTCGACCACGTGAGGCAGTGCCAGTGCCAGGCGACGGACGTCGTCGGCGTCAGCCATCGAGGTTGCTCCAGGACATCGCCTCCCGCACAAGCGCAGACTAACCGCTGCGTCGAACGCGGTCGCCGCCGGCCCGCCGGATCCCACCTTCGGTCAGCTTGCCGAGGTGGCCAACAGGTTCCGGATGGCGGCTGCGAGCTGCGGGTCGCTGTGCACGGCTCCAACGGTCTCCGGTGGTGGAAGCCCCCGTCAGTGGTCCTGCCATCGCGCCAGGGCCCGGAGTGGGTCACCCGACAGAAACGGTGGGCAGTACGTGTGGCACCGGCGGGAACCGGCATGATGAGCCGGTGAAGATCCTGTCCATCCAGTCTTCGGTCGCCTACGGCTACGTCGGCAACTCGGCGGCGGCCTTTCCCCTTCAGCGGCTCGGGCACGAGGTCTGGCCGGTACTGACGGTCCATTTCTCCAACCACACCGGGTACGGCGCGTGGCGGGGGCCGCTGCTGGCGCCGGCCGACGTGGCCGAGGTGATCGCGGGCATCGCGGACCGCGGGGTCCTCGGCAGCGCCGACGCGGTGTTGTCGGGCTACCAGGGTGACCCGGCGATGGGCGCGGTGATCCTCGACGCGGTGGAGAAGGCCAAGGCGGCCAACGCGGACGCCGTGTACTGCTGCGACCCGGTGATGGGCGACGCCGGCCGCGGGATGTTCGTCCGGCCCGGCATCCCGGAGTTCATGCGGGACGTCGTCGTCCCGCGTGCGGACATCATCACCCCGAATCACTTCGAGCTGGACTTCCTCGCCGGCCGTACGACGAACTCGCTGACGGAGTTGCTGGAGGCGGTCGACGTGGTGCGCGAGACGGGGCCGCGGCACGTCCTGGTCACCAGCGTGCTCCACGGCGACGTGCCGGAGGGGTCGCTGGAGGTGGTGGCCGTCTCGGACGAGGGCGCCTGGGCCGTGACGACGCCGCTGCTGCCGATCAGCCCGAACGGCGGCGGTGACGTCACCGCGGCGCTGTACCTCGCGCATCTGCGGACGACGGGCTCGCCCGCGACGGCACTGGAACGCACCATCGCCTCCGTCTTCGCCGTACTCGAGGCCACCCTCGCGGCGGGCACCCGGGAGATCCAGCTGATCGCGGCCCAGGACGCGATCGCCGAGCCGCCGACCAGGTTCACCGCCCGGCGGCTGCGCTGACGGTGAGCACGGCGTCGGTACGTCTGACGCCTCGCCGGCGGGTCGTGGCCCGGCCACCGGAGAACAGCCGGGAGGACGGGCCGGAGCCTGTCCGGCCGGGATCGGACCCGGCCCGGTCATCGAGCAGCGCTGACGACCGGCCGCGCAGGCCCGGTGGCCGGCGACTGCGTGCCGGAGCGGCGCGGGAGCAGGAACGGAGTGGCCAGGAGCAGCACGCCGGCGACACCGATCGCGAGGCGTACGTCGGTGGCCCCGGCCAGAACGCCCCACAGCGCGGTGAGCACCGCGATCGCCCCGGTGCCCGTGATGTTCCACGCGACCAGCACGCGGCCGACCCGGTCAGCCGGCACCCGATCGAGTCGCTCGGTGGCGAACAGCGGGTTGAACAGGCCCATGCAGGTGATCAGCCCCAGTTCGACCGCGATCACCAGGACCACGCCGGCCGCGCCGGGCATCACGAAGAACAGGCCGATCGGCCACAACGCGCGCAGCGCCCCCGAGACGAGCAGGATCCGGCGGCGCCCGTAGCGGGCTTGCAGACGCGGGGCGAGCTGGGCGCCGACGAATCCGCCGACGCACGGAAGCCCGAACGCCAGGCCGTACTGCCAGGCCGCCCAGCTCAGGTCGCCGAGGAGCAGCACGGCCAGCAGCGGTTCGGTTGCCATGATCAGCGCGTTGACGGTCACGGTGTTCAGGAAGAGCGCGCGCAGTTCACGGTCGGCGAGGATGAACCGCCACCCCTCCGACAGGTCCGCACCGCGTAGCCGGGTGGCCGTCCCGCGCGCCGGGCGCGCCTCCCGCTCCCGGATCATGCCGATTCCGAGCGCGGACAACAGGAACCCGACCGCGTTGGCGATCAGGGTGACAACCGGCCCGATGAGACTGATGGCCGCCCCGCCCAGGGTCGGCCCCACGGCGGTGGCCGTCCAGGTGGTCGACTCGAAACGCCCGTTGGCGGCCAGCAGCTGGTCGGGACCCACGAGCGACTTCAGATAGGCACCGCTCGCGGAGACGAACGCGATGTTCCCGGCCGCCCCGATCACGGAGACCATCAGCAGCTGGGTGTAGGTCAACAGCCCGAACGCGAAGGCGATCGGGATGCTCAGCAGGGCCGCGAAGCGGACGACGTCCGCGGCGATCATGACCGGCTTCTTGCGCTGCCGCTCGACCCAGGGGCCGAGGGGAAGCGCCAGCACCGCACCCACCGCCAGCCCCGCCGCGGCCAACGCGGAGACCGCGGCCGGACCGATGCCGAGCACCTGGATCGCGATCAGCGGGAACGCCCCGAACCCCAACCAGGTACCCATGGTGCTGGCCGCAAACGCCGACCACAACCACCCGAACGAACGCCCCAGACGTTGCCCCACGCTGCCCCTCCAGTCACAACCAATCGTTGACGGCGACGATTCGACCAGCTCGGGTTACCAGGAATCCAACAACGAACGCGCTGGCGAGCCACAACCAGAGTTTGTGCAGCCGTACGATCTGGGCGTGGACATCGAGGCCGTGCGCACCTTCGTCGCCGTCGCCGACGCAGGACAGTTCCAGGAAGCGGCCATCGACCTGGAGATCACGCAGCAGGCTGTCTCCAAGCGCGTGGCCAACCTCGAACGCCGCCTCGGAGTCACCCTCTTCACCCGCACCGCCCGTGGCGCCCAGCTCACCCTCGACGGGCAGGCATTCCTCCCGCACTCCCGCGAACTGCTCCGAGCTGCCGAACGGGCCGCCGCCTCGGTCCGGCCGGGCGAACGCGCGCTGCGCGTCGACGTCCTCAACCGACGCATCGCCCCGGCCGTGACGATGCAGCGCTTCTACAGGGCGCACCCGGGGACCGAGCTCGACGTCGTCACGCTTTCGAACGCCAACGTCGAGACGGCCATCGAGGCCGTCCGCGCCAGGGAGATCGACGCGACCTTCCGGGCCGTACCGATACCGGTCCGCGAGCTACCCGACGGCATCCTGGTCGAGCGGGCCCTGGACGACCCGCTGCAACTGCTCGTCGGCCCCGCCCACCCGCTTGCCGCCGCTCGTTCCCTGCCCCCGGCTGACCTGGCCGGGCACCGCATCTGGATTCCGGGCATCAAGCGGGGCACCGAGTGGGCCGCCTACTACGACGAGCTCACCGACGCGTTCGACCTTCGGATCGACGCGATCGGCCCGAACTTCGGCACCGAGGCGCTGCTCGACGCGATCGCCGACTCCGCCGACCTGGCCACCCTCGTGGGCAGCGGCGACCGGTACATCTGGCCAACCACCCACGACCTGCGTCGCATCCCGCTGCACGGCCCCACGCCGGTCTACCCGCACTCGTTCGTGTGCCTCGCGGGCAACCCGCACCCCACCCTCACCGCGCTCCGCCAGCACCTGACGGCCGCGCGGCCGGCCACTCCGGCCGAGGTCTGGGCACCGAGCTGGGCCAGCCGCCGCGCCTGACGCCGGACGGCACGCGCTCCGGCGTCACCCCTGTCCCCGACGAGGCGGTACGCGTCGCTGTTCGCGGAGCCGGAGGGTCGTTGCCCGCCGGCAACGCACGTTGTGCGGACCCGTGCCGACCGGTCCAGCCCACATGACGTCGAGCTGTCGGGCGCGCGGCCCGCGAGGCACGCCGGGTACGTGGCCGGCCGGACCCGTTCCATGATGATTCGTTCCGTGGTCGGTGCGGCAGGGGCCGGGCCGGGGTTGACCCTCTCCCAGGGGGAGGGTCGAGGCTGTTGGAGGCGTCGGTGACAGGGTTGCTGCCGATCGGGGTGTTCGCGCGAGCGACCCGGTTGTCCGTTCGAGTGCTGCGTAACTATGACCGGCTGGGTCTGCTCGTCCCGGCGTCGGTCGATCCGGATACCGGCTACCGCCGGTACAGCGTCGACCAGTTCCCCAGAGCGGGGCTGGTCCGGCGGCTGCGGGAGCTGGAGGTGCCGTTGCCCGAGATCGCCGAGATCCTGGCGGCCGAAACCCCGGACCAGACCCGCGCCGTTGTCGAGCGGCACCGGGAACGCGTGGCCGCGCGGGCGGCCCGGCTCGACGAAATCGCCGGGCGGTTGGGGGCCGTGCTGGCCGAGCCGGGACGCATGCCGGGCTGGCTACACGTGTACGAACGGTGGCGCGATGCCCAGCCCACCGCCCGCACGCTGGTGCGTACCCCGCTGAGCGGGTTGGCCGAGGCGCTGGCGCCCGGGTTCGCGCGGCTCTTCGCCGGCCTCGCCGCGCAGGGGATCGCCCCGGCGGGGCCGGTCGGGACCCGACACCTCAGCGACGACCTCGACGCGGCGGAGTTGGAGGTGGAACTGTTCGCGCCGGTGGCGCGCCCGCCCCGGCCGACCGCGACGATTGCGCCCGGGGAACTGCCGGGCTGCCTGCTCGCCGCGACCGTCCACGAGGGTGGCTACGACGCCATCGATACCGCCTACCGGTCGCTGGGACGCTGGATCGCCGAGCACGACCGGGCGCTGGCGGGCCCAGCCGAGGAGCGCTACCTCGTATCGCCCGCACCCGGCACACCCACGGCCGCGCTCCGCACGGAGATCGCCTGGCCGGTCCGACCCCCGTCCGGCCCGTCCCGACCAGCAGATCAGGAGACCGAATGATCATCGAGAACGTGGCGTTCCCCGCCGGTCAGCACTGCGAGACCACCACGCTCGGTGCCCTGCTGCGCCACGAGGGCGTCGACCTGTCCGAGCCCATGCTGTTCGGCCTCGGCGAGGGTCTGGGCTTCGTCTACTGGGATGCCAAGAGCATGGACTTTCCGTTCCTCGGCGGACGCACCAAGCCGACCACGATCACCCGAACCGTGGCCGACCGGCTGGGCCTGACGCTGCACATCCAGGAGACCGCCTCGCCCCGTAAGGCCTGGCAGAACGTGGTCGCCGCCCTCACCGCCGGACGCCCGGTCGGCCTGCAACTCGACTCCTACCACCTGGACTACTTCAGCACGAAAGTCCACTTCGGGGCCCACTTCGCCGCGATGTACGGCTACGACGACACACACGCCTACCTGATCGACACCACCCAGCAGGGCGGCAGCGTGACGACCACGCTGACGAGCTTGGAACGGGCCCGCAACGAACGCGGACCGATGACCGCCCGCAACCTCTCCTACACGATCGCCAGCCCCACCGGCCGGCCCGATCTGGGCCACGCCATCCGGGCGGCCATCCGCAACAACGCGCACGCCTTCCTCAACCCACCCATCGCCAACCTCGGCCATCGCGGCATCGACAAGGCGGCCCGACAGGTGGCGCGGTGGCTCGACCGCTCCCGCGACCCGTCCCGCGACCTCCCGCTGGCCGCAGCGCTGATGGAACGCGGCGGGACCGGCGGCGCCCTGTTTCGCGCCATGTACCGCGACTTCCTCGCCGAATGCGCCACGATCGTCGACGACGACACCGTCCGCCTCGGTCACCGGCGGTACGCCGAGATCGCCCCGTCATGGACCGAGGTCTCCCACCACATCACGGCCGCCGGAGAGACCGGCGACCCGGACCACCTGACCCGAGCCTCGGCACTCCTCACCGAACTCGCGGCCAGGGAGCGCCACGCCATGCAGATCCTGACCGGCATTCGCCCCGACTGACCGCCTCGACGAGCACGGCTTCCGTACCCGCTCGAACACCGCCCACCTCGGCACGTCCGGACGTTTCTCGCACTTGCGGGCCTCCTGACACGCGGATTGCGGCGCGGTGCGCCGGGTGGGCACGTCGGCCTGGCTGCACAGGCCCTGCCCGCCGGCGCGCGCCTGACCGTGGGACCGCTCGGGGTGGGTGGCGGTACGAGGACCGGCACGGGCCGTCGACCACCGGGTCCGGCGGGGATTTCAGCGCACCGCGAGGAAGCCGTAGCCGGCGCGACGGTCGGTCATGTCCCGGTTGCCGGCACGACTCCCGCCACCAACGCCCGCAACGCGGCCAGCGACTGCTCGATGTCGACCCGGTCGAGCGCCACCAGCCACTGCTGGTGGATGCTTCGCAGGCGTCGTCTCGGGCGCACTCGTCATCCTGGCGAAGCGGAGAGAAGACCGGTCGCGGAGAGACCACCACCGAGGAGACAACCAGGCGTGATGTCGCGGCGACAGCGGAGCGGGGTGCCCGGCGCTCTCGAGGTCCCAGTCATCCGTACCGGGCGAAGATCCTCCGTACGGCGGCCAGTTCATCGCCCTCGTCGGCGTCGTTCCAGGCGAACGGTTCCGCGCCGTCGACCGCACCCGCGACGACGCCACCCCGATGCGGGCGGTGCACCCGGAGTGGAGCCGCCCCTACCCCGATCCCGACCAGGCGACCTCCCAGCCGGGCACGCGTACGATCGCCCTGCCCGGCTCCGGCACCGACGCGACGCAATGGAGGCCCGTGATGACAGAAGAGATCCCACCCGGCGGACGGGTGCTGTTCATCGGCGACAGCATCACCGACGCGGGACGCAACCGCGAGCGGTCCGACGACCTCGGTGGCGGATACGCCATGATGGCCTCGGCCTGGTTCACCGCCCGGCACCCGCAGCACGCCGTCACCTTCCTCAACCGGGGCGTCAGCGGCGATCGCGTCCGCGACCTGCGCGCCAGGTGGGACGACGACTGCCTGCGGCTCGCGCCGCAGGTGGTGTCGGTGCTGATCGGCATCAACGACACCTGGCGCCGGTACAGTGCCGACGATCCCACCACCGCCGAGGAGTTCGAACGCGACTACCGGCACATCCTCGACCTGACCCGACGGCAGCTCGACGCCGCCGTCATCCTGATCGAGCCCTTCCTCATCCCGCTCGACGACGGACAGCGGGCCTGGCGCGAAGACCTCGGGCCGAAGGCCGACGTGGTGCGCAAACTGGCCGTCGACTTCGACGCGACGTTGGTGACGGTGGACCACCTGTTCGGTGCCGGAACAGCCGACGAGCAGGTCTGGACGGCGGACGGCGTGCACCTGACACAACCGGGTCACGCCCTGCTGGCACAACAGTGGCTGCGGGCGGTCGCCGCCCGGGACCTGGCAACCGCCCCGACAGCCGTCCCGTGACGATCCGCGAGAGGAGACGGCGGGACCACGGATGTTCGCCGACGACCTCTCCACCGGGCTCGTCGGCTGGCGGGCGCTGACGGGATCGTCGGGCGAATGGACGACGCCAGCGCGGAGTTCACCACGTCTCGGTCGACAGCCGCGCGTAACCGTCGGGCCGTTACCCGTCGCCGGCGGGGCGCTCGCGCACGACCAGTTCGTCGATCTCCAACCGGCCGATGCGCAACTCCCGCACGACGGCCCGGCGGATCGCCAGCCGACCGATGGCCAGCGCCCCGACGGCGAGGGCCCCGACGGCCAGCGCGCCCACGGCAAGCGCTCCGAGCGACGCCGCGCCCGCCGCCGTGCCGACGGGCGTCCCGCCCGCCCGCGCGCCCCGTACCGCTCGTGTCATCCGCTCATTGTCCGCGCGGCGCCGGCCCGGCGCGCCCGAATCCGCGCACCGACGGGCGTCCGTGTCCGCCCTGGGCGTGATCGGGGGCGCGGCCGGGCCCGGCGAACCCGGCGGAGCGGGCGTGACGCGAGGTCCGCGATGTCACCGCCCGGCTCTATCCTCGGGCCCGTGACCGCCGACCTGCGCCTGCGCCCCGTACGCGACGACGACCTGCCCCGCTTCTTCGACCACGAGCAGGACGTCGAGGCCAACTGGATGGCCGCCTTCGGCCCGGAGGACCCGACCGACCGGGCGCGGTTCGACGCGCACTGGCGCCGGGTCCGCGCCGACGAGCGGATCGTCGCCCGCACGGTCGTCGTCGACGACGAGGTGGTCGGCCATGTGACCGCCTTCCCGGTCGACGACAAGACCGAGGTCAGCTACTGGATCGACCCGCGCCGCTGGGGCCGGGGCTACGCCACCGCCGCGGTCGCCGCCCTGCTGCGCGAGCTGCCCCAGCGGCCCGTGCACGCCCGCGCCGCCAAGGACAACCGGGCCTCGCTCGCCGTGCTGCGCAAGTGCGGCTTCGTCGTCACGGGCGAGGACAAGGGGTACGCCAACGGCCGCGGCGCCGAGGTGGAGGAGTGGGTGCTGGAGCTCGCCGACCGCTGAACCGGCCCCGCGCCCGCCGCGCGGGCTGACCCGGGTGACCACTACTCTCGCGGGGTGGACTGGCTGGAACTCATCGGCTGGACCGGCTCGGCGCTGCTGGTCTGGTCGCTGCTGCAGACGCGCATCCTCCGGCTGCGTGCCCTGAACCTGCTCGGGTGTCTGATCCTGATCGGCTACAACGCCGCGGTGCAGGTCTGGCCGATGGTCGGGCTGAACGTCGTGCTGGCCGTGATCAACGTCTGGTACCTGCGCGCCATGCTCGCCACCCGCCACGACGAGGCGACCTACCAGGTGGTCGAGGTCGGCGTGGACGACCAGTTCCTCGCCCACACGCTGCGCGTCCACGGCTCGGACATCGCCCGCTTCAACCCCGGCTTCCGCTGGCCGCCCGGCACCTCCGCCGAGCGCTCCGCCTTCCTGGTGCTGCGGGCCGACGAGGTGGTCGGCGTGGTGCTGTCGCACGCCGAGCCAGACGGCGTGGCGCAGGTCGACCTCGACTACGTCACCCGGCGGTTCCGGGACTTCACCCCGGGCGAGTTCGTCTACCGGCGCAGCCGCCTCTTCACCGACCGGGGGTTCCGCCGGGTGGTCACCCCGCCCGGCATGGTCGCCCCCTACTACCACCGGCTCGGCTTCCGCCCCGAGGGCCGCTCCTACGTGCTCGACCTGACGGCCCCGCCGGTCGCCGAGCGAGCCTGACCGCCTCCCAGGCCGGGCGAGGATTCACCGGCCGGCCCGGTGGGCACAGACTGGCCTACGCCGGCCGGGTCCTTCGGCCGGCGGTGCCGGTCGTGCGACGGGCACCGGTGGCGCGTGAGGAGAGCCGGGCGTGCAGAGCATCTGGAGCCAACTGGCCCTGGTCGGTGTCCTGGTCGTCCTCAACGCGGTCTTCGCGGGCAGCGAGATGGCGCTGGTCTCGCTGCGGGACAGCCAGGTCCAGCGGCTGGAACGCGCCAGCCGCGCCGGCCGGGTGCTGGCCCGCCTCGCCAAGGACCCGAACCGCTTCCTGGCCACCATCCAGATCGGCATCACCCTCGCAGGCTTCCTGGCCTCGGCCGCGGCGGCGGTGTCGCTGGCCAGGCCTCTGGTGCCGCTGCTCGGCGCGCTGGGCGGCGCCGCGGAGACCGTCGCCATCGTGGTGGTCACCCTCGCGCTGACCTTCGTCACCCTGGTCTTCGGCGAGCTGGCCCCCAAGCGGATCGCCATGCAGGCCGCCGAGCGGTGGGCGCTGCTGGTGGCCCGCCCGCTGGACCTGCTGGCGGCCCTCACCCGGCCGGCCGTCTGGGCCCTCGGCGCCACCAGCGACCTGGTCGTACGCCTGGTCGGGCTCAACCCCGAGCACGAGCCCGACGAGATCGGCCCCGACGAGCTGCGGGAGATCGTCTCCGGCAACCACGGCTTCACCAAGGAGCAGCGGACGATCATCGCCGGGGCGGTGGAGATCGCCGACCGCCAACTGAAGGCGGTGCTCGTACCACGGTTGCAGGTCTTCACGCTCGACAGCGGAACCACCGCGGAGGCCGCGCGGCTGCTGCTGGCCGCCACGGGCCACTCCCGGGCGCCGGTGGTCCGGCACGGCGGCCTGGACGATGCGGTCGGAGTGATCCACCTGCGCGACCTCGTCGGCGTCCGCGACGACCGGCCGGTCGACGAGTGCGCCCGCCCGCCGATGCTGCTGCCGGACTCGCTGCCGGTGGTCGACGCGCTGCGCCAGTTCAAGGCCGAGCGTCAGCACATCGCCCTGGTGGTCGACGAGCGGGGCGCGGTCGACGGGATCGTCACCCCCGAGGACATCCTGGAGGAGATCGTCGGGGAGATCTACGACGAGACCGACCGGGACGTGCGCGCCGTGCGCACCGAGCCGGACGGTGTCATGCTGCTCCCCGGCACCTTCCCGGTGCACGACCTCACCGACGTCGGGGTCGAGCTGCCCGGCCGCCCCGGCGGCGACTACACCACCATCGCGGGCCTGGTGCTCACCTGCCTCGGCCACATCCCCACCGTCGCGGGGGAGAGCGTCACCGTGGACGGCTGGGAGCTGGAGGTGGCCCGCATCGACCACCGCGCGATCACCGGCGTCCGGGTGCGCCGGCCGGTCGGGCCGCCGCGCGACGACGACGCCGGGGAGCCGGTGCTGGACGAGGCCCGCGGCTGAGCGTCGCCGCCGCGCCCCTGGCCGGGTGCGGGTCAGGCGGGGGAGAGGTTCTGCAGTCGCACCTGGCCGCGGGCGACGAGCTGGGCGTCGGCGTCGGTGATCTCCACCTGCCAGAGCTGCTGGCTGCGCCCCCGGTGTACGGGGGTGCCCACAGCGGTCAGCTCGCCGTCGCGGACCGCGCGCAGGAAGTCGGTCTGGTTCGACACGCCGACGACCCGCCCCCGGTCGCCCAGCCACACCGACCCGCCGACGCTGGCCGCGGTCTCGACCACCGAGCAGTACACGCCGCCGTGCTGGATCCCGAACGGCTGGTGCAGCTCGGGGCGGACCTGCCAGCGGATCACCACGCGGTCCCCGCTGACCTCGTCGAACTTGAGGCCGAGCAGGGCGACGAAGCCGCCCGTCAGATCCGGCATGTCCACGGCGTTCCCCTTCCCGATCATGGCGTCGCCAGCCTACGCCGCCGCCCGCTGCGCAAACCCGCTACGGCAGGCGCCCGGTCATGGGGGAGAATGGGTGACCGTGACCGACAGCAGCCTTCCGCCGCCCGGGCGGGACTCCCTGACCGATGACCTGCGGTGGCGCGGCCTGATCCAGGACTCCACCAACCTCGACGAGCTGCGTACGCTGCTCGACGGCAGTGCCGCCACCTACTACGTGGGTTTCGACCCGACCGCGCCGAGCCTGCACGTCGGCCACCTCATGCAGGTCACCACGGCCCGTCGGCTCCAGCTCGCCGGGCACCGGCCGCTGCTGCTCGTCGGCGGCGCGACCGGCCAGATCGGCGACCCGAAGGAGAGCGCCGAGCGGACCCTCAACCCGCCCGAGGTGGTCGCCGGCTGGGTGGCCCGGATCCGCGACCAGCTCGCCCCCTTCGTCTCGTACGAGGGCGAGAACGCCGCGCAACTGGTCAACAACCTCGACTGGACCGCCGAGATGTCGGTGGTCGAGTTCCTCCGCGACGTCGGCAAGCACTTCCCGGTCAACAGGATGCTGGCCCGGGAGGTGGTCAAGGCGCGGCTGGAGAGCGGGATCAGCTTCACCGAGTTCAGCTACCAGCTGCTCCAGGCCAACGACTTCTTCGAGCTGCACCGCCGGCACGGCTGCCAGCTCCAGTTCGGCGGCTCCGACCAGTGGGGCAACATCGCCGCCGGGGTGGACTACATCCGCCGGCGCGGCGCCGGCCCGGTGCAGGCGTTCACCACCCCGCTGGTCACGAAGTCGGACGGGACGAAGTTCGGCAAGACCGAGGGCGGCGCCATCTGGCTCGACCCCGAGCTGACCAGCCCGTACGCGTTCTACCAGTTCTGGGTCAACGTCGAGGACCGGGACGTGAGCCGCTACCTGCGCTACTTCAGCTTCCGTTCGCGGGAGGAACTGGAGGCGCTGGAGAAGGAGACGGCGGAGCGGCCGGCGGCCCGGGCGGCCCAGCGCGCGCTCGCCGAGGAGCTGACCACGCTCGTGCACGGCGAGCGGGAGATGGCGCAGGTGGTCGCCGCCAGCCAGGCGCTCTTCGGCCGGGGCTCGCTGGAGGAGCTCACGCCGGCGACGCTGCGCGCCGCGCTGACCGAGGCCGGCCTCGTCCACCTCGACGAGCTGCCCGACGTCGCCGGGCTCCTGCGTGATTCCGGGCTGGTCCCGAGCCTGAAGGAGGCCCGCCGGGTGATCGCCGAGGGCGGCGCCTACGTCAACAACAACCGGGTCACCGAGGCCGACGCCACCGTGAGCCCCGAGGACCTGCTGCACGGCCGGTACCTGGTGCTGCGCCGCGGCAAGCGGTCGTTCGCCGGGGTCGAGCTGCGCAACTAGCCGTACGCCCGCGCGAGTGTGACGGGCGACGCCCCCGGCGGATTTGACGATCAATCCGCCGGGGGCGTAACTTTCTCTCTGCCAGCGCGGAACGGACGAAACGGGGCGAAAGTCCTGGAGGCCGGAGCGTGGGAATGAGCTTCCGGATCGGGGGGTTGTGCTCCTCGGGTCCGGGCCGGGTGGTGCCCCGGGTTCGCCGTGAGGCGGATTTGGTGGGGTGGAGCTGACCGGGTATGGTTCGACGCCGGCAGGGAACCGGGCGTGTTCGTGGGAGACCGCGGCGGCTGGTCTGTCGGAAGCCGTGATCGGAATCGGTGGGAGCCGGTTTGGTTGTGGTGCCCGGAAATTGGGTTGAAGTGGTGTGGATCGCGGTAGAGCGGTTTGACACGGCGGAAACCGGCGGGTAACGTAGTAAAAGTGCCCGGCGCGAGAGCGGCGGGGATGTGAACGAAATGCCCCGGGTCGGGGGTCCCATGGTGTGGGGTTTCCGGGCGGTGTGTGGTTGTTCTTTGAGAACTCAACAGGGTGCTTGATAAGCCAGTGCCAAATTGTTTGATACCCCGGACTGGCAAGCCTTTATGGTTTGTT
>NZ_JBEOVW010000017.1:0-135366 GCF_040295705.1 Micromonospora sp. NPDC002717 | reverse complement strand
CGGCGCGCTCCTGGGGGTGTTCCGGGGGTCGGCCCGGTTCCCCCCCCCCGACCCCCCCCCCCCCGGGCGCGGGGCCCGCCCCCCCGCGGGGGGGCGCCCCCCCCACGACGTCATCAGCGTACGACCGGGATGGCTCGCAGCAGCGTCTGGTCGATCGAGGTGCCGGTGGCGTCCTCGGCGGTGACCCGGAAGCCGACGAAGCTGTCGGCAACCAGTGCCGTGCGCGGCGCGGTGAAGCCGTACTCCCCCGGACCGGCGGGTCGGACCTTGACCTCGGTCCAGGTGGCACCGCCGTCGGCGGTCACCCAGGCCGTCAGGTTACGGAGCTCGCCCGAGGCGCCGGTGACGCTGACGTTGACGTTCAGCGGCCGGTCGGCGCGGGCCCGGTTGTGCAGGTCGAGATCCGCGGTGACGGCCACGTTGAGCAGCCGCGCCGGGGTCGCCTCGCCCGACGAACCGTCGGTGCGGAAGGCCCACCTGGTCCTGCCCTCGCCGCCGACGGGGTAGACGTCGCCCGAGGTGAAGGAACGCTCGAGGACGTACGACGCGGGTGCGCCGTCGTCGAAGGTCTTGTCGAGCATCGAGCCGCGGTCCGCGACAAGCGCCCCGTTCCGGTAGAGCCGAGTGGTGGCATCGGACTTCGACGGGTAGCTGAAGTCGGCGTACATGCCCTTCCGCCCCTGGCTGTCGACCGCGTCATCCATCGTGAGTTGCAGCCGGGCGCCGGTGACGATTCCTTGGGCTCGGGCCCCGATCGGGGCGGCGAACCAGGTGTCGCGGGTGGTGGTGCCGGGCTGGTAGGCCCGCGGCTGCTGGGTGAAGCGGTACTCCACGCGGTCCTTGCTCCGCCAGGTGAGTTTCATCCACTGCGTGTTCCGGGCGGTGATGTACTCGGTGCGGACCCGGGGCACGGTCAGGTACGACGGCGAGGTGACGTTGAGCCCGATCAGGTTGGGACCGTAGACGGTGGTGCCCTCCTGGTAGCGGTGGTCCTCGTTGAAACCCTTGTAGGTCGTACGGACCTTGGCCAGGTTCTCGATGTCTTCGGTGCGGAGCCGGTGCGTGGGGTCGTCCGGCACCTCGTCGTCGGCGAACGTGAGGTCGAACAGGAAGTCGCCGTCGCCGGTCATGTGGTCGCTCTTCGCGTCCGCCAGCCGCCAGTGCTCGGAACGGCCGACCGTGCCGTCCATGGTGCCGTTGGTCGGGGTGATCCAGAGCGCGTCCCGGCTGAACGGGCCGTACGCGCCGCCGAACAGGACGCTGTGGCCGGTCCAGTACTTGCCGTCCTTCGTCATGCGCCGCAGGTTGGCGGCGACGAGTTCGGGCCGGGTGTCGAAGCCGTCCGCGGTGACGGTCCAACGGCGGGTTTCCCGGGCGTCGAGGACGATCGTGTCGGAGTTCGCGGGGTTGTCCTTGGTCAGGATCGCGCCTGCGGGCTTGCCGTTGACCGTCATGGCGATGGTGCCGACGACCACGTACGGGCCGTCGGGCACGCGGACCTCGGTGGTGCCCGCTGCGGGAAGATTGACGGTGACAGCGGTGCCGCTGTCGGCGTTGAGCATCGTCACCTGGGCCGGAGCCGGGTTGCCGTCCCGGTCGAACGCCGAGATCCTGACGGTACGCGCGCGGTCGAGCAGCAGCGGGATGCGCAGCGACTGCCCGCCGTTCGCCGGGGTGGCGGTCAGCGCCCCGCTGTAGGTGCCGGTCGGCGTACCGGTGCCGTTGACGGTGAGCGTGACCTCGCCTGAGCCGCCGGCGGGCAGCGTGACGGCGGCCGGGCTGACGGTCAGCAGCCCCGGAGGCATGGCAGCGCCGGCGCGGGCGAGGGTGCCCGCGAGGTTGACGGTGGCCTCCGCGGTGCCGGTGTTGGTGATGGTCACCGTGCGGGTGGTGGTGCCCTCACCGCCGGGGAAGGCCAGGGACCCGGCGGAGGCGAAGAGGGGCTGCGACAGGGCGGCGTGGGCGTCGACGAGGCCGGCGCCCACCTCGTGGATCGACTGCGCCGCCGGCGGGGCCACTGCGGTCCCCATGAGCACCGACTTCAGGCGGTCGGCCTTCCAGTCCGGGTGCTCTTCGGCGAGCAGCGTCGCGACGCCGGTGACGTGCGGGGCGGCCATCGACGTACCGCTCAGCGCCGTGTAGTTGGGGTCGGCCTGGACAGTGCCGATGGTGGTCCCGGCGGCGCGGGCGGCCACGATGTTGACGCCGGGTGCGGCGATCTCCGGCTTGACGAGTCCCGGTGCCCGCGCCGGTCCCCGGCTGGAGAAGGCGGCGGTGCCGCCGGCGAAGTCGACGGCCGCGACGGAGAGGGCGTGCGGAGCGACCGACGGCGCGGAGACGGAGCCGACGCGGGGGCCGTCGTTGCCGGCGGAGACCACGAACAGCGCGCCGGACTGGGCGGTGAGTTGCTCCAGCGCGGTGGACACCGGATCGGTGCCGTCGGTGGGGCCGCTGCCCAGCGACATGTTGATGATCCGTGCGCCCTGCGCGACGGCCCACTCCATGCCCGCGATGATCTGCGAGTTGTAGCCGTCGCCCTTGTCGTCGAGGACCTTGCCGACGATCAGGTCTGCGTGCGGGGCGACCCCGGAACGGATGCCGGCTGCGCCAGCACCGCTACCCGCGACAGTCGCGGCGACATGGGTGCCGTGGCCCTGCCCGTCAGTGGAGTTGCCCTTGCCGGTGAAGTCCGCCGAGGCGCTGATCCGGCCGGCCAGGTCGGGGTGGTTCGGGTCCGCGCCGGTGTCCAGCACCGCGACCTTGACACCCTCGCCGGTACGGCCCGCCGCCCATGCCTCGGGTGCCTTGACCTGCGTCAGGTTGCGGTCGAGGGCGTCCGCCTCGGCCTTGCCGTCCAGCCAGATCCGACTGAAGCTGTCCAGCGTCTCGCCGAGTTCGTCGGCGTCGTCCTTGTCCAGGACGGCCGCGCTGGCCCCGATGGAGGGCAGGTCGCGTCCTTCGGTCAACAGGTCGTCGGCTACGGCCCTCGCCTTGGCCGCCGCCCTGGTGTTGCGCTTGACGATCAGTGGAAGGGTGTCGCGGTGGGCGTCGTCGTAGCCGTCGCGCAGCAGTCCGGTGACGTTGAACAGCTGCGGGTCGAGCCGGGTGCCGACCTGTCCGATCACGTCGCTGGGGTAGAAGAAGGTTTCGCCTGCCACGTCGGTGCGGGCGAGGAACGTGCCGGGCGCGGAGTCGGGAGCCGGTTCCGCGCTGTACGACCGGGTGCCGTCCGGGGCTGTGGTCACCGTGATCCGGTCGCCGGTGACCAGGGTGATCGTCGTGCTGTTCGCCCCGGACGAATCAGCGGCCGGCGGCGCGGGCTCGGCGGACGCGGGAAGCGCCGGCCACCCGATGATCGCCAGGCCGGCCAGCCCTGCGACCCATCGGGAGAAGGTGGGATGTCTCATCGATCCTCCGGATTCCATTGGCTGCGCGGGTGTCCCACGGTCCGTATCCGGAACATCGCGGGCACCGCGGTCTCGTCGGCGGCGAGCAGCTCGCCGCCGCCCGCCGCACACCATGCGCCCAGTTCGCCGGGGATCGCCGGATCCTCGGTGAGCAGCTCCACCACGTATCCGGGTGGAAGGCGGTGGCAGTGCCGTTCGAGGACGTCCCGCACCCTCGGCCAGGGCTCGCCGCCGGCGTCGACGACGGCATGGACCGGATGCATGGGCTACCTCGGGTGGTGGTGGGGCGGTGTGGCGGCCGAACCGTAGAAGACGGCAGTTACAAGTCAGTTACCGTGACGACGGCGAGCGTTCGGTTGGCCGTGGTGGCGTACGTCAGTCAACCGCCGCGGCAGCCGGCTCGGCGGCCAACTCCGCGGCGAGCACGCGGACCCGGTCCAGCACCTGGGGGTCGTCGGAGTTCCGAGCCGCCTGCTCGCAGTCGGCCAGCGCCGCCCGCGCCTCCTCCGTACGGCCGGTCCGCAGCAGAATCGTGGTGAGGTTGGCCAGGGCGGGCGGTAACGCCCAGGACCGACCGAGTGACCGGGCCAGCCGTACCGCGGACGTCGCCAGGGCCTGCGCCCGTCGGTGTTCGCCGTGGAGCAGCTCGATCTCGGCGAGGTTGCTCTGGTCGATGGCGAGGACGGCCGGGTCACCCATCCGGCGCGCCGCCGCCACCGCCCGCCGCGCGCAGTCGCGGGCCACGTCCAGCCGGCCGGTCTCCCGGGCCAGTTCACCCATGATGGACAGAGCGCGAGCCAACAGCGGGATGTCGTCACAGCGCTCGGCCAGCCGCAGGGCCTGCTCACACGCCTCCGACGCCGCCGCGACGTTCCCGGTGACCAGCAGGCATGCGGCGCGTACGCACTCGATCTGGGCGAGCTGGGGCAGCGTCACCGCCTCGTCGAGCTGTCTGGCGGCATGCTCGGCACGGGTGAGCGCGGCGAGCGCGTCGGCGTACTGTCCGGAGCCGAAGAGCATCGTCCCGACGGTCAGTTCGAGGTCGACCCGATCGGTGTGCGGGGTGCCCTCGTCGCCCGGGACCGGTCGGTCCTCCAGGAGATGCCGCACGGATTCCAGCTCCGCCAACCCGTCCTGCGGCCGCAGCGCCCGGCCGAGCACCTCCGCCAGGGCGATCGCCGCGCGCACCACGCTTCGGGGGTCTGCCGACTGCCGATACGACGTCAGCGCCACCCGCAGCACCTCCTCCGCCTCGTGGTAGCGGGCGCTGCGGCGCAGCACCGTACCCCAGTCGAGCCGGGCGGCGGCTGCCGCGGCCGGGTCGTCCGGCTCCAGGCGCGCGACCAGGTCGGCGTAGTAGGCGCAGGCGCTGTCGTTGGCGAAGAGGCTGGCGGCACGTTCGGCAGCACGGCGCAGCCAGTGCGCGGCGCGCGGATCGTCGGCCCGGCTGAGATGGAAGGCCGCGGCTTCCACCGCGTCGGGGCGCTGGACCAGCACGGTCTCGGCGTACGCGCGATGCAGTTGCCGCCGGCTCGCGGCACCGACCCCTTCGGCGCAGGCGAGTTCGACCAGCGGGTGGCGGAACGCGTAGCCGGTCACCGGACGTCCGAGTGCCGTGACCGTGCGTTCCACGATGAAGCCGGCCGTGACCGCCGTGTCGAGTGCGGCGGCGACGGCAGGGCCGCCGAGGGGCGGGTGGAGCCCGGCAATCGCGACGGCCTCCAGTTCGGCGACGGAGATCGCGCCACCGCCGCCGACGGCGAGGGCACCGAGCGCCGCGCGGGCCTCGTCGGGCAGCTGGGAGAGCCGTCCGCTGACCAGTCTGCGCACCCCGTCGGGCACGCCCCGCACCTCGCCGGCGGTGGCGAGTTCCAGCGCGAACAGCGGGTTGCCTCGGGACAGCTCGTAGATGCGCCGAGCCCGCTGCGGCGGAATTCCGACCAGCCGGGCACAGTCGGCTCGGCTGAGCCGGAGCAGTTCGACCTCGACCGCCAACCCCTGCTCCGCGAGGGTGTCCAGGATGAGGCGGCGTGGGTCACCGGCGGGCAGTTCGTCGCCGCGGACGGTCGCGACGAACCGCCAGCGCCGTGACTGGGCGGTACGGATGAGATGGTGCAGCAGACGCAGGGATGCCGGATCGGCGGCGTGCAGGTCGTCGAGGACGAGCAGAAGCGGCCGGGCGGCGGCGAGATCGGTCAGCAGCGCGCTCACGGACCGGAAGAAGCGGGCCTGTTCCTCCTCGGGGCTACCCGCGCGGGTGGGCGCTTCCCCGAGGGTGGTCAGGACGGCGGCAAGACCGGGATGTTCGGCAGCGATCGTCGCCCGCTCCACCGCCGGGCATGCGGCGAGATAGCTGTCGAGCGCATCGACGAACACCCCGTACGGGGTCTGCCCCTCGGCTGTGCGACAGGTACCCCACAGCACCTGGGTTCCCGCCCTGGCAGCCTGCCCGGCCACCTCCGCGACGAGGCGGGTCTTGCCGATGCCCGCCTCCCCCGCCACCAGCGCCAGCGGCGCGCCGCCCGGCCGTCCGGCGGGGATGGGGGCGTCGGTGGCATGCCCGACGAGCAGGGCAAGCGGACGCGCGCGGCCGATCAGGGGCTGGTCGTGCGGGTGGCGGATCACCGGCGGCAACTGCATCACCGTCCGGTCCGCCCCGGTGCGTGGGGACGTCAGGGCGTCGAGTGCCTCTCGCAGCAGCGCCTGGAACTCGGCCGCGGGCGGAAAACCCAACTCCTCTGCGAGCACATCGCGCGCCGCGTGGTACTGCCGTACGGCCTGCCTCGGCCGTCCGGCATCCAGCAACACCCGCGCCAACAGCAGGTGCAGTTCCTCCGCGGCCGGAGTCCGTTCCAGTTCGAGGCGCAACACCTCCACTGCCTGGTCTGTCTCGCCGGCCTGGGCCAACACGGTGGCGAGGGCCGGGACGACCCGGCCGCGCAGGGCCACCAACTGGCGCCGGCGCTCCTCGGCCCAGGACGCGTACCGGTCCTCGGGCAGCAGCTCCCGGCTCAGCGAGGTCAGTACTGAGGCGAGCGCCGCCCGGTCACCGGTCGCGAGAGCGTGCGCGGCTGCGGCCGTGGCCTCGTCGGCATCGATCAGTATCAGGCCCCGGTCGAGGCAGATCAGCTCACCCTCGGTGTGCAGGTACGTCGACGGGCTGCGTGGCGCCAGTTCAGGTTCCAGGGCGTGCCGCGCCGCGTGCAGGGTCACGCGGAGACTCCGCAGCGTCGCCTCGTACGGCATCTCCGGCCACAGCGCCTCCATCGCCTGGTCGCGGTGCAGTCGCCCGCCGGGCGTGACGGCCAGCAGTTTGACCAGGGTGCGGGCACCGGTACGCCGCCACTGCTCGGCCACCGACCGGCCGCCTTCTCGCTCGACACGGAACCCGCCGAGCAGGTGGATGCGCAGCCGGTGGGGGCGCGTGGCTCCCGGATCCGCCGGCTGAGCTGCCCCTGACATGCGCGACACCCTATCCACGCTGCGGCGACCCCGGCCTGCTGGGGCGTGGGTCACCCACCTCGTGACAGTCGTCGGTCCATTGCCTGGTCGGTCGGGTGATGGCGGTGCCGACAGCCCGGCCGCGGAGCCCGGGAGCGACTCCGGCGCGGGCACGAAGTCCCCGCTCGACGCCCGGTTCCACCTGCTCGGCGTGGCCGAGCCGTCCTCGGACGGCTCGGCCACGCTTTCGGTTCGTCAGGGGGTCACCCGGGTAGCCGGGCTGTCGCCCGGCAGGCCCGACATGTTGGCCTCGACCGGCGGCAACGGGGTGCTTCCGAGGACGCTGCCGTCCGTGGCATACGCGGTGAGGGTGGCCGGCTGGTCCGGCGGTATCCGGGTGGTGCCGGCGTTCGACGTGTCGAGGGTGACCGTGGCCGGGGGTGCGCCGCCGACCGTGACCGTGACGCGGGCCGCGTCCGGCGGGGCGATCACCCGCACCTGGTCCGTCGGCGTGCGGGTGCCGTTGTCGGCCCGGATCCGCCAGCCGATCGGCCGCTGGTCGGCGCCCTCGGCCGGCAACAGCAGCCGCAGGTCGGTCCACCAGCCGGTTCGGTCGTCGCCGTGCCTGGCGTACGCGATCACCCCGCCGCCGGCGGGCTGCACGGTGAGCAGCGCGGCGGCCTGGCCGTGCTCGCTGCCCGACCAGCGCAGCCGCACCGTCGTTCCGACCGCGGGGAGGCGGCTGTCGAGGAGTGCCTCTTCGACGAAGCTGCGCAGGGTGGCGTCGTCCAGCGGCGTGCCTCGGGCACCCCGTCGGGCGGCGGTGAGCAGGACGTCCATCTCAGCCCCGGTCGGGTCGATCCCGGCGTACGGGCCGCCGCCCAGGCCGCCCTGGTAGAGCACGTGGTCGCCCCGGCTGACCCGGACGACGGGTTCGTTCCGGAGCGGCACGGGGGGCAGGACGGCGAACCCGACCCCGCTGCCGTCCTCCCTGGCGAGGTTCTCGTACTCCAGGGTTCCCCTCGGCGTGTAGCGAGGGTCGCCACTGATCATCACGGTGGATTCGGCCGGCCCGACGACGACCGCGAATCCGCCCCGGTCGGGACCGGCCTGCATCAGGGTCATCACCGGGTCGTCGACGCCCTCGCTGTGGCCGGCGTAGTGCATCTGTTCGGCGCCGGCCCCGGCCGGACCCACGTACCAGACCAGCGCCTCCTTGGTCAGCAGGCCGAACCGCAACGGCACCGCCACCAGCGCGACCCGGTGGCCCGGCTGGTCACTGCCGTACAGCAGGCGGATCCGGTCGCGGTCGCCGACCTTCCAGACGCCATCCGGGTTCAGGACACCCGACGGTGTGTCGCCGCTGATCCGCGGGTCGGTGCTGATCCGCGTCCGCAGCGTGTCCAGCCAGGCCTGGTCGCCGGCCAGCGTGCCCCGGGGCGGGGCGTCGAGCAGCGCTGCCGGGGCGGCGGCGACCGCGATGCCGGGCGCCCACCCGGGCAGGGGCACCACGTTGGTCTGGATCCCGACGAGCGCGGCCCCGACCGCGACGGCGACCGCCGCCCGGATCAGCCGCGTCCGCCGGTGCCGTCGCTCGCGCCGGGCGAACCCCGGCCACGGGTCCTCGGGTACGTCGACGCCGTGCGCGGCCTGCCGCAGCGCGGGACTGAGCGTCGAATTCGCGAAGCTCTCGGTCATGCCAGTTCCTCCTCGAGCCGTACCGGGGACTGAGGGACGGGTGGGGCGAACTCGCCCCGCAGCCGGGCCAACCCGCGCGACGCCTGGCTCTTCACCGAGCCGACGGAGCAGCCGAGAACCTTGGCGGTGTCCGCCTCGCTGAGGTCCTCGAAGTAGCGCAGCACCAGCACCGCCTGGGTCCTGGGCGGCAACCGCCGCAGCGCGGTGAGGAGCAGTTGCCGCTCCTCCACCTGCGCGTACGCGTCCGGCGTCGGCGCGCTGTCGGAGGTCAGCAGCGGCACCTCCAGCGGTCGCCGCCGACGCCGCCAGGAGATCGCCGTGTTGACCATCGCCCGGCGTACGTAGACCTCGGGCGCGTCCCTGCGCAGTACCCGCCCCCAGCGCCGATGGGTCTTCTCCAACGCCGTCTGCGCCAGGTCCTCGGCTGTCCCCCGATCGCCGGTCAGCAGGTAGGCCGTTCGCAGCAACGGCCCCCACTGTCGTTGTACGAACAGCCGGAACTGTTCGTCGTCCTCGTGCCGACTCACGCCACCTCCAGGTCACATCCGCCTCGTGTCACGTGCGGATGCAGGGTGAGACGCGATCGGCGGCGTCCGGGGTTGAGTGGAACCGTACGTCGAGACGGATCCGGATCTGCCGGTGGCTACCCGCCACGGTCGTGACGGCGGGCTGCGCCAGTCGACTCGCGAAAGGTGCCACGTTCGCGGCCACTCAGTCGAGGCACATAGCAATGCTCTTTCGGTCGGCGTCGGGTCACCACTGGCTGATGAGGGGCGGGTCCGGTTCGTGCTGCCGCCAGGCTTCGCTGAGGCGGGCGAGGCGGGTGGGGGCGGCGATGCCGCGCACGGTTGCGATCTTGCCGTTGGTGATGTCGAACGCCACGGCCCCGAGGACCTGGTCGCCGAGCACGAAGAGGATGGCTGGGGCGCCGTTGACGAGCGCGTAGTGGATGGCGGGCGTGCCGCCGGCAAGTCGCCGTTTCGCGGGTGTGGGTTTGAAGCCGGCCCGTACGACGGCGGCGACGCGCTGCGGAGTGTCGTACCGCAGCAGCGTCTGGGCCAGGCCGGCGCCGTCGGTGATCGCGGTCGCGTCGTCGGTGAGCAGCGCTACCAGCCGTTCGGTGCGGCCCGAGGAGGCAGCGGCGAGGAATTCCTCGACGATCCTGCGGGCGGATGCCGGGTCGACTTCGCCGCCGCCGCGGCGGCGCGCGGCGGCGATGCGGCGCCGGGCCCGGTGGAGGTGCTGCTGGCTTGCGGACTCGGTGATGTCGAGGATCTCGGCGATCTCGGCGTGGCTGTAGGAGAACGCTTCGCGCAGGACGTAGACGGCCCGCTCGTGGGGTGACAGGCGCTCCATGAGAGTCAGCACGGCCAGCGAGACCGATTCGCGCTGCTCGACAGTGTCGGCCGGGCCGAGCATCGGGTCGCCGGCGAGGAGCGGTTCGGGTAGCCAGGCGCCGACGGTGCGTTCGCGGCGGGCCTGTGCCGAGCGGAGCCGGTCGAGGCACAGGTTGGTGACGACCTTGGTCAGCCATGCTTCCGGCACCTTGATCCGCTGCCGGTCGACGGCCTGCCAGTGCAGGAACGCATCCTGCACGGCGTCTTCGGCGTCGGCGGCGGAGCCGAGCAGCCGGTACGCCAGCGAGGCCAGCCGGAACCGGCTGGCCTCGAACCGACCGGTGTCGAAGCGATCAGTGGCGGTGCTGTCCACTCGGACCACCCTAGGCGGCTACGCCGACCGCCTTCTTGGCGGACGTATCCGGCGCGGCGGCCAGGCGGTGCTTGCGCTTGGGCAGGCCGAAGGTCGGGTGCGAGGTGGCCCAGAGCGAGAGCTTGAGGATGCCCGACTTGATCCGCGCGGCCTTCCGGCCGCCCGCGTACTTCGGCGTTGCCTGCGCTTCGTCGTCGACCAGCTGCAGGATTCCGTCTCGCCGCCCGAGGCTGATGTGGTTGCCCGGGTAGACCAGCTTGGTGTTCGCGATTTTGCGGCCGGTCAGGCGTCCCATGATCGCCTCGATGGCCTGCTGGCCGGTGAAGCCGGCCGAGGCGCAGGACATCGGCAGCGGCCGGCCGTTGTCGCCGATGGCGTAGGCGCTGTCGCCGGCGGCGTAGACGTTCGGGTGCGAGACCGACCGCATGGTGCGATCGACGACGATCCGACCGTTCTCGGTGACCTCCAGCCCGCTGGCGGCGGCGATGGGGTTGACCGCGAACCCGGCCGTCCACACGGTTGCGTCGGACGCCAGGGCGCTGCCGTCGGCGCACAGCACCCGCGTCGCTTCGACGGCCTCGACGCTGGTGTGCTCCAGGACGGTGATGCCCAGCCGGGCGCAGGCCCGGCGCAGGTGGCTGCGGGCTCCGGCGGAGAGCCGGGCGCCCAGCTCGCCGCGGGCGACCAGCGCCACCGACAGGCCGGGCCGGGCTTCGGCGATCTCGGTGGCGGTCTCGATGCCGGTCAACCCGTCGCCGACGACCAGCACACGCCCTCCTTCGCCCCGCCTGCCCAGGCTGTCCAGGCGCTCGCGCAGGCGCAGCGCCGAGGGCCGGGCGGCGATGTCGAAGGCGTGCTCGGCCACGCCGGGGACGCCGTGGTCGTCGCCGTGGCTGCCGAGCGCGTAGAGAAGCGTGTCGTAGCCGAGCTCGCCGCCGCCGTCGGCGTCGGCCAGGGCGACGACCTGGCGCTCGGGGTCGACGGCGGTGACACGGGCCAGGCGCAGCCGGATCCCTGTGCCCGCGAAGACGTCGGCGAGTTTCGGAGCCTTGATCTCGTGGCCGGCCGCGAGTTCGTGCAGCCGCAGCCGCTGGACGAAGTCCGGCTCGGCGTTGACCACGGTGATCTCGGTGTCCGCCGGGGACAGCCGGCGGGCCAGGTTCCCGGCCACGTGGGCCCCGGCATAGCCGGCGCCGAGGACGACGATGCGGTGCTTCATGGGTTGCTCCTGTCGGTTCGCTTGCCTCCGCGAGTTGAGCGGAACGGCGCCCCGATTGCTGACAGGAACTGCGTGTGGCATGGGTCACAGAGCGGCAGGAGCGCCGCCCAACGATGCTCGCGACGCCGAGCAGGTCGACCGGGCCGTGGACGGCCGCCACGACGCGGCGCTGACGCAGGCCGAGCTGAACGAGGTGATGATGACGTGGCATCGGTCCTGGCGGCACGGCTGCGCAGTGGACCAGTCACCGACCACTACCGCTCCTTGAGGCGGCGGTCGACCTCCTCGGCGACCCGCCGGTGCAGCTCGGCCAACCGCTCGTCGGTGTACTTCGTCAGGTCGCCCGGGTCCGTGCCGCCGTTCGCCGCCTGCTCCCGTTGCTGCTGCTGGTCCCGGCGTTGCAGCTCCTGTTCCTCAGGCGAGCCGGGGGCGGCGTACGCGCACCGGACGAGGGTGCCGTCGGCGTTCTTCAGGCAGGTCGCCTCCCGGCCGTTGATCTGGCCCCGGCCCTCCACCCGGTACCGGATGCTCTGCTCACTGCCGAGTGTGGCGGTCCACGTGCTGCCGCCGGTCGGCACCACCTCGAACACCTGGTCGTCGTTCCAGCAGCAGACGTCCCGGTACTCCGCCTTGATCAGGGCGACGATCGCCTGAGGCGACGACCAGGTCGGGCTGAGCCGGTGCACGGTCAGCGGGGCGAGACCGCGGCCGGCGTGCCGGGTCGGCACGGTCGACACCGCCACCACCGAACTGGCCTCGCCCTGCGGGGTGAGCGGGGTGACGTACGCGCTGCGTCCACTGCCGTCGCGGTAGCGGAGGGTGAACTCCGACTCGTTGCCCTCGTTGGCGCCGTCCTCGGAGGCGTCCCAGCCGCTGCGCTCGAACCACCAGTCGGCGAAGCCACCGACGGCGGTGGTGCCCTCCCGCTGCTGGGCGGCCAGGCTGATCGGGTAGGACGGTCCGGGCACCTTCGTCGTGTCGTCAGTGATCGTGACCTTTCCGGTTCGGCCGTCGTACTGCGCCACACCGGCCGGCCGTTCGGTCACCACCAGGATTCCGGTCTGCCGTTTCAGCGGCACCACCACGATCGGGTTGTCGCCCTGGCAGTAGACGTACGCGTCGTCCGCGGAGAACCGGGCCCAGCGCCGTTCGGCGGAGATCTTCCGGCCCAGGTTGTGGCTGAACCAGCCGCCGATCCGCGCGTCGGCGGCTGACACGTCGAACTGGCACCGCTGCTGCGCCCGGCTGTTGCCGCCGAGCGGCACCTCCTGCATCAGACCGACCTCGTAACCGGCCAACCAGCCGCGCCGCTCGACCAGGATGGCGAACCGGTCGGAGTCGGGCAGGTAGCTGACGTCGGTGATCTCGCCGGTGACGTCGCCCAGGTTGGGCGCGGCCTGGGCCTTGCCGACCAGGTACGGCGCACGTGCGGCCAGGTCCGGGACCGGATCGCTCACCACCCGCATGGTGGTCCCGTACGCCCGATCCTGGAGGTATTCGCCGTAGACCAGCCAGCACGCCCCAAGGGCCAGTCCGACGGCGGCGCCCAGCCAACCGAGGACGATGGTCCCCCTGGTCAACTCGGACGTGGTCGTGCGCCCGCGGAGCCGGTGGGTGAGCAGTCGCACCAGGGCCGGCGCCCCGGCGAGCAGGGCCAGCAGGGTCGGCGCTACCAGCCAGGGCACGAGTTTGCGCAGCTCCCACACGAGGACGGTGGTGGCGTACGAGGCGTACCAGCCGACCGCGCCGAGCAGGATGAGCAGGAAGATCGGCGTACCCGTCCGCAGCGCCCAACGCATCGACATCCTCCTACTGATAGGACGAGCCCTGATCGTATTGAGGACGTCAAGACGCCTTGGTGCCGTCACAGCGGCGCGACGACGATCAGCAAAATGTGTCGAGGATCCGCGATGGTTCGCGCGGCCGGTGCTGCGTCGGGCCATGCGTCGGAACGGGGGTCTTCGATCAGCGTCGCTCGGTGCGGGCGCGTCCGAGGGCATCCGCCGTGCCGACCGTCGGGATGCGGAGCAGGGATACGGGCAGCGGTCGTCAGCCGGGAACGTTCACGAAGCAGATCCGAACGTGCGGTGGGCCCAATCGGCGAAGCTGGTCCAACCAACCTCTGGGTGGGCGGCATGCAGCGCGGCGATGTCGACCTGGTAGCCCGGCCCGTTCAGGAACGCCCACATCGCGTGCATGTCCGGATTGCCGATATCGGCCAGCGGCACTCTCTCATGGCGCACTTCCCGTCCCAGCGCCGCGCCCAGTGCGGCCGCCATCTGGGCGGGGGTGGGGGCATCGCCGGCCAGCTCGATGCGTCGCCCGACGTAGGGGGCGGGGTCGAGAAGCACCTGCGCGGCGAAGACCCCGTGGTCGGTGCGGGCAAGCTGCTGCAGCGGCCGATCCGCCGGCAGCGGCAGATCGAGCACCCCACTGCGAATGCGGTCCGCCCCGCCGAGCGCGTTGTCGAAGAAGTACGTCGGTCCCAAGATCGTGTAGGGGACGTCACCAGCAGCCAGCTCGGTTTCGATGCGCGCCTTGCTGTCGAAGTGGGGCACACCGCTTCCCTGATCGGCGCCGGCCACCGAGCTGAACACCAGGTGCGACACCCGCGCTTCGCCGGCGGCTGCCAAGATCGCCCGCCCCTGGGTCACTTCGGCATCCACGCCCGCCTCGAACGGAGTCGTGAGCGCGAAGGTGGACCCCGCGCCCGCCATCGCCGTGGCCAGCGAGCTGGGATCATCCAGCGAACCCGCAACCACCTCGACGCCCCGGTCGGCCAGCCGGCGAGCCGCCGCCCGCTCCGGGTCGCGCACCAGCGCCCGCACCCGGGCCCCGCGGCCCAACAACGCCTCGACAACGGCACTGCCCTGACCGCCGGTCGCCCCGAGCACCAAGATCGGCGCATCGGCCATCGAAGTCACCTCTTCCCAGCGAGCGAGCGCGGCGACCGGTCGTCGCCGCGCTCCACCGTATCCTCCCGCCTCGGCCGTCATCCCATCCTCGCGAACGTTCGCGGTGGCCGTTCCACCTGGCCGGCCGACGGTCTGCTCGGGCGCGTGTAGGAGTAGAAGGCCGGTTCGGGAATGTTCTTGTCGCCGAACCAGAATCCGGCGTACCTGGTTACCGCACTAGATGATCTCCTCACGCACGTTGCCGCTCCCCCGCCGCCGCGGCCCGCATGCGGGCGTACTCGACCTCCATGTCGGGTGGGCCGAAGCCGTAGTTGGCGTAGTCGGCACGCATGTCCTCGATCGCGGCATCGAGCTCGGCCGACGGGCCGCCCTCGGCGAGCAGCACCACCAGCGGCTCCCACATCGCGCCGCCGAGATCGGGTATGCCGCGCAGCGCCTCGAGGTAACGGCCCGGCCGGAGCAGGTCGAGCGCGGTGTGGGCGAGCTTGTCGGCCGCACCGACCAGCAGCGCCGCAGCGTGGTCCAGCTCCTCGGTCGTCGTCACGGTCGCCGGGTACCTGCCAGGGTCCAGGCGCAGGTGGTGGTAACTGTCCTCCGGGCATTGGCGGGTCTCGACGAACCCGATCCGGTAGGACGTAGCGTTCTTGTCCAACGGGATCGGAGGCTGGCCCCAGCGGGCGGCGCGCCAGTTCAGGTACTCCCACCATGCGAACGGCACCACACCGATGCCCACGTTGACGAAGATCGTGCCGCCGCCGACGCTGCGCATCACACTCCGTCCGACACTGATCTGTGCGACGCCGTCGGTCGTGACGACCGACCAGTTCCCGCGAGTGCCGTGGAAGCCGAGCGGCCGCACAACGGCGCCGATGTCCTTGTTCAGCCGGCTCGTCGCCTGCGCGGGAGTGATCATCCGGTACACCGTAACCGCTCGACGCTCCCGTTGAGACGGCACGCGCCCCGCGCCACTCGCGATACGCCGGCCGGATAATCGCCTTGTCGCACTGCTGGCCCCTGCCTACTCTGAGGCGATGATCTCGCGGCTACTAACGGTGACCTTCGATGCGCACAACGCGGCCCGCCTGGCGCAGTTCTGGGCCGGCATGCTCGGCCGCCAGGTCGTCGAGGACGCCGATGGCGCGCTCCTGCCCGGCGAGGACGGCCAGCTCGGTCTCCGGTTCGTCGCGAGCCGCGCGGAAGAGGTGGGGCGGCAGAACCGCCGCATGCACCTTCACCTGACCAGCGCCAGCCCCGATGACCAGCAGCACACGGTGGCCACGGCGCTGAGGCTCGGCGGAAGCCACCTCGACGTCGGGCAGCGCCCCGAGGAGGGGCACGTCGTCCTGGCCGACCCCGAGGGCAACGAGTTCTGCGTGATCGAGCCGGGCAACGGCTTCCTCGCCGGATGCGGCCTGCTCGGGGAACTCGCCTGCGACGGCACCCGGGAGGTCGGCCTCTTCTGGAGCGAGGCGCTGGGCTGGCCGCTGGTGTGGGACCAGGACCAGGAGACTGCGATCCAGTCACCGCTCGGCGGCACGAAGGTCGCGTGGGGAGGCCCACCCGTGGCCCCGAAAGCGGTGAGGAACCCGCAGCGCTTCGAACTCGCCCCGGCCGGCGGCGACCAGCAAGCGGAAGTCGACCGGCTGGTCGCCCTCGGGGCCACCCGGCTCGAGGTCGGTGCGGACGGCACCGTCGTGCTGGCCGATCCCGACGGCAACGAGTTCTGCGTGAGAGGAAACTGACCACAGCGCGGCGTCCTCGGCGCACCTGCTCCGCGAGCTTTCGGCTCCTCTCCTGCGCCGGCCGGTGGCCGCTCCCCGCCCGGGGAGCGGCCACCGGCACCGGTCACGGCCGGCGGGGACGGCGGGTGAGGGCGAAGCCAGCGACGCCGGCCACGGCGGCGAGTACGCCGCCCACCGTGCTCCAGATCCAACGCGAGCCGAGGCCGGGCAACCAGTCGAGGTACCCGCTCTCGTCCTCCTCGACCGGTTGTGCCGCCGGTTCGGCGCTGAGTATCGTGCCGGCCTGCGTGGGCGGCACCAGCGGCGCCTTGAGCTCGCCGTCGTCGCGGGAGTCCTGTCGGTCCGCGCTGACCAGCAGCTCCACGTCGATCGGGAGCCCGAGGTCGGCCTCCGGCAGCTCGGCCACCGACAGGCGGACGTAGTAGGTCCCGGGCAGCGGGTCGGCCGACCAGGGCTCGGACCAGGTCCGTACCTGTCGCAGGGTGCAACCGAGGGACACGCTGCCGGCAGAGGCCGCGACGGTGGGGGTCTGCGCGCCGGCCGTGCACGACTGGCGTCGCCGTAGCCCGTCGAAGACCTCCATCGTCCAGGTCGACGCGCCGCTGCGCGACTTCGGGAACGACACGGTCGCGGCGATCTCGTGCCGTTCACCGGCCGCAGCCGGGAACGACCAGTACAGGTAGTCGCCGGTGGAGGCGGCGACCCGGACCGGCTGTCCGCCGGCGATGCTGGCGGCGGTCAGAAAGGAGGTCCCAGCCCGGGTGACCGGGGTGGCGCCCGGCGAGGGTGTGGGCGCGGCCTGGACCGGTGCGGGGACGGCCAGCAGGGCCAGGCCGGCGGCGGCCAGCGCCGCTCCGCTCCGGATCGTCCGGGTAATCATCAGTTCTCCCTCCAGGTGGCCACCCACCAGCGGGTGAGAAGGCCGGTGACCAGTCCGGTGAGCAGGCCGGCCACGGTCAGCAGCACCAGCAGCATCCAGCCCCGACCGAGGTCCGGGGCGACCGGGGCGGGCGAGGACGCGACCACGTCCACGGTCAGCTCGACCGGCATTCCGGGCGTCGCCTGGGTGCCCGGCCGGGGCGCGAAGGCGTTGCTGACGACCAGGCAGACCGTGGTGGCCGGGACGGCGGTCGTGGCGTCCGGCGTCGGTGGCGCCCCGTCCGCCTGCTTCTCGCTCGCTGACCAGCGCAGGCCGGCGGAGACCACGTCGGTGCGGCCGCTGCCCGCGTCCACCCCGCGGACCAGTTCCCGGCCGTCGGTGGCCGTGGCCCGCAGCAGCACTCCGTAGTCGCGGTTCACCGGGCGGTCCAACGCCATGCTGACCGATACACGCAGCTCCTGCCCGGGGCGGACCGGCACCCGGTACCACCGATGTTCCGAGAACGCCTCCCGGTCGCTGTAGACGCCGGGGCCGAGTAGCGGCGCATCGTCGCACGCCGACTTCCCGGCGACCACGGCCGGGGCCGCCGTGTAGGTGTCCTTCGCCCGGTCGACCAGCTGCTTGATCCGGCTGGTCAGCTCGTCGGCGCTCTGTGCGGCGGTGTACGTGCCGCCGGTGGCGCCGGCGATGCAGAGCAGTTGCCGACGCACCTTCTCGTCCGGGGCCAGCCCGAGCGTGTCGACCACCAACTTCGTACCCTGAGCGGCCAGCTCCCGGGCGACCTCGCAGGGGTCCGGCGGGGCGCAGGTGTCCTCGCCGTCGGTGATCAGCACGATCCGCCGGGCGGTCGTGCCGGTGCCGAGGTCCTGGGCGGCCGAGCGCAGAGCCAACCCGACCGGGGTGAACCCGGTCGGCCGCAGGGTCGCCACCGCGGCCTTGGCCTGCGCCCGATCGACCGGGCCGACCGGCACGATCTGCTGGGTGTCCAGGCAGCCCAGCTTCTTGTCCTTGCCATGGTAGGTCGCGCCGAGCACTCGGATACCGAGCTGGGTCTCCTCGGGCAGCGCGTCGACCACCTCGTTGAAGGCCTGCTGGGCGACGGAGATCCGGCTACGGCCGTCGATGTCCTTGGCCCGCATCGAGCCGCTGACGTCGAGCACCAGCTCGACCTTCGGCGGTTCGACCGGTGTCTCCTCGTCCGCGAGGGCTGGCATCGGCCCGGTCATCACGGTCGCCGCCAGCAGTCCGATGAGGACGGCGGCCGATCGTCTCTTGTTGATCACCGGCGGAGTGTAGGACATATCCACTATGGATGATCACCAAGGCCGATACCGGAGGCTCTCCTTGAGCTTGAGCGCGCCTTCCAGGGCCACCGGGCCGCGCGGCCGGCCGGCGTCCCCGTGAGGCTGAAGCGCCCACCGGGGAAACCCCTACCCGACGCTGGCCGAGGCGTACAGGGTGGCGGCCCTGGACCTGTCCAACCAGATCCGCAACATCATCCGGACCACCTGGAGGCCACTCGCTCCATCCTCGATCAGGCACCCCATCCGACTGCGGGCCATGCCCGATCAGACCCCGAGGAAATCGTCTGTCACACGCTCGAACTCGTCGGTGTGCGTCCAGATGAGCGCATGGTCAGCATCGTCGATGACGACGAGCTGGGAACCAGCGACACCGTCGTGGAGCATCATCGCGTGGTGGATCGGTACCGCTTGATCATTCGAAGCGGCGATGACGAGCGTCGACACGCGATCTCCCCCAGCCGGCGCCTGCTGTCGGCCATCGTCTCCTTCCAGGCGGACATCATCAACGTGCGGTCCTGGTCTGCCATGAGACCGGCGAGCCAGTCGGCGCGTTCCCGGCCGAGCTGCGGCGCCGCCTGTGCGACGACCAGCTTCGCCAACAGCCGCATGCCGACGACCTGCAACACCAGCGGCAGTACGTGGCCCTCGACCTTCTCTCGAAGGGTCGCCATGTTGAACGCGAAAGTGCAGGCGAGCACGAGGCGATCACATCGGTCGGGGTGGTCGAGGACCAGTTGTTGAGCGATCGCACCGCCCAGCGAGTAGCGGAGCACGGCCGTGGAGCCGATGCCCAGCCGGTCGAGCAGCTGCGACAGGTCAGCCGCCAGCCGCGTCGTCGAGTACGGCGGCGGTAGTCCCCGACTCCGCCCATGACCGCGCATGTCGGGAACGATCACGCGGTGCCGGGTGGCGAGGTGCGCTATCACCGGCTCGAACATCTCCCCGGTGACCATCAACCCGTGTATGAGCAGGAGGGGTGGCCCCGATCCGCGCTCGGTGAAGTACAGATGCCCTGACGGCGATCGTGCCGAGCTCATGGGCGTCCTACGGCCTTCCGCGCGTTGTCTGCGCTCCCTCACCACTGCCCCGGGGCCGGCGTGGTCTCGGTGACAGGGACTCTCCGCCCGTGCGCAAGATCCGCCTCGAAAGCGCGCTCTCGCAGCGGCTGGTCACTGACCGTGCTGCCCCACGGATCCCCTTGAATAAGAAATATAGAGCTCCGTTGACGGGCGCTTGTGCGAGTCGGCGCAAATGCAGCTAGCTGACCAGCGGAAACGCAGAACGCGGAGTGGACCTGCGCGGAGGCGGAAACCGTCAATCCGGGTGATTACAGTCGGTCACTGCAATCTACTTGTCGGCACCTGCCGCCGCTGCTTCACCGCCGCTTCCCCCTTTCCCGTCCACGCATCGATGCGCCCTGGTGGACGTTGCGGACGCGACCACGGAAGAGGTCAGCCGACCGGTCCGGCCCGGCCCGGCCGGGGCGGGCACACGTCACTCGACAGTTCGTCCACATTCAACCAGCTGCCTCACATAAATCCCGCATGTTCTCCTTTGCGCGGTGTTAGCTTTCCCCTGTCCATCTTGGCCCAAATTGGCCAAATCGGAACAAATCGGACAATGGGTAGTAAACGGTTCGATGCTGCGCCGGTATCACGGGGGAAGTGGAGCTGATGAGAAGGACATCGAAGGTCGCCGCCGGTGGTAGGCCGGAGACGGATCTCGCACCGCGGAACGACCTGACGGGGCCCGTCGGGGAGGGGATCAGATGACCCTGAACCGGGACGTCGATGCGCAGGTGCCCGATCTGCTGTCCGAGCCGCCGCTCTCCGCACCGTCCGGGCACGGTGACCGGCCACTGAGCATCCTGCGGATGCGGGAACGGCCCGAGGACGACGCCAGCGTCGTCAACGGCCGCGACGAGCGACAGACCGTGAGCGTGGTCATACCGACGCTCAACGAGGAGCAGAACATCGCGTGGGTGCTCGAGCGCCTACCGTCGATGGTCGACGAGGTGGTCCTCGTCGACGGGCACTCGTCGGACCGTACGGTCGAGGTCGCCCGCGCCATCCGGCCGGACGTCGTGGTGCTGACGCAGCACTGCCGGGGCAAGGGCGACGCGGCGCGGGTGGCGTTCGCCGCCGCCACCGGCGACCTGATCGTGATGATCGACGCCGACGGCAGCATGGATCCCGCCGAGATCCACCGCTTCGTCACCCCGCTCATGAACGGCTACGACTTCGTCAAGGGTTCCCGGTTTCTGGCCGCCGGCGGATCGACCGACCTGACGGCGCTGCGCCGGACCGGGAACCAGATGTTGGTGCGGCTGACGAACACCCTGTTCCTCGTCCGCTTCACCGACCTGTGCTACGGCTTCTGTTCGTTCCGCCGCGACTGCCTGCCGGCACTCGCTCTGACCGCGCACGGCTTCGAGATCGAGACCGAGCTCGTGCTCCACGCGCTGAAGGCGAACCTGCGTATCGCCGAGGTGCCGAGCAACGAACTCGCCCGCCGCTACGGCACCTCCAACCTGCGTACCTTCCGGGACGGTCAGCGGGTGCTCCGGACGCTCATCCGGGAGCGGATCGTACGGCGCCCCCGGCCGGTGGTGGACCCGATCGACCACCGCGTGCTGCACCAATGGCAGCCCCTGGCCGCCGAGCCGAGCAGCCCGACGCTGAGCGAGCTGCCGCGATGATGACCCGTCCCCTGCGCCGTGCCCGGCCGGCGCGCACGTCCTACGCCCTGGCCCTGGTGTTCGGCGTGCTGATCGGCGCCGCAACGGTGACCGGTGGGCTCGCCGCACCAGCCAGGGCGGCGACCGGCGACATCGGCTACGTCGGTCCCTCCACTGCGGGTGCCGGCTCCGCGGCGACCGGCGAGAAGCCGGAAAGCAAGCTGTGGTGGAACGACGGCGCCTGGTGGGCGGTGCTCTTCCACACCAGCAGCCAGACCCACCACGCCTTCCGGCTGGACCGCTCCAGCCAGCAGTGGGTGGACACCGGGACCGTCGTCGACAACCGGCCGAAAACCCGGTCCGACGTGCTGTGGGACGGCACCAAGCTCTACGTCTCCTCGCACGTCCGGGCCAGTTCCTCCGCGGGCGCGGCCTCCGGGAACCCGGCCCGGCTCTACCGCTTCAGCTACGACGCCGCAACGAAGACCTACTCCCGCGACCCCGGCTTCCCGGTGCAGATCACCAGCTACTCCAGCGAGACCCTCACCATCGACAAGGACTCGACGGGTGTGCTCTGGGCAACCTGGACGCAGGGCTCGAAGGTCTACGTGAACAACACCACGGGCGGGGACGTGGTCTGGGGCACGCCGTTCGTGCTCCCGGTCGCCGCCGCCACCGGTCTGTCCAGCGACGACATCTCGTCGGTGGTGACCTTCGGCGGCAGCCGGACCGGCGTGATGTGGAGCAACCAGGTGAAGTCCGCGGTCTACTTCGCCGAGCACATCGACGGTGCGCCGCGTGATACGTGGAACGTCACGCGTACGGCGATCCAGGGTCCGAACAGCGCCGACGACCACATCAACCTCAAGGCACTCCAGGCCGACGCCTCCGGACGGGTCTTCGCGGTCGTCAAGACCGGACTCGACGACGCCGGCGCCGCGATGTCGGCACCCCTGATCATGCTCCTCGCCCGGGACCCGTCGACCGGCGAGTGGTCCAGCCACCGGGTCGGGCGGATCAAGGACTGCCACACCCGGCCGGTCCTGCTGATCGACTCCGAACACCAGACGCTGTACGTCTTCATGACCGCGCCGGACAGTGGGTGTCCCTACACGGGCTACCCGGGAACGATCTTCATGAAGAGCTCCCCGATGGATGGCGTCGCCTTCCCCGACGGCCGCGGTACGCCGGTCATCAGGGACGCCCTCTCGCCCGACATGAACAATGTGACGGCCACCAAGCAGAGCGTCACCAGCGCCACCGGCATGGTGGTCATGGCCAGCAACGACGCCACCCAGCGCTACTGGCACGCCGACCTCCAGTTGGGCTCGTCGTGAGCGTCGGAACCAGCCTCGAGCCCGGCCTCCGGGGGGCGTCCGGCGACCTGCGACCGCTGCGGGTGACGAGTCCGGCACCGGTCGACGCGTGGGAGCAGGTGCTCGCCTCCGCGCCGAACGCCCTGCCCAGCCAGACGCCGACGTGGCTCCGCTGCGTCTGCGTGGTCGAAGGCTACGAGGACGTCTCCCGGCTCTACGAGACGGCCGACAGGCGGCGACTCGTTCTTCCCCTGGTTCGGCGCCCGGGGCTCGGTCCGATCCTCGCCACGGACTTCGGACTCCCTGTGGGCTGGGGACCGGGCGGGCTGGTCTGCGACGGTGGCGTACTCCGTCCGGAGGACGTCCGGATGGTGGTCAACGACCTGGGACAGCGGTACGTGCTGAGCACCCTGGTCCGTCCCGACCCGGCGACGGCCGCGATCTGGGACGCGGCGGTGCCCGCGAGCGTGCTGCGCGAGGAGCGGATGACGCAGACACTCCCCCTCGACGGCGGCTTCGACGAGGTCTGGCGCAAGCGGTTCCGCAGCGACACCCGCAACCGCATCCGGCGCGCGGAGCGGGCCGGCGTCCTCGTCGAGTGTGACGACAGGGGCGATCTGGTCCGGGTCTTCCAGCAGCTCTACCGGGAGTCCGTCGACCGATGGGCGCGACGCGACGGTCTCCCGCTGCCGCTCGCCCGACGGCTGGCGGCCCGGCGGGAACCGCCCCGGAAGTTGAGCACCGTCGCGGCCGCGCTCGGTTCCCGGTGCCGGGTGTACGCCGCGTACCACGAGGGACGACCGGTCGCCGCGATCGTCGTGCTGCTCGGCGCGAGGACGGCCATGTACTGGCGCGGTGCGATGCTGGAGAAGCTCGCCGGCCCGGTCTACGCCAACTACCTGCTGCACAAGACCGCGATCGCGGACGCGGTCGCGGCGGGGTGCACGTCCTACAACATGGGCGACTCCGCCCGGGTCTCCTCGTTGGAGTTGTTCAAGAGCCGCTTCGGCGCTGTCAGCCAGGACTACGCCAGCTACCGGATCGAGCGGTTGCCGATCACTCCGCTGGTCCAGCGCGCCCGCGGTGGCGTACGCCGGATCCTGGCGCTCCGGCAGGTGCGGGAGTAGTGATGAGCCGTACCCCACGTCGCCGGCCAGGCCTGTCCCGGCCTGCTGGCCACCGGTGGCTGGTCCTTGCCGCGGCCCTGACCGCGATCGCTCTGCTCGTGACTTTCGACCGCCCCGCCTCGAACCCGCCGGACGACGCCGAAGGCCTCCCGATCGGCTCGGACGCGGCCGGATACGACTGGTCGGCGCCACAGAGCCACCGTCCCGACCCGCGCACCCTTTCCCTGGGCGTCACCCACACTCGCTACTCGATCGACGACTGGGGCAGCGCACCCGCCACCACCTCCGCCAAGGCCGTCCTGATGGCGACCGCCAGCTACCAGAATCAGCACATCCTCGGCTGGGGGGCGGAGAATCCGCAGCCGAGCCCGGGCAGGTTCGACTGGTCCTCCCTGGACCGGCGGGTGAACCTGATCAGGTCGACCCGCGGCACCCCGGTCATCACGCTCTGCTGCGCCCCGGACTGGATGAAGGGTGGACGACCCGGGGAGACCAACTGGAAACGGCTGGAGGTCGCGCCCCGTCCTGAGCACTACGCCGACTTCGCGGCGCTCGCCGCGGCAGTCGCCAGACGCTATCGGGACGTGCGGCACTTCCAGGTCTGGAACGAGATGAAGGGCTTCTGGAACGCAGCCGGGAACCGCTGGGACTACGAGTCCTACACCAGGCTCTACAACGCGGTGTACGACGCGCTCAAGGCGGTGGACTCCACCATCGCCGTCGGTGGCCCGTACGTCGTCATCGACATCTGGGCGAACGCGAAGACCGCCAGTCACCCGTCGGCACTCGCCGGCGCCTGTGGCGTGGTCGACCAGCGCGGACTCGACGCGCTGGACTACTGGCTCCGGCACAAGCGCGGCGCGGACTTCGTCGCCGTCGACGCCGGCCTGTCGACCCGTGACCAGGGCACGATCACGGCGACCACCACGAGCGGCGAACTCTTCGGCGCGCTCACCCGATGGCTGCGTCAGCGGACGTCCCTGCCGATCTGGTGGAGCGAGTTCCACGTGGGCCGGGCCTATGCCGCCGGGCAGCAGCAACTGACCGCCCGGGCCGTCGCTGCCCTTCTGCACATGGCCGACCAGGGCGCGACGGCGGCACTGATCTGGGAACCCCAGGGCGACACCGGGCAGCCGCACGGGCCCGCGCTCTGGAGCTCGACGAACGGCGACGACGGGGGACGGCCCCTGGCGTACGGGGAGGCGGTCGCCCGGCTGCAGCAGGTGCTCGCTGACCGCGCCGGACCCGACGCCGTCGCCTGGCCGGCACCCGAGCTGGGCCTGGCCTGGGGCCGGGCGGGCGTCCTCCTGGTGCACAACGACGGCGACCGGATCGACCTGCAGATTCAGGGACGGCCGCTGAACCTCGGGCCGTACGAGGTCCGGTATCTCCCACTGCGGGCCGACACACCGGTGGAATTCGCGGTCCCCTGGCCGTCGGCGCCGACCGTACCGGCGGGTCGATGCCTTCGCCTGACCGACGCGGCCGCACCCTCGCCGGAGACACGATGAGCGGCGATGACGTGACCACGCCGACGAGGACCGCGGCCGCGGGGGATGCGGTGCCGCCACGGCCGGCCGAACCGGCGAGGGCCGCGCGCGGGCTCGCCCGGGCGGTGCTGGCCGGCCTCGACGAGGCCGGCGTGCGCTGGTGCCTGCTGCGGGGCGGTCCGGAGGCGCTCACCGGCCCCGGAGACCTGGACCTCCTGATCGCGCCGGCCGATCTCGCGCGGACGGTGGCCGTCATCGAGACCCACGGCCTGATCCGCCTGGCAGGTCACGGCCGGGGCAGTCACCGGTTCTTCCTGGGGCTCGACGACGCCACCAGCTCGTGGGTCGAACTCGACCTGGTGACCGAACTCGCCTACGGCCGTCACTTCGAGGTGCGCACCCTGGTCGCCGGACAGTGCCTGGACCGCCGCGCCCGCCAGGACGACGTGTGGGTACTCGCGCCCGGGGACGAGTTCTGGTCGCTGCTGCTGCACTGCGTGCTCGACAAGGGCGCCGTCGCCGGCCACCACCTCCGTCGTCTACGGCACCTGGAGGAGCACGCCACGCTCGACGGTCCACTCCCCCGGGCGCTGCCGGACCGGGCGGCCCGGATGCTTCTGGCGTACTGGCGGGTCGGTCGTCCGGCGGCGCTGCCGGCCGTCCGCCGGCAACTGCTCGCCGGCTGGTGGCGGGCCCATCCGGCCAGCGCGGCGCGCCGTGTCGTCGGCTCGGCCACCCTGCGCGCGATCGAGCGGCCCTTGCAGGCGTGGAGTCGCCGGGGCGCGGACGTCGCCCTCCTCGGACCCGACGGGTCCGGGAAATCCACCCTGGCGCAGGGCCTCGAGTCGACGTTCTACTTTCCGGTACGCCGGGTCTACATGGGGCTCTGGCCGTCGACCGAGGCGCCGCGCAGCGTTGCCGAGCAGGCCGTCCGCATTTCGCTGCGCCCGTTCACCGTGTGGCGCCGGTACCTGACGGCCACGTGCCACCGGGCCCTGGGCCGGATGGTGGTCTACGACCGGTACGTCTACGACGCGCTGCTCCCGCCGCGCGGGCCGCTGGTGTGGCTCAAGTGGCCGTACTTCCAGCTGCTGAGCCGGCTCTGCCCGGCACCCGACGTGGTGCTGCTGCTGGACGTCCCGGGGTCGGTCATGTACCGCCGCTCCGGGGAGTACGACCCGGCGCACCTCGAGCGGGAACGCGAGCAGTACCGGCGGCTGCGCCGGCGGATTCCGCACCTGGAGCGCGTGGACGCCGACCGGGCACCGGAAGTGGTGCTCGCCGACGCGCTCGGCCGGATCTGGCGGCACTACGTCGAGCGGAGGACACGGTGAGGGGCGCGGTCCAGTGGGCGCAGCCGGTCCTGCGCGACCGGCTCGCCTCCTGGCTGCACCGGCCCGAACGGAGCTGGACCGCCACGGTCGCTCCCCGCCTGGTCGCCCGGGCGACCGCCACCGACGACACCTGGTGGCGGACCGAGACCGTCGCCTTCACCAGCACGTCCGTCGCCGTGGCGGCGGTACGGGGCCGCGGCACCGGCGGCCGCTACATGGTCAAGGTTCCCTGGACCGGCCGGGCCATCGAGGGGCTGCGGCGCCAGACCGAGATACTCGACCTTCTGCGGGCAGACCCGCGCCTGCCCGCCCTGCGCCCGGTCCTGCCGCACTGTGCGGCGCAAGGAGAGATCGACGGGCGTTACTACTGCGTGGAAGTGGCGCTGCGCGGCGCTCCTGCGAGCGGGATGATGCTGCGGCGTGCCCGGCGGGGCGCGCTGCTCGCCTCCGCCAGCCGGGTCATCCGCGACCTCCACGCGCAGACCCGGGAACGGACCCTGCTCGACCGGGCCGCCGTGACGGGGTGGGTGGACGCCCCGCTCCGGCGGCTGGAGGAGTTCTTCGCCCGCCACCCGCGTGGCGGTCGGCTCCTCGACACGGTCCGGCGGCTACGGGAGGAACTCATGGTCGCCCTCGTCGGCCGCACCGTTCACACCTCCTGGATCCACGGCGACTTCTGGCCCGGCAACATACTGGCCAGCTCGGTGGACGGCCAGGTGACCGGAATCGTCGACTGGGACCAGGCCGCGGACAGGCAACTCCCTCTGCACGATCTGCTGCACCTGCACGTCCTCGCCCGTCGGCTGGCCCGCGGCGACGAACTCGGCGAGATCGTCGTCCACGCGCTGCGCCACGGCATCGACCGGACGCTCTACGTCCCCGCCGGCGAGGTGGCCGACTGGCTGGACGGCATCCCACCGCGCCCGGCCCTCCTCCTCTACTGGCTACGCCACATCCTGCTCTTCCTCGACTCGGAAGGTGACCATGACGATCCACGCTGGGTCCGCAGCAACGTCGAACGCGTCCTCGTCAACGTCTGAGCCGATCACCGTCCTCGTTCCGGAGGCGCCGGCCGGGTCCGGCTCGGCCCCGACCGCGACCGTGATCATCTGCGTCTACACCGAGCGGCGGTGGCACCAGATCGTCCGGGCGGTCGGCTCCGCGTTGGCGCAGGAGGTACCGCCGGCGCAGGTCGTCGTGGTCGTCGACCACAACCCGGCGCTGCTGGAGCGGGCGCGCGCCACGTTCCCCGAGCTGACCGTCGTTCCGAGCAGCGGCCCGCGCGGCCTCTCGGCGGCCCGCAACACCGGGCTGGCCCGGGCGACCGGTGAGATCGTCGCCTTCCTCGACGACGACGCCGCGGCGGAACCCGACTGGCTGGCCCGGCTGCTGCCGCACTACCAGGACGAGCGGGTGCTCGCGGTCGGCGGCCACGCCCTGCCGGACTGGGAGGGGGAACGGCCACGGTGGCTGCCCCCCGAGTTCGACTGGGTGGTCGGGTGCAGCTTCACCGGCCAGCCCACCGAGGTCGCGCCCGTGCGGAACGTCATCGGCTGCAACATGTCCTTCCGGCGGTCGATCCTGGACCGCACCGCGGGCTTCGACCCGGCGCTCGGCCGAGTCGGCCGGACGCCGGTCGGCTGCGAGGAGACGGAACTCTGCATCCGTATCCGGCAGCTCGAACCGGACGGCGTGGTGCTCTACGAGCCGGCGGCCCGGGTGCGGCATCGAGTGACCACGGACCGGGCGAAGTGGCGCTACTTCCGGCAGCGGTGCTTCTCGGAGGGGCGGTCCAAGGCCGTGGTCGCCCGGCTGGTCGGCAGCGACGCCGGCCTCGCCACCGAGCGCACGTACACCCGCCGCACCCTGCCCGCCGGAGTGCGCCGCGGCATGCGCCAGCTCCGGCACGGCGACTCTGCCGGGCTGCTGCGCTCCGCAGCGATCGTCGCCGGGCTGCTGGTCACCACCGCCGGCTACGTCTCGGCCCACGCCCTTCGCGCCTCTCAGGCGGTGAGCACGCCGGTCCCCCGGCGCCGGACGGGTCCGGCGCCCGTGCGGGTGGTCACCGTCGAGCTGTCCGAGGGGGTGCCCGACGTACCCGACACCGGCGGGCCGGACGACATCCGGTACGCCGCCGCGCAGGTCCTGGTCCGGCTGCACGGGCAGCCGCTCGGGCTGGTCGATGTCCCGCTGCCGGCCGGCGGGCTGGCTGCGCCGGCGCTCACCGCCACCATCCGGTCCCGGCTGTCCGCGGCGATCGACGCGCACCGCCGGCACGACGGCCTGCCCGCGCTCGACCGCCTCGACTCCGAGCCGGCCGAGGAGACCGGCGGCCCCGGGGAGGCGCACCTTTCAGACGCGGCCGCAACCGGCGACGCCGGGTCGTGTCCTTCCCGTCGACGGGCGGTGGAGCACTCCGCCTTCGTCAGCGTGGTGGTGCCCACCTGTGGACGCACACCGCTGCTCGAGTCCACCCTCGACTCGCTCGCCGCGCTCGACTACCCCGACTACGAGATCGTCGTCGTGGACAACGCGCCGCAGGTCACCGAAACGGCGCGTATCGTCGCCCGGCGCGCCGCCGACGATCCCCGGTTCCGCTACGCCGGAGAGCCGCGACCCGGCGTCGCGCACGCCCGCAACCGGGGGTTGGCCGAGGCTCGGGGCGCGATCGTGGCCTACGCCGACGACGACGTGATCCTCGACCGGGGGTGGCTACGCAGCCTCGTCGACGGCTTCACCGACGACGACGTCGCCGCGGTGACCGGTCAGGTCCTCGCCCGGGAACTCGACACGCCGTCGCAGATCTGGCTGGAGCAGTACGGCGGCTACGGCAAGGGCTGCCAGCGGCGGCGGTTCGACCGGGCCGGGTTCGCCACGCTCGAGGCGGGAGCCGCCCGTCGGGTGGACCTTCCACCGCGGTCGCTGCACCCGTACCTGCCCGGCTCGTACGGCTCCGGCGCCAACATGGCGTTGCGCAGGGACGCGCTGCTGCGGCTGGGCGGCTTCGATCCGCGGCTGCGCAGCGGGGAGGACATCGACGTCCTGCTGCGTACGGTGCTGGCCGGTCACGTGCTGGCGTACGAGCCGGGGGCCATTGTCTGGCACACCCACCGACGTGAGGTGCGGGCGCTACGACGGACCATGTACCAGTACGGGGTCGGCCTCGGCGCGGTGCTGACGAAATGCCTGGCGAACGACCCCACCACCCGGCGGGAGCTGCTGGCGCGGCTGCCCCGCGGCGTCGCCTACGCCCTGCGGCCCGGCTCGGCGAAGAACGGCCGCAAGCAGAAGGGCTACCCCGCCTGGCTGACGGCCGTTGAACTCTGCGGGCTGGCGCTCGGGCCGGTCCATTACGCCGCCGCCGCGGTCCGATTCGCGAGGAGCCGCCGATGAACCCGGCAGCGGAGATCGTCGTCCCCGTCCTCTGCTATCACAGCGTCGGCGACCTGCGCCGCGACGGCACGTTGCGCTGGTCGGTGTCGCCGGGCGACTTCGACGAACAGATGGCGCTGATCCGGGCGCGCGAGCGTACGCCGATGACCGTCAGCGACTACGCGGCCGTGCTGCGCGGGCTGGCCCCGCTGCCGCCGCGACCAGTGCTGGTCACCTTCGACGACGGCTTTCCCGACCTCGCCGAAACCGCACTGCCGGTGCTCCGCCGGTACCGGCTCACGGCGACGGCGTTCGTCATCGCCGCGCGAGTGGGCGCGACGCCGCCGCCGGACGGGGATCCGTCACTCGACTGGGACCAGCTGCGTGATCTGCGCTCGCACGGGGTGGAGATCGGGTCGCACAGCCAGAGCCACCGCGCCCTCGACTGCCTCCGCCGAGCCGAGCTGCGGCAGGAGGTCGCCGGGAGCCGGCAGGTGCTGGAGGACGGGTTGGGGACGCCGATCCGGTCCTTCGCCTATCCGTACGGCTACCACAGCGACGCCGTGCGGACCGCCGTGCGCGCCGCCGGTTACTCCTCCGCCTGTGGCGTCAAGAACGCGCTGAGCCACCCGGGCGATGACGTCTTCGCCATCGCCCGGGTGCTGATCGAGCGGGACACCGGTGTCGCCGGCATCGGGGCCCTGCTCGACGGCACCGGCTGGCCGCTGGCGTGGCACGGCGAGCGGTTGCTCACCAGGGGCTGGCGCGCGTACCGACGGGCCCGCCATCTGGTGCACGGTGCGGATCCGCGGCTGAGCCGGCCGACGTCGTGACCGCGGGGAGAGCACGGGGACGGGGGGAGGGCTGATGTCGTGAGTGCCCAGCGAGCTGGGACGGCGGACCCGTCGGTGGGTCGCGCGACTCCCGGCGTCGGCACCGTCGCCGAGCCGATCGGCGTACGGCTGCGGCAGCACCTGCGCGACCCGCTGAACGGCAACGTCTACGCGCTGATGCTCAACACGGCGGTGAGCTCACTGCTCGGCATCGCGTACTGGGCTCTCGCCGCCCGCCTCTACTCGCCGGTCGAACTCGGCGTCGGGGCGGCGATGGTGTCCACGATGACATTTCTCAGCAACCTCGCGCAGCTCAATCTGAACGGAGCGCTCGCCCGCTTCCTACCGGCCGCCGCCGGTCAGGGCAGTCGGCTGGTCGGGTACTCCTATGGGCTCACCTGTCTCGCGGCGCTCGCCCTGAGCGGCGGTTTCCTGCTGCTCGCCCCCCGGGTCACCGACCGGCTCGATTTCCTGGACCGCACTCCCCTGCTCGCTGTGGCGTTCGCCCTCTCCGTCGCCGCCTGGTGCGTCTTCACCCTGCAGGACAGCGTGCTGACCGCCCTGCGCGGTGTCGTCTGGGTCCCGATCGAGAACACCATTTTCGGGCTCGTCAAGATCGCGCTGCTGGTGCTGCTCGCCGGCGCCGTACCGACCCTGGGCATCTTCGTCTCGTGGAACCTGGCGGTTGTCGCGGCGCTCGTCCCCGTCAACGTGCTGGTCTTCCGCCGGCTGCTGCCCAGGCAGCGGGCCCGCCGCACCGAAGCGGCGCTGCCGGCCCGCCGGGTGCTCGCCCGGTTCGTGGCGCTGGACTACGTCGGATATCTGTTCATGCAGGCCGGCACGAACGCGCTGCCGTTGATCGTGACCGCCCGGCTGGGCGCCGAAGCCAACGGCGTCTTCTACGTGGCCTGGCTGCTCGGCGGCTCCCTGGAACTGGTGGCGTACCACTTCGGCACCTCGCTGACCGTGGAGGCCGCCGCCGACGAGTCGCGCCTCGCGGCGTACGCGCGGCAGGTGCTGCGACGGGGCCTGCTCCTCTTCGTACCGGCGGTCATCCTGCTCTGCGTGTCGGCGCCGCTGCTGCTGACCCTGTTCGGCAGCGACTACGCCGCGACCGGCTCCGGCACGCTGCGGCTCTTCGCCATCGCGGTGCTGCCCAAGCTGGTGCTGACCGTCTTCGTCGCGGCGTCCCGTGTGCAACGCCGGGTGGGGCGGATCATCGCCGTGCACGCGGCCACGAGCACGCTGGTCCTGTCGCTGGCGCTGGTCGCGATGGCCGAGATCGGGGTCGTCGGGGTCGGCGTCGCCTACCTCGCCGGACAGGTCGTGGTGGCGGGCGCCGTCCTGCCGTCGATGATCCAGCTGCTGCGGCGCGCGTCGTGAGCGGTGACGGCGCACTGCTGGCCGCCCCGGCTGCCACCGCCGGTCAGCGGATCCGGGAGGGCCTGCTTGCTGGCGTCGAGTGGGCCGCGCCCGCGGCGGCGCTCGCGCTCGGGGTCTGGGCCCTGCGGCGGGGGGACGTCGCCGACATCGGGTCGCTCGGCCTGGTCACCGCGCTCCGGCCCGAGCTGTACGCCGCACTGGCCGTGCTGACCGCGAGTTTCCTGCAGGGCGTCTTCCGCACCCGCCCGGCCTCGGACACCCTGCTCGCCGCACACGTGGTGGTGCTCGTCGTCCTGCTCTTCGGTGCGGCGCCGATCATCGAACCACTGCCGCGCATGATCCCGGGCTGGCTGCACGTCGGCTTCGCCGACTACATCGCCCGTACCGGGGAGACGCTGCCGGAGCTGGACGCCCGCTTCAGCTGGCCCGGATTCTTCGCACTGGCGGCCATGGCCACGCGGGCGGCCGGGATGCCGGACGCCATGCCGCTGCTCGCCTGGGCGCCCGTGGCGTTCAACCTGCTCTACGGCGCTGCGGCGTTCCGGCTGGCCCGGGTGACGTCGGCTGACGCGCGGACGGCGTGGCTCGCCCTCTGGCTGTTCTTTCCCGCCAACTGGGTCGGGCAGGACTACTTCGGCCCCCAGGCGCTGAACTACCTCTTCTACCTCGTCCTGCTGATGCTGCTGCTCCGTTGGTTCCGGCCCGTCCGGTATGGCGGCCGGCAGCGCACGCGGCCCCGGCGAAGCCCGGTCGGTCTGCTGCTGCGCCTGCTCCGGCTGCCGCCGAGGCCGCTGCTGCTCGAACCCGTGGCCCATCAGGCCAGCCCGGCGTCGCTGGTCGGTCTGGTGGCGGTGATCCTCGCCCTCTTCGCGGCCAGCACCGTCAGCCATCAGCTCACCCCGATCGCGATCGTGGTTGCCGTCGGTGCGCTGGCGCTGGTCCGCCGGTGCACGCTCCGCACGCTGCCGGTCCTGCTCGCCGTCGTGCTCATGGCCTACATCAGCTACGGGGCCGTCGTGTACTGGGCGGGGCACCTGGACGACATGTTCGGCAACTTCGGACAGGTCGGCGGCACCATCAACGACGGGGCGGTCGAACGGGTGCGGGGCGACGAGGGGCACCAGATGGTCGTGCTGCTGCGACTCGTCCTCGCGGTGTCGGTCTGGGGGCTGGCCGCGGCCGGCGCGTGGCGACGAATGCGCCGGGGTGATGCCGACCTGGGTCTGCTGGCACTCGCCGGGGCACCGTTCCTCCTCCTCGGGATGCAGAGCTACGGCGGCGAGATCTTCCTTCGGGTCTACGCCTTCGCCCTGCCGTTCATGGCGATCCTGCTGGCCGCGTTGCTGGTCCCGGTGTGGCCGGCGCGGCGTCGCGTCACCTCGGCCCTCATCGCGGGCGCGCTGAGTACCGTGCTCATCGGCGCGTTCTTCGTCGCCCGATACGGGAACGAGGCGTTCGAGCAGGTACGCCCGGCCGACCATCAAGCCGTCGAGTGGCTCTACGGACACGCTCCGGAGGGCGTCTCGTTCGTCTCGGTGACGTCCAACGTCCCCTGGCGGGCGCAGGGCGTCGAACGGTACCGGTACCGGCCCCTCGGCGAGGACCTCGGGCCGACGAGCGTCATGGCGATCGAGGAAGAGATGCGGCGCAACCCGAAGGGCGCGTACCTGATCATGACGAAGGGGCAGTTCGTCTTCGCGGAGTCGTTCCTGGGCAAGCCGCGCGGCTGGGGCGAAAACCTGGAACGCCAGGTCGTCGACTCAGGACGGTTCAGGCTTGTCTACACCAACCCCGAGGCGCGGGTCTATGTCCTCAGCGATGGTGAAAGGGGCGGTGGTGACGGAGATCGTTGAGTCCTGCGCGGCCGCCGATCGGCGTTTCTCCGAGCAACCGGCTGCTTCCTCAGTGAGGGCTCTCCCGCTCTCGCCTTGGCCGGCGTTGGTGACACTTCTCGCCAGTGCCGGCGTTCTCAACGTCGTTCTCTGGGACGTGCCGGGCATCTTGCGGGCGGTCGTCGTCCTCGGCTATCTCGCCGTGGCGCCGGGACTGGCTTTCGCGCGTCTGATCCGGATACCGGACGGCCCCAGCCGGTTCGTCGTCGGCGTCGCGCTCAGCCTCGCCCTCGGCGTCCTGGTCGCGCAGGGGATGATCCATCTGCACCGATGGTCACCGCCGCTCGGGCTCGCCGTCGTCACCGCGATCGCGTCGCTGGCCGCCCTGATCGAGTTGGCCCGGTGCGGGCTGCAGCACCGCCGGAGGCGACGGATGGAGGCGGAGTGATGGACATCGCCCTCGCCGCGGCCCGGGCCGGGCCCGTCCAGGCGGCCGTGCTCGCCCTGCTGGTGCTGACGCTCAGCTCCCGGATCGTGGTGCAGCTCACCGGGCCGGCGCGGCGGAAGACCCTGCGGATCCTCGACATGGTCGCCGCACCGGTACTCGTCGCGTTCGTCATCATCATCCTTCAGCGGTTCCGTGACCTGAGCTGACGGCCGCTCCCCCGGTCCCCACAGGCCGTGGCGGTCGCAGGCCGCTGGGACCTCGCGGACTTCAGTGCGAGGAATCGGCCCCGGAAGCTCCCGCACGTCACGAGCGGGGCCTCGTCGGGGTCTCCTGCCGGGCGGCCTGGCCCGAGACGTTCCGCCGTCTGCGGCGGAGCAGGACGGCCAGCGCGGCGGCGACGAGCAGCAATGTCGCCTCGTCCGGCACGGACCCGAGGGTGCGGGCCACCCACTCCTGTGCCGCGCCCTCGACGTCGGTCAGGCCCAGGCCGCCGGCCAGCCCAGCGGTGCCGTCGAAGGCCAGGAAGAACGCGCCGAGCGCGATGAACAGCAGCCCGGAGACGAGGGAGGTGCTGTGCACCTGGAACCTGCCCACCGTCAGGCCCCGGCCCCGTAGCCACCGCCGCTGCCCGATGCGCCACCGGTCCCAGACCAGGGCGAGCAGCAGCAACGGCGCGGTCATGCCGAGGGCGTAGACGGCGAGCAGCGCCCCACCGGAAGCGGGCTGACCGGATGTGGCGGCGACCGTGAGGATCGCGCCGAGGATCGGCCCGGAGCAGAAACCGGCGAGCCCGGAGACCGCGCCGAGGGCGAACACCGAAGCCGGGGAGTCTCCGGTCAGCCGGCCCAGCCAGCGCTGCGCGGGGCCGAAGGCGAAACCGCGTCCGGCCAGTTGTACGACACCCAACGCGATGATCGCCCAACCGGCGACCAGGATCAGGGTGTCGCGGTTGCGGAAGAACACGCCGGCGATGGCCGAGGAACCGACGCCGAGGGGCACCAGGACCGCGGCGAGCCCGAGGTAGAACACGCCGGTGCGCGCCACGAGGCGGCCGGGGCTGCCGAACGCGTACGCGAAGAACGACGGCAACAGCATCGCGCTGCACGGGCTCAGCAAGGCGAGCGTCCCGCCGAGCAGCGCGGCCAGGTAGCCGACGTCGGTCATCGCGCCAGCTCCAACTCCTTGTCGATGGCCTGCTTGAACGCCTCGAACGGCTGGGCGCCGATGATCGGGGTGCCGCCGACGATGAACGCCGGCGTGCCGGTGATCCCCATCGAGGTGGCCTCCTGCTCGTCCCGGTCGACTGCGGCTGTGGTGACCGCGGAGGCACGGTCGGCGTCGAAGCGCGCCAGGTCCAGCCCGAGTTCGCGGGCGGCGGCGCGCAGCGCCTCGTCGTCCAGGGCCCCGCTGTTGACCCGCCGTTCCTCGGCGTACAGCGCGTGGTGGTACTCCCAGAACTTGCCTTGCGCGCCGGCGGCGCGGGCGGCGGCTGTGGCATCCCGGGACTCCGGCCCGAGGTACGGCAGGTCCCGCCACTCGATGCGGACCAGACCCTTGGCGACGTATTCGCGGATCAGCCGGGGTTCGACCTGCCGGGCGTGCCGTCGGCAGAACGGGCACTGGAAGTCGGAGTATTCCAGCATCACGACGGGCGCGTCCGGCTCGCCCAGTGCCACCGGGTCTCCCGGTGTCCGTCGGGCCAGCCCGGCGAATGGGTTCGCCCGGTCTTCCCCGGGGCCTGCCGCCTGTCCGCCGGGCACGGCCGGCGTTGCGTCGGAGGACGGCCGGCCGAGCACGATCAGCACGGCGACCACGGCGATGACCAGCACGGGACCGAGCCATCCGGCGGTGCGCCGGATGGCGTGCGGCCCACTTGCGCGGCGTACGGGCCGACGCGGAGCGGAACGGGCGGAGGGCTTCATGGTGGCTCCCTGGACACTTCTACTATCCGTCTTAGTACTATCCACTCTAGTACTATGATGGTTCGTACGAAGCTGAGGAGGAGCACCATGCGGAGCTGGACGCCGCGCCGGCTGGCCGCCGCGGTGGTCGGTGGTGTCGTCACCGCAGTGGTGATCGCCGTGCCGACCGACCTGCTCGACACGCCCCTGTTCGGCCGCAGCGTTCCGGTGACCTGGTGGGCCTGGCCGGTCCTGGTCGTCACGGCGACGCTGTCGGGCCTGCTGCTGGCCACCTACGTCCGGCCTGCGGGCGCCACGCGGTCCCCTCGGGCGGAGCAACAGGTGGGCGCGGTGGGCGGTGTGCTGTCACTGCTGGCGGTGGGCTGCCCGGTCTGCAACAAGCTGGTGCTGCTCGCGCTCGGCACCAGCGGCGCGATGACCTGGTTCGCGCCGGCCCAACCGCTACTGGCCGCCGCCTCGATCGGCCTGCTCGGCTGGGCGCTGCGGCGGCGGCTGCTCGGTGAACGGCAGTGCCCGGTGCCCGCGTCGGGCGGAAGGGTCGAGCGGTGATCAGGCCCGGGCGCCGTGACCGCGGCGCGGAACGCTCCCTCGGCCCCTTGGAGTCCGAGGTGATGAACCGGCTCTGGGCAGCGGATGCCCCGCTCACGGTCCGGCAGATGGTCGACTCGCTCGCCGACAAGGGCCTGGCCTACACGACGGTGATGACGGTCCTGGACAATCTTCACCGCAAGGGCTGGGCGGAGCGGGACCTCGTCGGCCGCGCCTACCGCTACCGGCCCCGCATCGGCCGAGAGGAACACATCAGCCAGGTGATGGCCGACGCGCTCTCCTCCGCCAGCGACCAGCACGCCGCCCTCGCCCGGTTCGTCGACACCATGAGCCCCGAGGAGGCGGCCCTGCTGCGCGCCATCCTGCACGACCGGCAGGAGTCGACATGATCAGTCTCCTCCTGCTCGTCTGGGCAGCTGCCGTCGCCGTGGCTGCGCCCCGCGCCATCGCCGCCCGGTCCTGGAGTCGGGCCGCCCCACGGGTCGCAGTCGGCCTGTGGCTCGGCGCCCTGGCTTCGGCAACCGGAGCCGTGCTGAGCGCCGGGCTGCTCGTCGCCGTGCCGCCAGCCGCGCTCGCCGCCGGCCTCGACGGCGTCGTCGAGGCCTGCGCCCGCGCGCTGGCCCGCCTCGGCGCTCCCAACGGGACCCTCGCCGCACTCGCCCTGGCCGCCACCGCCGCACTCGCCGCCCGCCTCGCGATCAGCGCGGTCGCCACCCTCCACGCGGCCCGACGGTGGCGGCGACACCACCTGGCGGCGCTGTCCCCCGTGGCCCGACCAGGAGCGACGGGCGGTTGCACCGTCGTGGAGCACGCCACGCCGATGGTCTACTGCCTGCCCGGCAGACCCGGACACGTTGTCGTCACCCGTGGCGCGCTCGACGCGTTGACCCCGCAGCAACTCGATGCGGTGCTGCGGCACGAACGCGCCCATCTACGCGGTCGTCACCACCTGCTCGTGGCCGTCGCGGCGGCCTTCCACCGGGCCCTGCCCGGGCTGCCCCTGGCCCGCGCCGCCGAGGACGAGATCCGCCGCCTCGTCGAGCACCTCGCCGACGACCGGGCCGGCGCACAGCACGGCCGCCACACAGTGGCCGCCGCCATCGTCCGACTCGCCGACACCACCCCCGGTCACGCCCTCGGCGCCGGCGGCACCGCCGTGGACCGGGTGCGCCGACTACTCACCCCCGCCCCACCCAGGTCGGCGGCACGCGGTCTGCTCGGTGCCGCCGCCGTCACCCTGCTCCTGATGTTTCCCCTGGTCACGACCGCAACAGCCGCGGGGATCGCCGTGCACGAAACCACCTGCTCACACTCACAGACCTCCGCCCGCGGCTGAGCCTGGGAAAGACCCGCTCACACCTCACCTGCCGGGCGATGCTGAGAGGCGGAAGACGCCGCCAACCCGAAGGGTTGACAACTGCTGGCGTTCCGATAGTCAGGAGCGCTCAGGAGTCCGCTAGAATGACGGCATGAACTTGAAGGAGTGGGCAGCGGCGACGGGCGTTTCGTATGCGACCGCACGTCGGCGCTACGAGGCTGGGACGCTGCCCGTTCCCACGTACCGGCTTGGCCGGCTCATCATGGTCGGCGAGCCGGTGACAGGCGCGGCGGCAGCCTCCGGGCAGGTTGTGGTGTACGCCGGCGTCTCATCGGCGGACCAGAGGGCGGACCTGGACCGGCAGGTCGCCCGGGTCACTGTGTGGGCCACCGGCCAGCGTCTGGCCGTGTCCCGGGTGGTGACCGAGGTCGGTTCGGCGCTCAACGGGCACCGCAAGAAGTTCCTCGCCCTGCTGCGCGACCCGGCCGTGTCGACCATTGTGGTCGAGCACCGCGACCGGTTCGCCCGCTTCGGCGCTGAGTACGTCGAAGCCGCTCTCGCCGCGCAGGGCCGACGGCTGCTGGTGGTCGACCCGGCCGAGGTGGACGACGACCTGGTGCGCGACGTGACCGAGATCCTGACGTCGCTGTGCGCCCGCCTGTACGGCCGCCGCGCCGCGGCGAACCGCGCCCGCCGCGCCGTCGAGGCCGCCACAGAGGGCTTGGCGTGAAGACGATCCAGGCGTACCGCTTCGCCCTGGACCTCACCCCAGGGCAGGAGCGTGACGTGCTCGCGCACGCCGGCGCGGCCCGGGTGGCGCACAACTGGACGCTCGCCCGGGTCAAGGCGGTCATGGACCAGCGGACCGCCGAGCGCACCTACGGCGTGCCGGACGACCAGCTCACCGAGAGTGTGTCGTGGTCGCTGCCCGCGCTGCGCAAGGCGTGGAACACCGCCAAGCAGGACGTCGCGCCGTGGTGGCGGGACTGCTCCAAAGAGGCGTTCAACACCGGCCTGGACGCGCTCGCCCGCGCCCTGAAGAACTGGGCCGACTCCCGCTCAGGCAAGCGCAAGGGACGGCCGGTTGGATTCCCCCGGTTCAAGTCCCGCCGCCGCACCACCCCGTCGGTGCGGTTCACCACCGGGGCGATCCGGGTCGAACCCGACCGCATGCACGTGGTGCTGCCCCGGCTGGGCCGGTTGAAGCTGCACGAGTCGGCCCGCAAACTCGCCCGCCGCCTGGACAACGGCACAGCGCGGATTATGTCCGCCACCGTGCGCCGTGACGGCGGACGCTGGCACGTGTTGTTCACCTGCGAGGTGGAGCGCGCCGAAGGCGCCCCAGCCCGACCGGGGTCGGTGGTCGGCGTGGACGTGGGTATCAAGCACCTCGCGGTGCTGTCCACCGGTGAACTGGTACCCAACCCGCGCCACCTCGTTAGTGCACAGGCCCGGCTGCGGACATTCGGCCGGGCGCTGTCGCGTAAGCAGGGCCCGGATCGGCGCACCGGCCGCCGCGCGTCGTACCGGTGGCAGCGCGCCGCGAACCGGCTCGGCCGAGCACACGCCCGGGTGGCGAACCTGCGCCGCGACGGACTGCACAAGTTCACCACGCGGCTGACTCGCGAGCACGCCACGATCGTGGTCGAAGACCTCAACGTCACCGGCATGCTGCGAAACCGGCGTCTGGCCCGGCACATCACCGACGCCGGATTCACCGAGATCCGCCGCCAGCTGGCGTATAAGACCAGATGGAATGGTGGCCGTCTGCTGGTGGCCGACCGCTGGTATCCGTCCTCCAAGACCTGCTCGGGTTGTGGCGCGGCGAAAGCCAAGCTGGCCCTGTCCGAGCGTGAGTACCACTGCGCGGCGTGCGGCCTGGTCATGGACCGCGACCGCAACGCCGCCTCGAATCTGGCCGCCCTGGCGGCGCAGTTCGACACCGCCGGGAGTGGCCCGGTGGCAGGACGTGGAGCCGACCGTAAGACCCGCCCTGGCGGGCTGGTGGCTACGAAGCGTCAACCCGGCACGGCGCCCGCCGGTCAGACCGGGACCGTCCCACCGCAAGGCGGGACTGCTGATCATGTGCTCACTAGAGCGCACTGAAAGGTAACGGAAGCCGAAACGTGGACAGTGCCGACTGGGATGCCCGCTACGCCGACGCCCCCGAACTTGTCTGGACCGCCGAGCCGAACCGGTTCGTCGTCGAGGAGACCGCCGACCTGCCGCCGGGCCGGGCGCTCGACCTGGCCGCGGGCGAAGGTCGCAACGCGGTCTGGCTGGCCGAACGCGGATGGCGCGTCACCGCCGTCGACTTCTCCGCCGTGGCCGTGCGACGCGGCCAGGACCTTGCCCGCGAACGGGGCGTCGACATCGACTGGCAGGTCGCCGACGTCACCACCTACCGGCCCGAAGCCGGCGCCTACGATCTGGTACTCATCGCCTACCTGCACCTGCCCCGCCCCGACCTGGCCACCGTCCTGCGGCACGCGGCCACCTCCGTACGCCCCGGCGGGTCGTTCGTCCTCGTCGCCCACGACCTGGCCAACCTCACCGCCGACACTGGCGGCCCGCAGGATCCCGCGGTGTTGCCGACGCCGGAGATGGTGGTCGCCGAGCTGCCCGGCATGCAGATCAGCCGGGCCGAGACGGCCCGGCGTCCGGTCCGGGTGGGGGACGAGACGGTCGACGCCCTGGACACCGTGGTGGCCGCGACCCGCCCGTGACCGCTCCCTACAGGCGGTCGCCCCGGCAGCACCCTGCCGCGATTCATCAGCCCACGCGGATCGAACAGCTGCTTCAGGCCCCGCATCAGATGCAGCTCCTGGCTGTCGTTGTGGCAGCCGGGCCTGACCTGAAGTGTTGGGGGCTTGGGTGTGCGCCGGGGGCAAAATCGACCAGATCTCATGGTCGTTATTCATGGCAGACTGGCGACTACAGGGGTCAACCTTCGCGGGGCTGGCTCACGCCGAGGATGTTGCCTTCGCTGTCCTTGAACCAGGCGCCGCGCATCGTCGGAAACTCTGCGACGCCGTTGACTGTCTTGAGGCCAGGGAGATCGTATTCTTCGAACGTCACGCCGCGCCTCCGGAGGTCCGCCATCTCGGCGTCGAGGTCGGCGACCAGCCAGGCCGCCAACGTGTGGGGCGCCTGCCCGGCGTTCGATGTGGGATAGATGAAGAACCGCGTTCCGCCGGAGTCGAAATGGACTGCGTCCTCGGCTTCCTGCGACATGGTCAGGCCCAGGGTATCGCGATAGAACCGCTTGGCCCGCTCCATGTCGTTTGCGGGAATGGCCGCCTGCACCGGTGCGTCTGTCAACATGATGGCTCACCTCCTACGACAGGGTAATCATCACCAGGCCGACAGACTTCCACTTTGTTCCACTTTGCCATCATCGTGGCCGCTCTGGGCTCGCCGCATGCCAGGTACGCCCGCCAGGCACCCGGTGATCTACCTCCTGACCCGGCCGTCCGACGAGAGGGCGTGCGACGGTCGCGGGTCCACCCGGGCATACCACTCCCGGATGGGGTGAGGTAGAAGGATCCTCCTTCCTGCGCCGGGTGCAGCCGGAGCAGGGCGTCCAGGGCGGCTAGCGGGTCGGGCAGCTCGTCACGGCGCAGCCGTTTCGTCCGGGTTGAAGACGGCCCGTTGGACCGGGGCCAGCACGACCCGGTGCTCCACCGACACCACCCCCGTTGCGCAGCCCCGACCCGGGATGCTCGGCCCGGGGCGGTGGCCTCCGCCCGGTCGTCACAGGTCGGCGCCGGCTCGGTGAGACCGGCAGGTGGGAGCAGGCACGACCAGCGACGCCAGGAACCGCCGAGCGCCCCCTCCTTTGGGCCAGGCCGGTCCGCGATGCGGGGCGCCCGCTGTCCACCGCCGGCTCAGGTGCGGGCGCCGATCGGGGACACCTGGCAGAACCAGCCGCTGTGGGCTTCACCGGAGAGCCGAGCAGCACCTGCCGCACGGCGTGTCAGCGGACGTCGCCACTGACGTTCTGCCGACCCGGAAGCCGGTAGCGGAGCCAGGCGTTCTCATCGAACACCGGGACCGGACCGGCTTTGGGGATGTCCTCCATGTTGTCCATCCGGCGCGTCACCTCGAGTCGCAGGAGCTCCTGGTAGTCGCGCCCGAAGCCGGTGAGCTCTTCAATCCTCCGCTGTAGGGCGTCGCGCTCGTTCTCCAACGAGAGGATGGCGTCGTGGTAGCGCTGGAGGGCCGTCTCCTCTGCCTGTCCGGCGGTCGCCTGGGCCTCCTCCACCAGCGTCTGCGCCTCACCCAGGGCGCTCCCGACCAGCCGGTCCGCCTCGCGTCGAGCGTCCTCGATGTGGCCATCCGCGGTCTGCTGCGCCATTTCCAGCACGCGGGCCACCTGGCCGTCCTGCGCGCCCCCTTCGGCGCGCGCCCCGGCCTGCGCGCGGGCGCGCTCCAGGTCAGCCTGGAGCAGGTCCCGGACCCGTTCGGTGTCCGCCTTCTCACTGATCACCCGCTGGAGCCTCGACCGCAGTTCTGACAGCTCGGCGTAGCCGGCTGCGCTGAGCCCGTCGGCCTCGTGGTTCGACGGGCCCTGCACGACCCTTCGGCGCAGCGATTCGTTTTCCTCGATCAGCCGGATGATTTCACGTTCGATTCCGTCGAGGAAAGCGTCGACTTCCTCCTCGTCATAGCCCCTCTTGCCGATCGGAGGCTTCTTGAAAGCGACGTTGTGGATGTCGGCCGGAGTTAGTGGCATCTTGGCTCCCTGGAGTTTGCCCGCGGTCACGGCGTCGCGCCGGACAGACTACCCCGGCCGGCGCAGAGGGATGGCAGCGCATAGACAACGTCGTCGTTACGAGCGGCCCTCGCGCAGAGCTACATCGGAGCGGACCACCCGCGCCCCTGTCCCCCGCCGTCAGCCGGCGGACCGACCGAAACAACCACCCGCGGTCGTGACGGTGCCTCAGATCTCGGGCCTGAGCTGGGCCGGCAGCTCAGCGGCACCGCGGTCGTTGTCCCTGCTGCCGTCACCACCCATGTCGTTCATCAAGCTCGACAGATGCTCCTGGAGGCGCTTGCGGTAGTCCTGGGCAAAATGATTGAGAGTGATGATGTGCCGCTGCGCCTCCGCCACCTTGACGTCGAGGCCCTCAATGGCCTCCTTGTGGCGGCCAACGGCCTGCATCTCCGTCTCCCGTGCCTCGGCCTGCGATTCCCGAACTATTCTCTCGATTGTCGCTCGGGTCCCCGACAGCAGTTCATCGGCTTCCGCACGCGCCTTGCTCAAATAATCGTCGGCGGTACGCTGCGCCATCATGAGCACCGGCAGGCTTCTGCCCTCGTCATCAGGTGCGACCTCCCTGGCCTGAGCGCGCGCCAACTCCAACTGTCGCTGCGCGTCCTGCGCGGCCTCCTCGGCGATCGCCCGCTCTCGTTGCAGCCGGCCCAACTGCGCATGCAGTTCCTGCAACTCCAGGCCCAGCCGGCCGTGGCCGCCGTCGCCGGTCTCCACCTGCGCCCGCAGAGCACTGTTGTCGTCCGCAAGCCGTTGGATCTCACGTTCGACCTCGTCGAGGAAGGCATCCACCTCTTCCTCGTCGTATCCCCGTTTGCCGAGCGAGGGCTTCTTGAAGGCCACGTTGTGAATGTCGGCCGGCGTCAGAGGCATCGGAACTCCTTGGATCGGTCGCTGAGCGACATCGCCGTCGAGTCAGGGACCGGCTATCGTGCGGCGGATGTGGCAGCTTCTCGATCGCCGGCACCGTCACACGGTCGGCGGCCTTCGTCAGGCGGCACCGTACCGCAAACTCGATCTGCCTTTGAAGATCAGCAGGCCGTTAGGGGTGACGTCCCCGCGCACGGCCGGCGGCGGATCCGGATCTCTGATCGAGGTGTAGTGAGCCGGTACTGGCGTGCGAGCGGTAGGTCACGTGCGGGGATTGCTGGTGATGCCGTCCAGGATGGTGATCAGGTTGTGGTGGAAGGTTTCCTCGGCGTTGAGGTGGGCGCCGTCGATGACGAGCCGGGCGATGGTGGGGTAGCGGCCCGTTTCGAGCATGCGTGTCAGGTAGGGCCCGAGGGCGGCCTGCCAAGCGGACACGTCGGTGCCGGTTGACCGGGCGGTGCGTCGCTCGGTGATCTCCCTGCGGAGTGCTCCGACGATGAACGCGTTGAGGGCGCCCACGGCCCGCTGGAGATCGTCGATACCGCGCACGCCAGGGGCCTGGCTGAGCGCCGCCGCGGTGGCTTCGCCCACGGCGAGCGCGTGAGGACCCAGATGCGGCCTTGCGCCGAGCAGGTCGACGAACCACTCATGATCAAGAGCGGCGTCGCGGGTCCGGTGAACGATGGCCAGTACCGTGGCGCGCCACTCGGAGTGCTGGCCGGCCTCGGCGATCTGGGCATACACGGCGTCGACCATCAGGTCGAGAAGTTCGGATCTGTTGAACACGTAGTCATAGAGCCGCATGGGACCGACACCGAGCTCTTTGGCGATCTTGCGTACCGACAGCTCCTCGAGGCCGTGTGCGTCGGCGAGCCGGATAGCCGCGGCGGCGATCTTCGCGCGGCTCAGCGGCACCGGCGCCGCCCGCGGCTGAGGCTCGGGCCGTTCCCAGACGGGCAGCGGTGCGCTACCGTACGGCGTATCCATACGATACAGCGTACGGTAACGGAGATGGTGATGCGAATCGCGATCGCCGGTGGTGGCCTCGGCGGCCTGACGCTGGCCCGGATCCTGCACCGGCACGGCATCGACGCGGTGGTGTACGAACGCGAGGCAAGCCGGTCCGCGCGATCACAGGGCGGATCGCTCGACCTGCACCCGGAGTCCGGGCAACGGGCCCTGGCCGATGCGGGCCTCGCCGGCCGTTTCCGGTCCGAGGCACGGCCGGAAGGCGAGGAACATCGCATCCTCAACCCGGCCGGACGCACCCTCGTGCACCACAAGCCACAACCCGGCTCATACTCCGGGCGCCCCGAGATCGACCGCAGCGCACTGCGTGATCTTCTGCTCGATTCGCTCCCCGGCGACGCGGTGGCCTGGCAGCACCGGCTCGTCGCGGCGACGCCACGACCCGACGGAGGCTTCGGACTGACGTTCGATGGCGGCCGCAGCACCGACTGCGACGTCCTCATCGGCGCGGACGGCGCACGCTCGGTCGTCCGGTCGCTGCTGACCGACGCGACACTGTCCTCCGTGGCCACCTTGGCCGAGCTCACCATCAGCGACGTCGACCGGCGCCACCCGGATCTCGCCGATCTGGTCGGCCCCGGAAACCTCTGGTGCATCGGCGTGAACCAGATCCTGGCAGCACAACGCCTCGGCAACGGCAGCATCCGAGTCGGCATCTCCCTACCCGCGGACGATCGCCACCTCGACACCTACCGCAGCAAGCGTGCTCTGCTGGACATGTTCGACGGCTGGGACCCCAGCCTCACCGCACTCATCGAGGCCGGCGACAGCCCGCCGACCCCACGCAGGATCGAGGCGATGCCCACCGGTACACGCTGGGCCCACCAACCGGGCATCACCCTCATCGGTGACGCCGCGCACCTCATGCCGCCGGTCGGCGAGGGCGCCAACCAAGCCATGCTCGACGCCGCCGAACTCGCCGCCGAACTCGCCGCCGACCCCGCCGACCCCGACGCGGCGATCCAGACGTACGAGGAGGCGATGTTCACCAGGATCCAGCCGATTGCCGAAATGTCCGCACGAGTCCAAGCAATGATGCTCTCCCCCACCGCAGCCGACGACATCATCCGCTTCTTCACGCCGCGGCCCGCCGAGCCGGCACCCGCAGATTGACAACGCGCAACGCAGCCGGCCTCGCCCTGACAGACCCTCCTGCCCCCGAAGATCGGACGTCCGCTCACCGGCGCGCCCGGATGGGTGCATCCGGGCGTTCACCTTCGTCGCCGGTATCGGGCCGGCCCTGACCCTCGTTCGCGCCCGGTCGCGAGCGACCGCGCGTGGACCGCCGCGTGATGCAGTCCGGGGCAAGGCCACCTTGCCTCTCGCCCTGGCTCAGGCCCACGGCGGCGGCTCAGAGCAGGACGGTCGAGAAGGACGCGGGCGACGAGGGCAGGGAAGGTACCGGAGTGGCCCCCCAGAAGGATCGGATCCAGGTACCGGACCGGGACGCGATCATGAACGGTGACTTTGCTGGCGCGGTCGCAGGAAACGCAGGCGACCAGGCGCCAGGTGTCGAGGAATTTGCCGTTGGCATTGACGCGGAACTTCCCGTCGCCGGCGCTGACGAGGCCGGAATGGCAGTAAACGCAGCGGAATGCGAGCAGGGGAAGGCGCGTGAGCCGAACGGCCCAGGACAGAACGATATGAGGACGCGTAGACATGATCTCTCTTAAGACCTGACGGAGGGCATGGGAAAGAGCCGACGGCGACGTCGGCGACCGATGCGCGGGGATGGTGTCAGGTCTAAAGAGCAGGCGGCGTCACGCGGGGTGAAGTCCTCTCGTGAGTAGGTCGGAGAAGAAGATCCAGTTGCAAGGTAGGGCGGGACGGGCTGGCGAGGCCACCAATTTTTGTCCTGGTGCCGAGCACTGAGGGGCGGGGTCGGCGTCGACCACGCGCCGATCGCCCGCGCGGCCCTTTCCGCCGTAGTCCGTCCACCCCGGTGGGACTTGTTCCTCCCGCTGGCCTTCGCCCTGTCCTTCGGCAGCCTCGCGGGGGACGACCGCCTACCTGCCGCGGCGGATCGGTGAACAGAGGATAGAAAAGCCGCCTCGAAAGCCCGAGCCCGGACATCCGTAGTCGTCACGGCGGCGCTCGCATCGCGGCTGATCCGGACGACGGTTCAGCTGACGATTCGCCCGATCCGCCCCGTACGACGCGCGAACGGTGCCACGATGCCGGCAGGGCGTGCCGGCGGTGGCCGCCCCCCAGTCGAGAGGGGTCGACGTGAGCACCGTCCCGCCGGGCACGCCCTGCTGGACCGACCTGGCCACCCGGAACTCGCCGAGGTGTTCCACATCCCCGGCGCGATGGCCTGGAACGAGCTGGTCACCCCCCGACCCGGAGGGCGCGAAGGTCTTCTACGAGCTGGTCCTCGGCTGGCACCCGGACGACCAGCCGATGAGAACGATCACCAACACCGGCTGGCGGCACGGCGCGCAGATCGTGGCGGGGCTGATGCCGCTCGGCGACGACTTTCCGGAGAATTCGTCCGCCTACTGGTCGGTGCACTTCTCCGTGGTCGACGCGGACGCGGCGGCCACCCGCGCCGGCGAGCTGGGTGGCACCATCCTGGTCCCGTCTCGGGCCAGCCCGGCCGGCCGCCGCGCCGGCCTTCGCGACCCGCAGGGCGCCCTCTTCAACGTCATCGCCCTCGCCCGCGCCGGTGCCGGCTGACGGCCGTCGGCTGTCGGCTGTCGGGCCCGCCCGCCGCCATCCCGCCGAGAGTTGCCCGAGCAGAGGAAGCGAAGCCGAAGCCATGACAGATATCCCACCGGGAGCACCCGCCTGGGTTGACCTGGTCACCACCGACCTCCCCGGCGCGGCGCGCTTCTACGCGCCCTTGTTCGGCTGGGCCGTCGCCGAGGCGGACCGGCAACCCGCGGCTGACGGTCACCTCGTCTTCCACCAGCAGGGCAAACCGGTGGCCGGTGCCGGGCTGGGGGCCGGCCCGCAACGGCCGCCTGCCTGGATGCCCTACCTGGCGACCAACGACGCCGAGGGGGCCTGCCAGCGGGTGACCGCCGCCGGCGGCCGGATCCTGACCGAGCCCTTCGACGTCCCCGGCTCCCGGCGGACGGCGCTCTTCGCCGACCCGGCCGGGGCGCCGTTCGGGGTGTGGCAGTCGCTCGGCATGCCGGGGGCCGAGGTGTTCGACGTGCCCGGCTCGCTGACCTGGGCCGAGCTGACCACGCGGGAGTGGGACCGGGCCAAGGAGTTCTACGGGTCGGTGTTCGGCTGGGCGGCGGACGACCAACCGATGGGCTCGATCACCTACACCACCTGGCAGCTGGACGGTCGTCCCGTCGCCGGGATGATGCCCATGATCGGCGAAGACTGGGGTGACCTCCCGTCCCACTGGATGGTCTACTTCGCGGTCACCGACACCGACAGGTTCGTCGCCGAGGCGCTCGGGATGGGCGCGACGGTCGCCGTCCAACCGACGGACCTGACGCGGGGCCGGTTCGCGGTGCTCACCGATCCACAGGGCGTGTTCTTCTCGATCCTCGGGACTACTCCGCGCGCTGGTTCTGGCGTTGCGTGACCTGGACGATCAGGCGCGGGTGTCGGCGGCGAGGAGGCCTGGCTACACCGGCCGGGTTGACGCCGCCACCCCGCTCGTCACTCTCGTCGCCGATCGGGCACCGCGGATACGGCCCATGGCGCGCCCACGGATGCCGCGCTTTGTCAGCGGCAACAGATCCGGATGTGACACCCGCCGCCGATCCCCTCACCTGTCGCCCTGCCATCGGCCGCCCACTCCGTCAGGACAGACAAATTTGGACGGCAGCCCATCTGGCCGCGGACCTTGCCCGATCAGGCCCCGAGGAAGTCGTCGGTCACACGCTCGAACTCGTCGGAGTGCGTCCAGATCAGCGCGTGGTCAGCATCGTCGATGATGACCAGCCGGGAACCAGCGATGCCGTCGTGGAGCATCCTCGCGTGGTGGATCGGTACCGCTTGATCGTCCGAAGCGGCGATGATGAGCGTCGGACGTGCGATCTCCGCCAGCCGGCGCCTGCTGTCGAAAGCCATCGTCTGCTTCCAGGCCGACACCATCAACTTGCGGTCCTGGTCCGCCATGATGGCGGCGAGCCAGTCGGCACGTTCCTTGCCGAGCTCGGGTGCCACCTGTGAGACGACCACCTTGGCCGACAGCCGCATGCCGAGGACCTGGAGCATCAGCGGCACGAGGTGACCCTCAACCTTTTCGCGACGGGTCGCCATGTTGAACGCGAAGGTGCAAGCGAGCACAAGACGGTCGCATCGACCGGGGAAGTCGAGGACCAGTTGTTGCGCGATCGCACCGCCTTGCGAGTAGCCGAGCACGGTGGCGGAGTCGATGCCCAGATGGTCGAGCATCTGCGACAGGTCAGATGCGAGCTGCGTCGCCGCGTACGGCGGCGGAAGTCCCCGGCTCCGCCCGTGGCCGCGCAGGTCGGGAACGATCACGCGATGCCGGATGGCGAAGTGCTCTATCACCGGCTCGAACATCTCGCCGGTGACCATCAACCCATGCACGAGCAGGAGGGGCGGCCCCGATCCACGCTCGGTGAAGTAAAGGGGCTCGGAAGGTGAACGTGCAGAGCTCATGGCAGTCGTACAGCCTCCCGCACATCTTCGCGATCGCCCATCACTACCCCGGGGCCGACGTGGCCCCTCGGTGACAGGGAATCCGGTCGGTCGGATTGACCTGATCAGAGTCAACCTATTGGATCCCGGCGCGGGGCGAACGTCTGCTCATCGGCAGATCCGGTCGGACGACCACACCGCGCGGCTCGCGGCAAATCCGGACGCCGGTGAGCCGTCGGCGGACTGGAGCCCTTGGGCGAAGAGACGGCGGACACGGCGAGTGGATGCCGGCGCCCTCGGTCAGGACGTGGGCGTACGCGGGCGGGGTGGTGGTGAAGAACGCCTGTACCACGCGTCGCCGTCCCACCGAACCGGATACGCCATCCATTGACCATGGTCACACCGACACGCCGCACCAGGCTGCCTCCGAACTCGGTTTCGGCCGGGTGATCTGCGAACCAGACCCGGAGCCGCCCGAACGCGGTCGTGTCGTCATCGAGGTCGTCCAGGCGCCTGACGGGCTGTACGCCTGTCTCGGTGTGACGAACGCGTTCGCGTTGCTGCGGCTGCATCCGATCAGCGACCCGGGACAAGGGCGTAGAGGTCCTGGCGCTGCGCCACCAGATCACGGCTTCCAGCTCAAGAGCAGCGATGTACACCAGCCCGGCCACGTCTGGAGACGGCCCGAGCACAAGGCCGCCTTGATTCGTTCCTGTCACATCCCGCCGAGCTATTCGGTCTAATTGGTGTAACTCAGCACATCGAATACCTCGCCGGAAAGGCCGCCCCGCATGAAGACCATCGTTCTCGTCCACGGCTTCTGGGTGACCCCGCGCAGCTGGGAACACTGGATCGACCGCTACCAGCGGGCCGGCTACCACGTCATCGCGCCCGCCTACCCAGGATTCGAGGTGGAGGTCGAGGCACTCAACGCCGACCCGACGCCGATCGAGGAGGTGACGGCCCCGGCGATCATCTCGCACCTGGAGTCGGTGGTCGGCGCCCTCGACGAGCCGCCGATCATCATCGGCCACTCCGCGGGCGGTGCGTTCACGCAGGTTCTGCTGGACCACGGATTCGGCGCCGCGGGCGTGGCGCTCAACTCCGCGGCGACCGAGGGCGTGCTCGTCACGCCGCTGTCCCAGATCAAGTCGACGTTCCCGGTGCTGAAGGACCCGGCGAACCGGCACAAGGCCGTCGGCCTGACGCCCGAGCAGTGGAAGTACACGTTCGCCAACACCTTCACCGAGGAAGAGTCCCTCGATCTCTACCAGCGGTACCACATCCCGGCATCCGGGCGGATCCTCTGGAACAGCGTGCTGGCGAACTTCCAGCCCGGCCCGCAGGACATCCACGTCGACTATCACAACGACAACCGGGCGCCGCTACTGTTCGTCTCCGGCAGCGAGGACCACCTCATGCCGCCGAGTGTGCAGCGGTCCAACGCCGAGCACTACAAGTCGTCGAAGACCATCACCGAGATCAAGGAATACGAAGGCATGGCGCACCTGCTGCCCGCGCAGAGGGGGTGGGAGGAGGTCGCCGACCACGTCCTGGCCTGGGCCGTGGAGCACGCCGGCTGGCCGGCCGCGACCGGCGCCTGGCCCGCCAGGAAGTCGTAGTACCGGGCGTACGACGTGAAGCGGGGCCGGCCCGATGTGACCGGCCCCGCTCCGGGGTGTCCCCCGTTGAACCCCTCGATCAGCGCTTGTGATCGACCACCGTCAGAATGAATTCGTCGTACGACGCCGCGTGGGTCTTGTCGCCGCCGTAGACCGCCCGCACCTTGTGGGTGCCGGGGTTGGGCAGCATCTTGACGGTGCAGGAGGCGATGCCCTTCTTGACCGGGGCCTCGCAGAGCACGTCCTCACCGATCATGAACTGCACCGGGCCGGTCGCCGTGGTCGGCGTGACGGCCGCGGTCAGTTTCAAGGTCTGCTTCCAGTTGACCTGCACGTCGTTGGCCCGGACCGAGGTCGGGGTGAGTTCCACGGTCGCGGCCGGGGTGACGGTGACGACCCGGTTGGCGACCGCCTGGTTGCCGTTGGTGTCGGAGACCAGGTAGGTCAGCGGGTAGCTACCCGGGGTGGCGGTGTCGACGGTGCCGATCACCTGGATCCGGTCGGTGACGTCGCCGTCGGTGTTGTCCACCGCGGTGACCCCGGCCAGCGGATCGAAGGCCTGGCCCTGCTTGACCGAGGTCGAGGCCGCGACGGTCAGCACCGGCGCGGTGACGTCCGTGCCGGCGGCGGTGGCGATGAAGATGCCGCCGAACTGGTCGACCGAGCCCACCTGGTCACCGTCGCCGGTGCGGCTGGTGGTGGTCCAGGCGTAGAGCTCGCGCTCGGTCAGGCCACTCCAGTTCACCGTGGCCGGCCAGCCGGACTTGACCGTGTCCTGACCGATCACCGTGTCGGTCGGCGTGACCAGAACCAGACTGTCGGTGCTGAAGCTGGTCTTCCGCGACGACAGGTCGATCGGCAGCACCATGTTGTCCTCCGCGCCGTTGTAGCGCTTGCGGTCGTCGTACTCGGTGGCACCGAAGTTGTCGAGCATCGGCGAGTAGGTGTCGATGCTCATCTGGGCCCGGTCGACGTCGATCTGCAGCAGCCGCAGGAAGCTGGCGCCGAACTGCAGCAGGTCGTCCTTCTTGTGGTCGACGGTGCCGTCGCCGTCGAGGTCGAGGTTGCCCTTGGCGTCGACCTTTTCCGGCCACAGCTCGCCGGCGGTCATCTTGTAAAACTGGTAGTCCGCGAGCAGCTCGACCACGTTGTGCTCGACCGTGACGCCGACCCCGGTCTTGAGGTTGGTGCCGACGCCGTGCTCGTGACCGGCGAGGACCAGGAACACGTTCGGGTTGGCCGCGACGATGCTCGAGAACGCCCGCGATCCGTCGGTGGAGAAGTTGGCGCCTCGGCCGTCCGGCTTACCCGACGGGGCGATGTAGGCGTGCGTCAGCAGGATGCCGTTACGGTCGTGGTACCGCCGGAAAATCGAGCTGGCCCAGTCGGCCTCGGCCTGGGTGACGCCGTAGGAGAGGCCCACCGCGACGAAGTCCAGACCGCCCGCGGAGAAGAGGACGTAGTTGTTCTGGTTGTCCTTACCGCGGGTGACCACGGCGCCGGAGGCGTCGGTGGTCTCGTCCCAGGCGTGGTACGACGCCTTGTACTCGGCCGGCCACAGCTTGGACCCCTCGTAGTAGCGCTCCGGGCCGTAGTACCGGTTGAACCGCGAGTTCGGGCCGGTCTCGGCACCGCCCTGGTTGTCGTGGTTGCCCGCGACGACCTGGTTGACCAGTCCAGCCGTGTCCAGGGTGCGCTGCGCCTCGGCAGTGAACTGGAACTCCTTGGTCACCTGCTCGTCCAGACCGGGGCGGAGCAGGTTGCCGTTGGCATCGGTGGCCAGCGGGTCGTAGTAGTCGTTCTCCGTGATGTCACCGGTGTGCGCGGTGTAGGCGATCTTCCGCTTGGCGGCGTTGTCGGCCAGCCACTGGGTGGTGTCCCGGTAGGACTTCGCCCAGAGCGCCTGCTCCTCCATCGTCATCTTGTCGCTGGGCTCGTCGATGCCGTCGAAGTCGTCGTACGTGCCACCGACCGCGCCCTCGGCGAGGTACTGGGTGTCGGTGAAGTGGGCCAGCGAGAAGTCGTAGGTCGACGGGTCCCCGAAGTGGTCCCGGTTGGCCGGGGCGCCGGCGGTGGCGTCGCGCGGCGCCAGGTCGTCGGCGAACGGGTCCTGGCCGGTGACCAGGACGTGGACCACGCCGTTGTCGACCAGTTCCGGCCGGACGACGGCCTTCAGCGCGGTCTCACCCTCGGCCTGGCCACGGGCGGTGGCGAGCTCGGTCCATGCCTGGGTGGTGCGGTTCCAGGCGTGCAGCGAGACCGCGCGCGCGGGGTCGACCACACCGTTCCACAGGATCTGGCGACGCTCGGCCGACGCCGGTACCTGGACGTCGTACCGCTGGAAGGGGATGTCGCCCGTGGAGGGGCTGTCGATGGCATTGCCGTCGGGGCGTGGTGCGGTGCCGATCTGGCTGCCCTCGCTGTAGGAGAAGTCCAACGTCGAAGGCATCACCGGGACGACACCCTGGATGCCGCCGGTCGGGACGCTCGGGGTGGCCTGCTTGAAGGTGGTGGTGACCTCGCCGCCGTCGGGGTTGTGGGCGATCGCGGAGAGGGTCACCCGGCCGCTGCCCTGACCGACGTCGGTGCCGCCGCTGGCCGGAATGGCGTCGGAGGTGAAGCTCACGGTCTTGCTGATCGGCTTGCCGAAGACGTCCGTCGCCGAGATCTGCAGGGTGTGGCTACCGGACTTCAGGCCGGCGCCGATTTCCTGGCCGACCTGCACCGGCGCGCCGTCGAGCAGGTACCGCCAACCGGTGGCGTTGCCCTGGTTGGTGACGGTGATCTTGAGTTCGGTCGGGCTGCGGAGGTGGGCACCCTCGGCCGGGACGGTCGAGGTGACGGCAACGCCCGCGTCACGGACGTCGCCGAAAGCGGCGATGTTGAGCGCCTTGACCTCGTCGAGGCTCAGCACCTTGGAGTAGATCCGGGTGTTGAGCACCGAGGCCGGAGCCCAGAACTGGTTGACCGCGTCGGCGCCGATGTAGAAGGCGTTGCGGGCGGCGCCACCGGGCAGCCCGAGCGCGCCGGCGGCCGGTGCCTCGGCCGCGAGGACGCCGTCGACGTACAGCCGGATCGTCTGCCCGTCCCAGGTGCCGACCGCGTGGTACCAACGGCCGGAAACGATCTGGGTCTGCGCCGACTTGTAGCCGCCACCGACGTGCGCGGTGAAGGTCAGCTTGTCACCGTAGATCACGATCGAGTAGCCGCCGCCCTCCTTCTCCGAGCAGACGGAGTGCTCACCGCTGTTGGGCAGGGTGCCGTTGGACTTCAGGGTGCACTCGATGGAGACCTTGGTGCTGATCTTGCTCCACTGGTCGCCGAAGGCGTAGGAGTAGGCGTCGTCGGAGCCGTCGAAGGAGGCGACCCGCGCCTTCACCGCGGTGTCCTGCGCGATCGCCGGGTCGCCGTGGATGGTGACGGCGAGGTTCTGCGCGTCGTCCTTCGGGGTGCCGTCGTCGAAGTCGACGTCGAGGACGTCGGCCGCCGGGACGGGCGGCTTGGTGTTGTAGGCCGACGCCAGCTCGGCAACCTGAGCGCTGGTCAGTCCCGTGCTCCAGACCTTGCTCGCGGCGAACGAGGCGGGCGGGGCAAACTGGCCGACGCCGGTCGGGGCGGCGTCGGCGCCGATCACGAAGCGGCGCGCGGCGGACGCCGGCGGGGTGAGCGTACCGGTGGCCGCGGTCGAGCCGGCCAACTGCCCGTTGAGGTAGAGGCTCAGGGTCCGGCCGTCCCAGACCGAGACGGCGTGGAACCAGCGGTTACCGCTGATCGGAGCCAGCAGCGACTTGTAGCCGCCGCCGATGTGGGCCATCGTGCCGAGGTTGCCGCCGTTGACGTAGATCGAGAAGCCGCCGGCCTCCTTGTCGGAGCAGAGGTCCTTCTCGGGGCTCACCGGCATGGTGGCGTCGACCCGGAAGACGCACTCGATGGCGAAGCCGGTGGAGAACTTGCTCCACTGGTTGGTGAAGTCGAAGGAGACCGCGTCGTCGACGCCGTCCACCTTGAGCAGGTCGTGGCCGAACTCCGCGTCGGTGGCGTAGCTCGGAGCGCCCCAGGTGGTGGGGGCGAGGCCCTGGGCCCGGTCGGTGGTGGTGCCGCCGGTGAAGGCGACGTCGAGCACGTCGGCCGCCGGGACTGTGGCAGCCTGGCTGGTGCCGAGCAGGGTCGGAGCGGCCTGGGCGGGCGACATCAGCGCGCCGCCGGCCACCGCGAGCCCGAGGGCGGCCGCGCTCAGGCGGCGCCACCTCCGGGCGTACGGATGGAGTCGTGTGGTCACGACATCTCCTTTTCGGGGGTCATCTGTTGCTGTTGTGGGCAGGCTGGCCGGGAGGCCGAGGGAGCAGGTCAGGTGCCGGGTAGGCCGGCTACGGCGGCGGCGGAGATGCCGACGCCGATGAGGGTGATCCCGCAGGCGGCCAGCACCGGGGCTACCCGGGTGGCCAGCTGCAGGAGGACGTGGGACTTGGCGGCGCGCGTCACGAGGGAGCGGCCGGTGAGAGCCATGAGGCCGACGGTGAAGAGCACCGCGGCGAGCCCGAGGCCGAAACAGACCACGAGGACGAGGGCGAACCCGGCCCGCCCGGCGAAGATGCCGGTCACCAGCACGAGGAAGGCCGCCGGCGAGGGCGTCAGGCCGCCGGACATGCCGAGGAGGAGGAGACCCGGGCGGGATGTGCTGGTGTGGCCATGTCCGTGGCCGTGGCCGTGGTCGTGGCCGTGCGCGTGACTGTGCGCGTGGCCGTGTCGACTCAGGTGGCGTCGCAGCAGCCAGAGCCCGACGGCGACGACGGTCAGCCCAGCCGCCAGTTGCAGTCCGGTGGTCAGTCGCTCGAGGCTGACCAGGTCCGAGAGGGAGAAGAAGGTCCAGGCGACCGCGATGGCCAGCACCGAGAGCGTGTGCATCACGGCCACCGAGAAGCCCAGCCAGGCAGCGTCGCGGACCCGGCCCCGGGAGCCGATCAGGTACGCCGCCGCGAGACTCTTGCCGTGGCCGGGAGCGAGCCCGTGCGCAGCCCCAGCCACGAAGGCGATCACCAGTGCCACCGGCACGAAACCCGGCGACTGCACCGTCTCGATCAGCCGGTCGCCGAAGGCAGCGGCTCCGAAGAGATCGACCTCGAGAAGGGCCATGGGGCCGGAGCCGAGGGGTGCCGCTGCGGTTCCGGCGCTGGTGGTGGCGTTCATGGTTCAGGCCTTTCGTCCGCGCCGGCGGTACCAGAAAGTCCCGGCCGCTCCGGCGGCCAGCAGGGCGCCCCCGACGACCGACAGTTGCAGGGCACTCCCGCCCGCAGACACCGCGGCGGCGGTCCGGGTGGACGCGAGGCGGGAACCGGTGCCCGTGCCGGCGCTGATGGTCCAGTCCGCCGACTCGTGCGTGGCGTCGTACACCGCCTTCTGCCCATCAGGGCCCCTGGCGAGCGTCCGGTAGGCCTCGTGCAGGTCGGTGAGCATCCGCGACGTCACGGTCACCGTGCTCACCGGTTCGGGGCAGGTGAACAGCACAGCGGCGCCGCCCGAGGCCAGGTCGCCAGCCACGCTGGCCTCGCCCTCGCAGGGCCGCCCGTCCTGGGTCACGCTGATCCGCTCGGTCAGGTACCCGGCGAACTCGGGAGCCCCAGCCAACGCCTCAGCGTCGGAGGCCTTGTAGATCACCGCACCGTCCAGCATCACCCGGTCCTCCGGGAGCACGCCGAGGGCGATGCCGAGCAGGGTCAGGTCATCGGTACCGCCGACAAGCCAGCGGACCCGCACACCGTGATCGCCCTCGCCTGCGACCACGATCTGCTGTGGGGCACCGAACGGATGCGCCGAGGCCGAATCCGGAACCAGCACCCCCATCAGCACCAGTACGAGTACGCCGCAGAAGCAACGCCAGGCGTGGCGTAGGGCACGGCACAGGGCAGACACAACAGACTCTCACTCGCTTGGAGATCAACCGGAAGCGCAATGACTGTTGTGGCCGCACATGACCAACGAGGTCACGGGAACTGAGCGAACCCTTACGGAGAGATTGCCGGACTACGAAACTATGAGCCCTTGTCATCGTGGGTAGCGGACGCCTTCGGCGGCTTGGAGGTCATAGGTGCGCCCGGCCACGGAGGCGCCGGTGGGGCGGTCGACGAGGATGGCCTGCACGACTCGGGTGGCGCGGCGGGCAGCAGCGCGGCTTGCTCAGGACCTTCCACCCCTCCTGGGCGGCCTCCCGATCGGTCAGGGCGGGTAGCGGTTTTTCACTGGGCGCCACCGGCGGCATATGCAGATCACGTCACGAGCGGCCGGCCACACCGGATCGCCGCGCCTGGCCGGTCTGAAGGTCTGGACGTCCGTCGACGGGGGCGGATCGTGGCAGGCCGCACAGGACGTCGACCTCGAAGGCGACGGGCGGCACGAGGTGACCGTCCGCCACCCCGAGCTGGCGGACACCAACGGGTACGTCGCCCTGAAGCTCGAAACGTGGGATGCGGCCGGCAACCGCACCACGCAGGAGATCATGAAGGCGTACGCCTTGCACCTGGGACGTCAGCGTCGACTCGACCGTCGCGCGGGCGCATCAGCACGCCGCCGGTGCCCGTACCCAACCCGAAGGGCAGAAGGAACCACCCGGAGGGTTCGACGGGGCATGATCTACTGCGCCGCCTGCGACCGACGCATGAAGGGCCAGTACAACCAGGGCACCGCCTACCACCGCTGCCGGTTCCCGGAGGAGTATGCCCTCGCCAACCAGGTCGAACATCCCAGAAACGTGTACCTGCGCGAGGACGCCCTCACCCGCCTGACTCTGGCTGGGCCCGCGCGACTGCCCCAGGCGTCCGACGGCAAACGGCCCTCGGATCTGATTCGCGGCGCCGTCCTCAGACGCCGGACGGATACGTCTCGGGCTCGGCCAGGCTGGTGGGCGGCACGCGTAGCGGTCGGACCGCCTGGGTTTCGTCGATCCAGCAGAAGGCGTCGTAGCGGTCGCCGAGCACCGTCGGTACGTAGTTGCCGATGCTCTCCCGCTCGGGGTGGTAGACGACTCCGATCGCCCGGTGGTCGAGCTCGTCGGTGAGCACGTCGGGGTTGCCGTCGCCAGGGAAGACGAACAGGGCCTGCGCGGGGGCGGCGTTGTGCAGGGCCTCCTCCAGGGAGTGCCGGCGGCCGGGTGGCACCGGCATCACCTCCATCGGCGCGCCCCAGGCGTCACCGGCCACCACCGTTCCGTGGTGGGTGCCGAAGCCGACCAGCACGACCTGGTCCGGACCGTACCGCTCCCGGGCGAGCTGGCCGATGTTGACCTCTCCGGCGTCGGCCATGTCGGTGGCGCGGGCATCTCCGACGTGGGTGTTGTGTGCCCAGACGACCGCCTTCGATCCCGGCCCGTAGTGCCGCAGCAGCCGGTCGAGGGTGTCGTCCATGTGCCGGTCGCGGACGTTCCACGACTGCCGGCCACCGCGCGCCATCGTCCGGTAGTAGCGCTCGGCCCCGGCGACGATCTCGGCGTTCTGCCAGGTCCCGAAGCGGCCCGGGCCGTCGGTCATGGCTCGCTCGCGCAGTCCGACGAGCAGGTCCACCACCTCGTTCTCGCAGTTGTTCGGCACGAATCGGGTTGCCAGCGCGTACTGCTGGGGGTCCTCGTCGTACGGCTGGAAGCAGTGGTACGCGGCCAGCGCCGCCGGCACCTGCTCCGGGTCGTGCTCCTGCAGCCAGGTGATGATCTCTCGCAGCGACTCCCACAGTGAGTACACGTCCAGGCCGTGGAACCCGGCGCGGTTGGGCTCTTCCACCCCCGCATTGCGGGTACGCAGCCAGCGGGTGAAGTCGATGATCTCCTCGTTGGCCCACATCCAGGTCGGCCAGCGCTCGAAGGTGGCGAGCGCGTCCCGCGGGTCGCTGGACGCTGCGGCCTGGCAACGGACGCTGCGGTCCACCCGGTCGCAGTCGGGCCAGTCGCCCTCCACGGCGACGAATGAGAAGCCCTTCTCCCCGATCAGCCGCCGGGTGATCGCCGCGCGCCAGGTGTAGAACTCGTGCGTGCCGTGGCTCGCCTCGCCGAGCATCACCACCCGGGCGTCCCCGATCCGGTCCAGCAGCACGTCCAGGTCGCCCGGGTCCGCCAGCGGCGCTGCCAGCCCGACCACCTCGTCGTCGTAGCGTCCCATGCTCACCCCCGCCGCGTCAGGTCCCAGCCTGCGGTCACAGCCCCTGCCGTACCCGGTTAGGCATCGGCCATGCGAGCATCCGGACCCGCGTCCCTCGACGTCCGGATGCACGTCCGGTGCGCAGCACCTTTCGAGTGTCCTGTCGGGTATGCGGTCGACGAGACCGAGGAGCGGCAGATGACGGTCAGCCGTACCGCTTCGGCCAGGGCTTCCGCTCGGTGACGCTTTTCGGCGGATCCGACTGGTTCACCGCGCCGGACGCTTACCAGGCCGAAACCAACTGCCTGGCATGCCGCCGACCGGCTGTCATCGGCGACGCGGCGTGATCAGCCCCGACTCGTACGCCCACACGACCAGCTGGGCACGGTCGCGGCAGTGCAGCTTCGTCATCGCCCGGTTGACGTGTGTCTTGGCGGTCAACGGACTGATCACCATACGCTCGGCGATCTCGTCGTTGGTCAGTCCCCGGGCGACGAGCTCGACGATCTCCTGTTCGCGGGCGGTCAGCACGTCGCGTCCGGCCGCCGGGTCAGCCGGCGGCGGGCCGGCGACGAACTCGCTGATGAGGGTACGCGTGACCGCCGGGGCCAGCAGCGCATCGCCGCGAGCCACGACGTCGACGGCCTGCAGCAGGTCGGCGGGGTCGGCGTCCTTGAGGAGGAAGCCGCTGGCGCCCGCGCGGAGTGCGGCGAAGACGTAGGAGTCGAGCCCGTAGTTGGTGAGGATGAGGACGCGGACCGCGGCGAGGTCGGGGGCAACGGCAATGCGCCGGGTGGCTTCGATGCCGTCGAGTCCCGGCATCTGCACGTCCATCAGCACGACGTCCGGCCGCAGGCGCCGCGACAGCTCGACGGCCGAAGCGCCGTCGGCGGCCTCGCCGACGACCTCCAGGTGGTCCTCGGCGTCGAGCAACGCCCGGAATCCGGCCCGCATCAGCGCCTGGTCGTCGGCGAGCAGGACCCGGATCATGCCGACTCATCCCTCCGGTCGGAGCCGCCACGATCCGTGACAGGCTGAGCTGGTGAGACCTCGCGCAAGCGCTCGGTCATGCTGGACCGCCCAGCGGGAACGTGGCCCGTACCGCGAACCCGCCGCTGTCGCGGGCGGCGGCCTGCAGCGTCCCGCCCAGCCCGGTGACCCGTTCCCGCATGCCGCGTAGGCCCACCCCCGGGGTCACCGGCCGGACCGGCGACGCCTGGCCGTCGTCGTCCACCGAGACCGTGAGCTGCGCCGGGGCGTACTCGATGTGGATCCGGGCGGTGGCGGGGCCGGCGTGGCGGGCCACGTTGGTCAGCGCCTCCTGGACCACGCGATACCCGGCCTGGTCGACCTCGGCGGGCAGGTCCCGCGGCTGACCGGTGACGGTCACCTGTACCGGTACGCCGGCCGCCCGGGTCCGCTCGGCGAGCTCGTCCACCCGGGCCAGTCCGACGCGGTCCGCGTCCGAGGGCGAGCGCAGGACGTCCAGCGTCGCCCGCAGTTCCCGCATCGCGGCGCCGCTGGCCTCCTGGATCGCCAGCAGCGCGGCTGACGGCTCCTCGTTGCGCTTGCGGGCCAGGTGCACGGCGATCCCGGCCTGCACCTTGATCACGGAGATGCTGTGGGTCAGTGAGTCGTGCAGGTCCCGGGCGATGCGCAGGCGCTCCTCTCCAGCGCGGCGCAACGCCATCTCCTCGCGGGTGCGTTCGGCCTCGATCGCCCGCTGCTCGACCTGTTCCAGGTAGGCCCGGCGCTGCCGCGCGACGAGCCCGGCGACGTTGGCCGCGAAGAACCAGCCCAGTAGTAGGGCGGTCCGCTCGGCGATCTGCTGGCTGGGCCGGTCGGCGGGCGCGGCCGAGACGTCGCGGGCCAGGAAGCCGCCGAGGAAGACGAGGCTGGCCAGAGCGGCGGCCGCTCGGTGCCCTCGCCAGGCGGCCAGGTAGACCGTGCCGAGGACGGGGAACGCGGCGTACACCCCGGCGTGCACCCGGATGTGCAGGGCCAGCATGGCGGCGGTCACCACGCTCAACGCCACCACCGGGTAGCGCCGGCACACGGCCAGGGTCGCCGCCATGACCAGGACCAGGGCGACGTCGATCGCCCGCACCGGTGCGGCGTCCGGCGCGAGCGCGGCGTTGCCGAGCAGGAGGCCGCCGAGGGCGAGGCCGCTGAGGGCGTACGGCAGATCGCGGCGCATGATCGAACTGTAGAGCGGCCGTCATCAGGGAGCATCCCCCGTCCGCGGTAGATGAGGCGTACTGCGGACGCGGTATCGGCGGCCGGGCAAGTGCCTGCGGCGGCACGACGTTTTCCCGGCCCGCCGCGGCGAGCATCGAACCCATGACATACCGCTTCTTCACCCCGGTTCCCGCGAAGGCCGCGACCGGTCTCACCGCGGAGGTCTACCGGCAGCTGCGGGACGAGTTCCTCGGGCCGGTGCCCACCTTCCAGGCGCTCTCGGCCGTGCCGGAGGTGCAGGCCGCGGCGTGGGCGCTGATGCGCGAGGCCCTGCTCGCCGGGGACGCTTCCCGGGTCGACCGCGAACTCGTCGCGTCGGCGGTGTCCCGGGCCAACCGCTGCCGGTTCTGCGTCGACGCCCACGTGATGCTGCTGCACGCCCTCGGCGAGCACGAGCTGGCCGAGGTCATCGCCCGGGGCGGCACGCCACCGGAGCCGAGGCACGCCGAGCTCGTCGGCTGGGCCGAGGCCAGCCGGAGTCCCCGGGCCGCCGCCTGGACCAGCCCGTACCGCCCCGAGGTCACCGGCACCCTGCTCGCCTTCCAGTTCATCAACCGGATCGTCTCGGCGCTGCTCGACCCGGATCTGCTGCCCGGCGGCCTGCAGCGCTCCCCGCTGGTGCGGTCGGTCGGGGGCCGGCTCTACGCCAGGGTGGCCCGGGAGCCGAAGGAGCCCGGTCGCAGCCTGCCGCTACTCGACGCCGGCGCGACGGCGCCACCGGTCTGGGCCGGGGACAGCCCGGTCGGCGTCGCGTACGCGTCGCTGAAGGACGCCGCCACGCGAGGCGGGGACCTCCTGGGCGACGTGGCTCGCCGGACCGTCACGGCCACGGTGCGGTGGGAGGACGGACGGTACCCGGCCCGGCCCGCGGACTGGGCCGTCGATCTGGTCCGGGACGTGCCCGGCACGGACCGCGTCGGCACGCGGATAGCGCTGCTGGCGGCGTTCGCGCCCAGCGCGATCAGCCCGGGCGACGTCGGCCTCTGGCGGCTCTCCCATCCGGACGACGCTGACCTCGTGCGGCTGGTCGCGTACGGCGCGATCACGGCCACCGATCACGTCGCGCAGGCACTGTCCCCGGCTCACCACTAGGAGCTCACCATGCGCAAGGCATTCGTCATCGTCAGCGCTCTGTCGCTCGCCGCGTTCGCCCTGCAGTTCATCTTCGCCGCCGTGGGCGCGTTCACGAAACCCGCGGGCGACGACGCATATGCGCTGCACAGCGTCAACGGGATGGTGGTCATCCCCGTGCTCACCCTGGTCACCATCCTGTTCGCCGTGCTGGCGAAGGCGCCGGGCCGGACCGTCGGGCTGGCGGCCCTGCCGCTCGGCCTGGTCGTCGTGCAGGCGCTCATCGCCGGGCTCGCGAACGGGTCCACCGACGCCGCGGGCGCCAGCACCCCGTTCGGCCTGACCATCGCCGGGCTGCACGCGCTCAACGGCATCATCGTGGTGCACGTGGTGGTCAGCGTCCACCAGGCAGCGCGGAGGCTGGCCAACCTGCCGGCGACCGACGTCGCCCCGGTGGCCGTCCGGGAAGGGGAGCCGGCATGACCACCGGCTCGCTGCTCGCGGCCGACCTGGTGATCGCGGTCCTCGCGGCCGCCGGGTGGCTGGGCGGCGGCGCCGCGTCGGCCGCCCGGCGCCGGCCGCTCGCACTGGGACTGGCCGCCTTCGCGCTGCTCGCCACGCTCGCCCGGGCGATCACGATCACCGCGCTCGCCCGCGCCGGCTGGTGGTTCGCGGCGGAGAAGGTCCTCGTCGCCGCCCCACTGTCACTCGCGGCGGTGGTCGTCGCCGGGCCGCGGCTGCTGCGGGCCCCGGGCGACATCCGCTCCGTCGCGGTCCCGCTTCTCTTCGCCGGATACGCCGGAAGCGGCGGCCTGCTCGTGACGGTCCTGCACGGCTATCCGGCGTCGGCGGGAGTCGGACTGCTGGCGGTCGCCGGGGTCGTCGCGGCGACCGCGGTCACGTGGCGCGCTCTCGGCGCACGCCCGTCGCCGACGGTGTCGAGGGTGGCCCTCGCGGTGGCGGTCGCGGCGCTGGTGACCGGGACCGGGCTGGCCGTCACTCCGGACGCCGCTCCCGGCGTACCACATGATCACCGATATCGGGATGCGCCGACCGCTGGCGAACCGACCAGGCGGTTCACACTGACGGCCGGGACCGCCACGGTGAGCGTGAGCGGCAGGGACGTCGAGGCGTGGGCGTTCAACGGGCAGGTTCCCGGGCCGGAGTTGACCGCCACCGTCGGCGACGTCCTCGAGGTGACGCTGCGCAACCGGGACATCGGGCGGGGGGTCACGCTGCACTGGCACGGGTACGACGTGCCGAACAGCCAGGACGGGGTGCCCGGCGTGACGCAGGCGACGGTGCTGCCCGGACAGGAGTTCGTCTACCGGTTCCGCGCCGACCAGGTCGGGACGTACTGGTACCACACGCACGCGGTATCCGACATCGGCGTACGGAAGGGGCTCTACGGTGTCCTGGTGGTGCGCCCGGCGCCGGTGACCGGCGTCGACGTCACCGTGCCGGTGCACACCCTTTCCGGCCTTCCGCTGCCCGCACCGAGAACGGAGCCGGTCGAGGCGGGGGTGCCCGTGCGGCTGCGGCTGATCAACACCGACAGCACGACCCACCGGTACGCCTTGGCCGGGACCCCGTTCCGGGTCGCCGCGATCGACGGATCCGACCTGCGGGGCCCGACGCCGCTCGTGGACACCGCGGTGATGATCCCGGCCGGGGGACGCTACGACCTGGTGTTCACCGCGCCCGCCACGCCGGTGGCGCTGTTCGTCGACGGACGCGAGGTCTACTCGACCGGACCGGTGTCGGCGGCGACCGGCGCATGGCCGGTGCTGGATCCGCTCAGCTACGGCGTCGCCTCTCCGGTGCCGTGGTCCCGGTTCGACAAGGAGTTCACCCTCGTCCTCGACCGCGGCCTCGACCTGCGCGGACTGCTTCCGCGGTACGCCCACACCGTCAACGGCGCGGCCGAGCCCGACATCCCGCCTCAGGTCGTACGCCTCGACGACATCGTCAGGTTCACGATCGTGAACCGGTCCCAGGTCGTGCACCCGTGGCACCTGCACGGGCATCACGTCCTGGTGTTGACCCGCAACGGAAAACCGGCGACCGGGAGTCCCTTGTGGCTGGACTCCTTCGACGTGCGCCCCGGCGACGTCTGGGAGGTGGCGTTCCGGGCCGACAACCCCGGGATGTGGGCCAACCACTGCCACAACCTGGCGCACGCCGACGCCGGGATGACGCTGCACCTGATGTACTCGTGACATTGGCTGTGAACCCACGGTGACCGCGGCAGGTGACTCGACGGCGCGGTAGGACGCTCCTCGTCCCTGCTGACAGCCCGGGCGGTCCCGCCACCGGCTGAGCCGGGCCCTGGACGTCACGTCGCCCGGCTGGCTGACCGGTCGAGGCCGCGGGCCCGCTCATGCGGCGCCAGGGCGGGCGCCCACCAACCAACCGTCGCCGAGGACGACGGAAAAGGCGGCGCTTCCGGTCCGGCGGGCGGTCTCTGCGTCCATCCGCCAACGATGCCGCCCCGGGTACCGACGTCCCTGCGGGCAAGACACGCGCTTTCCGCCCGATCACCACACCGAGGCTCTCCGCTGCGGGGTGAAGCAGGTGCGTGCCGTCACCGTTGAAACGCGGCCGTCCCGGTCGGGGCGGCCCGCACCGGCGCCAGCACGGCCGAAAGATCCGGAGTTCATCGTTGTTGGGGTGTGGAGACGAGCCCTTGTTCGTATGCGGAGATGACGAGCTGTGCGCGGTCGCGGGCGTGCAGCTTGGACAGGAGGCTGCCGATGTGGGTCTTCACGGTTCCCATCGAGATGCTGAGGGCCTGAGCGATTTCCTGGTTGGACAAACCACGGCCGACGAGCGTGAGCACTTCGTTCTCTCGATCGGTGAGTACGCTCTGAGTCCGCGCTGCTCTCGGCGCGGACTGGGCGAGGTAGTGCTCCACGAGACGGGTGAGGATGCTCGGGGCGAACAGCGACTCGCCACTATGGGTGCGCCGTATCGCGTCGATGAGCTGGCCAGGTTCGGCGTCTTTGAGGAGGAAGCCACTGGCTCCGGCTCGGAGTGCGGCGTGAACGTACTCATCCAGCTCGAACATGCTGAGCACGAGGATGCGGATACTGGTCAAGGCAGGGTCGGCGGTGATGCGGCGGGTGGCGTCGATGCCGTCACCGCCGGGCATACGGATGTCCATGAGCACGACGTCAGGGCGCAGTTGCCTGGCACGGGCGACGGCCGCCTCGCCGTTGTCCGCCTCGTCGGCGACAACGAGGTCGGGTGCGCTGTCGATGATGAGCCGGAGGCTGTGGCGGATGAGGGGTTGGTCGTCGACGACGAGCACTTGGACGGGCATGGTCATCGGCGTCCCGCTCGGTCAGTGGTCTCGGGCAGGCGTGCGGTGACTCGGTACCCGTGGCCGGCGCGTTCGGCATGCAAGCTACCGCCCAACGCGCCGACGCGCTCGCGTAGACCTGCCAGGCCCGCCCCGGCGCCGGGGTGGGGCACCCAGCCGGGGATGGGCCCGTCGTCGGCGACCGTGGCGATGATCGCGTCATCGTCGCGATGAACGGCGATGTGGGCGCCCGTGGGCCCGGCGTGCCGGGCGGTGTTGGCGAGGGCCTCGCGCACGATCGCGCACACGGTGAGCTGCACGCCTGCGGACATCTCGCCGATGTCGCCGATGTCGAGGGTCACGGTAACTCCGCTGGTGAGGGCGGCGTGCACGATGCGGGGAAGGTCGTCCAGGGTCTCGGCGGGTCGCAGGGGCGCGTCGTCGCCGGGGGTGCGCAGCACCATGAGCAGCCGGCGCAACTCGGTGGTGGCCTGGCGGCCGGCGCGTTCGATGTCGGTCAGCGCGGCTACGCGTTCCGCGTCACCGGCCGGCCCGGTGAGGGTGCGTGCGGCGGCGGCACGGACGGTGATGAGTCCGAGCCCGTGGGAGGCGAGGTCATGCAGGTCGCGGGCGATGCGCAGCCGCTCGGCGTGCGCGGCCCGTTCGGCCGCCCAGGCGGTCAGTTCGTCCTCGTAGATGCGCCGCTGCCGGCGGGTGCGCAGCAGCGCCCACGCCAGCACCGAAACAGCGCAGCCGGCGGCGGCGAGCAGGACGGCAAGGGTTCCGGCCGGCCGGCTCATGCCGATGGTCGACAGCGCGAGGACAAGGGTCGCGAGCAGGAGGGCGGCGATCAGCCACACGCGTGAGCGCAGCACGGGCCGATCGGTGGATTCCACTTGTCCAAGTCTAGGTTTCTGGCCGTCCGCGCACATCAGACCCGGGTCTGACAGACCACCGTCAGAGGATCACGGCGAAGTCCCGACTCGGGGCCGATGCCTGCGCGACGTGATCGGTCTGAGATGTTGGTCATGCTCTTGGTCGAACAACTCGTCAAACGCCACGGCTCCCGCACCGTTCTCGACCACGTCGGCTTCGAGGCGCGCCCGGGGCGGGTGACCGCGTTCCTTGGCCCGAACGGCGCGGGTAAGTCCTCCACGCTGCGGATCCTGCTCGGGCTGGACCGCGCCGATGGCGGCAGTGCCCTCGTCGGCGGCCGCCCGTACCGGAGCCTGCGTAATCCGCTCCGCACGGTCGGGTCGATGCTCGACGGCTCCGGCGCGCACCGCTCCCGCACGGCACGGAACCACCTGGTCTGGGTGGCGCGCAGCAACGGCATCCCGCGCCGCCGCATCGGGGAAGTGTTGGAACAGGTCGGACTGGCCGACGCCGGCAGGGCCCGCGTCGGCCGGTACTCGCTGGGCATGGGTCGAAGGCTCGGGCTTGCGACGGCGCTGCTGGGCGAGCCGGAGGCGCTCGTGCTGGATGAGCCGGTCAATGGCCTGGACCCGGAGGGCATCCGCTGGGTTCGCGGGCTGCTGCGCCGTCATGCTGACGCCGGTGGCACCGTGTTGCTGTCCAGCCACCTGATGGGTGAGGTCGCAGGACTCGCCGATGATCTCGTCGTCATCGCCGGCGGTCGGATCGTCAAGGCCGGGACTCTGGCGGAAGTGACTGTCGGGTACGGCAGCCTGGAGGACGCCTTCTTCGCCCTCACCGGCGGCGGAAGCGGGGTCGGGCGATGAACGCATGGAACATGCTTGCAGCGGAGCTGCGGAAGACCGCGACCCTGCCCGCCGCGTGGGCCGGGGTTGCGGTGGCGCTGCTCGGATCGGTCGCGATCACGCTACTGAACGCCTTCTCGACTCGTGCCGCGCTCGACGCGAGCCAGCCGGAGACGCGAGGGTTCACCTCCCCGTTCGAGACGGCGTTCGCCGCGATGCCGCTGGGCACCGTCGGCGCGGTCGTCATCGGGGTCATCGTCTTCAGCAGCGAGTACACGGCCAACAGCACCGATGCCGGCGGCGGCCGGCAGATCACTGCGGCCCTGACCGCATCCCCGCGCAGGGTGGGTCTGCTCACGGCGAAGGCGGCCACCATCGTCGTGTTCGTCGCAGTGGTCGCCGCAGTCACCCTGCCCATCACCGTCGGCATCGCACGGGCCGTCATCGGCCAGGCCGGAACCGAGACCGTTACGCTCGACGAAGCGGTGACGCGCTGTATCGGCGGCACCCTCTACTGGACTCTCACCGGGCTCATCGCGTTTGCGATCACGGTGCTCACCCGCAGCGGCATCATCCCGCTCATCGTTCTCATCGTGAACAGCTCTGTCGTGTCGTTCTCGCTGCTGCTGACGAACCTCACTCCGCTCGCGCACTGGCTTCCCGACATGGCCGGCCGCAGGCTCTTCGGCGGCCTCTACACCGTCGAGGGCGGGCTGGACGCCGTGCCAGGCGCGCTCGTCATGGGTGGCTGGACACTCGCCCTGCTCATCGTCGCCGCAGTCGTCTTCCGCCGCCGAGACGCGTGAATCTCGTGCTCATCGGAAACGTCACCACGGCCGAGCTCGACAAGCTCCGCACCCTGCCCGCAACGACGCTCACCGTCATCGGCACGATTCTCACCGGCATCGCGATCGCCGCAGCCCTCGCCGCCTCCGCAGCCGATCAGGGCGCGCAGGCATCAGCCATCGACATCACCCTCCAGACGATGCCGTTCGTGCAGGCAGGGTTCGTTCTGCTGGGCATCCTGCCCGCCACGCACGAGCACGCCGGCCGCCAGCTCCGCACGACCCTCACGTCCGTGCCGAACCGTGGCCTGCTGGTCACCGGCAAGACGGTTGCCGCGTTTCTCGTCGTCGCCGTCACGGCGGCAGTGAGTATCGGCGCAAGCCTCGCCGCCGCCACGGTAACGCAGCATCTGACAGACGCCCCGCCTCCTGTAGACGGCGAGCCCTGGCTCCCTGCCGGCGCGGCGGCTCACCTCACGCTGATCGGCCTGCTCTCCCACGCCGTCGCGTTGCTCGTGCGACACCTCGTGCCCGCACTCGTCGGAACGCTCAGCCTCGTGCTCATCGTCTCTCCCGTGCTCGCCGGGGTCACCGAACACGCCCGCTGGCTCCCCGACCGCGCCGTCGCACAGCTCTACGACAACACGGACACCGTACTCACCCCAGGGTCCGGCGCTCTCATCGCCCTCGCGTGGATCGTCCTAATCATGAGCATCGCGACCGCACGATTCATCCGGCACGACCCATGAATGCTATGGCTACGGTCGCGCTCGCGTCGGCAGGGTTCCTGGGATCTGGGACTCGGATCCCACCAGCAATCTTCCGGCCAGCGCTGCCTGCTCCGGGACCTCTTCGGCGAACCCGAAGAGGTCCCGGAGGCGACTCAACGTGCGTGAGTTTCAAGGTCTTGCCGATCGTCATCGGCGGCGGGGCATTGGTTCGTGTCTCCCGGACACACGCCAAACCCCAACGCCGACGGACGTATATGGACGCTCCTCCTGCTATTCGGCGAAGGGTCAACAGCCTGAGCTGTCTTCGGTGAAGTAGCCGTTCACCGTCGCGAGCGTGTGGTCGTAGCAGGCGTCTCCGTGCAGCTGGTAGCGCTGGCGGGAGGTGCCCGTCGCGTGGCGGTCGGGGCGTGGGACGCCGAGGGTCCAGCTCGCCGTGCCGGTGAACGTGTCGTCGAGCGTCCAACGGCTGGACGGGCCCGATCCAACGGTCGAGTGGATTGCGGCGTCGGTCGCCGTCAACGTCGTGGTGACGCGGTTCTCCGCGGAGACGCTGATCGAGCCGTCGATGGCATACCGTGCATTGTTGACGGTCACTGAGGGCTGGTGACCGGCGGCGACGACGGTGGAGTTGTCGGTCCACTCCGCCTTGAGCGCGTCGGGGTTTTCCTGCGCACCCCACGTGTGGCGCGAGGTGTTCCCGACCGTGCGATGCACGTTGTAGGTCACGCGGCCGTGCGAGGTCTGCACGTAGCCGTTGGCCGTAAACTCGTGTGCCGCCGTGACGTTGACCTCGTTCGGGCTTGTCGTCACCGACATGCCCAGATCGGACACGCGCGAGGCGAGCAGGGCGCCGGTCACCTGGGTGGAGTTGACGTCACGCCATGCGAGGAAGTTCGTCGGCACCTCCCAGCCGCTCTGTCCGGCCGAGACACCGAGCACGCGCACGCGCACCTGAGGCGGTTTGCCGTCGGTGAGTTGGCCGACGAACGGGCTAAGGTCATAGGCGATGGGCATGACGTTGAAGGCGCGTGGGGCTGGTACGGCATACCAGAGGAATGGGTTTGACCAGCCACCGGTGTAGATGTGCGGGTAGGGCATGGCGATGCCCGCGACGGTGCCGTCGACGAGCACCTCACGGTAGGGGCCGCTGTCCGCGGGGCAGGAGTAGCCGGTGGACGAGGGAGCGGTGAGGTACCAGAACTCCTCGCAGCCGCCGCCGGAGCCAGTCGCGTAGACTTCGGCGACCAGGCGCTCGGTATTGCGGGCGACCGTCACGCTACCCGTCCTATCCGGACCCTCGCTGGTGACGCCGGTGAATGGCAGCACGTCGTCCGGGGTTCCCGTGGGCCTGCTGCCGGGGTAGAACGTCAGGTCCACCTGGATGTCCAGGATGCCCGTGTAGGTGTCGTCGACGACGTTGCCGAGCCACATCGTCACCTGCTGGGGCCCCGCCAGCAGGTCAGAGTATGCGGTCACATCCTTTTCGACCGTCCACGCGATACCGTCGGCCGAAGGCTCCGGAGTGGACGTCTTGAAGATGGTTGTATCCCCGAGCGCTAAGCGGCCCAATCGGTCGAACTGACGGCCCTTCACCGCGCCGTGCAACGTCAGCACCACCATCTGCCACGGACCGGCACACTCAGCGGGCGGGGCATACGAGCCGACGAAAGGGTCGAAATTCACGAACTCGTTGTTGACAATTCGGACGGTGCACGAGGGCCCGCCGGGCTTGGCGATCGGCGGAGTGGCCGTGCGCGGGTCGTCCCAATCGGTGCCGAACTCTGGGGGTGGGGTGGCGGCGTGTGCGGCAGATCCGGCCCCTAGCAGCAGGACCATTGCCGCGGCACCAGCGGTCGCAAATCGTCTCATAGTTTAGGATTGTAGGTCGGCTGGCCCGAAAACCGGATTGGTGTCGAATCTGAGGTGTATTCATACTGTTCAACACCGCAATCCAGTCGAGCTCGGCAAGCAGGGTGATCGTTTGAGCGTTGGCGCGGTCTTCGCGGATGCAGGTACGGCGACATGGAGCCGCGCAACGCACCCGGCCTAACGACCTGTGCACGGTTGCGAGCCTTTGAGTGTCGATGATCGCTGTTCGCGTCATGGTTGGTGCTGCGGTCATGATGAATCGTCGGATGACTGGGCTGTCCCGGCAGGTGATTGAGGGCTTGGCCGGGCTCGTCGACCTCCTCCTGCACGCGCCGCTCCAGGTCCAGGATCTCGCCGGCGCCGGCCACCAAGCACTGGGCGCCGAAACCCGCGGAGCCGTGATCACCCCGAGGCCCAAACCGCGTAAACGTCAGACATCGCTGCCTGCGAGCGTCGCCGCCGCGCACGACGCAGCCCGCAGACGGCACCCCTCACAACGCATTCGCGTCGAGCACGTCACCGGACACCTCAAGAACTGGCGGATCCTGGGCCGCCACCACGGGCGACGCGAGAACTTCGACGCCACCATCCGTGCCATCGCCGGCCTGCTGTCCGACCACCAGCACAACGACCGCACCGAGCACACCGCCCGGCCGCTCAAGGCCCTACCAGCCAGACCCAAAGCCGGTGAAGGCAGTTCTTCGCCGCGGGTGATGTCTCGCCCAACCGTGCACGGGTCGTTGTCCATGCCGGGGTGAGAGTCCGGAGCCCGAAGCTTCCGGGCAGCGGACAACCAGTGGGTGGCCCACTTCGGCAACCAAGGGGCTACGAACTGCCCGTGTGGTGGCCGCTACGGGCCGCGTGGGTGAGGTAGCAGAGGCGTTTCCCTTGCGTCCTTTCTTCTTGACAGCTTCATCGACCGTGGTCGAAACTTTTGCGCACATGACAACGCTGTCTCGCCATGGGCGAGCCTGAACATCTAGACCCCAACCCCAGACCACCGACGGGGCAAACGCATCTACGAACTGCGCGTCCACGGTCAGGCATTGCCCCGCCGAGGGGCCTGGCGCCGCCGCCAGGCCCCTCGACCCTCGCCGCCGACAGTTGGAGCAGATATTGACAAACGTGATCATCTAAGGCGTAGCGCCTTGAGCTGCTGAACTCGTGTCCACAATGCACGACAAGGTCTGGTAACCGCACCTTTGGCCAGCGCTTGCCCGCTGCGGGCGCATCTATAGCGAGTGGTATTCGGCCGTATTCAAACCAGGGCTACGGGTAAAGTGAGGCTGGCATGCTTATCGATGGGCAGACCCTGCGCGCCGAGCGAGCGAAGGCGGGGATTTCGATGCGGGGCATGGCGCACCGTACCGGGATCTCCTACAGCCACCTGTCCAACGTGGAGCGTGGTGATCGGGCGGCCACTGCGACGGTGGTAAAGGCGTACCAGCGCGCGCTGGCCGATAAGGGCCACGTCCTGGATGTGGGAGGTGAGGACGTGCAACGCCGAGAAGTGCTTGAGTTGCTGCGCGATGCCGGTGTCGGTCTGCTGGGCGCCGTTCCCGCGCTGGCCGCTGTCGAATCGATCCGCACCGGTCTGCATGACGCAGTCGGCCGCCGCTCCCGCGCCGAGTGGTGGCGGCAGGCAATAGCAGACTACGGCGCCAGCCACTATCTGGCTCCCCCCGCGCAGATGCTGCGTGATCTGCTCGCCGACGCGGCTGTGCTCGAGAAGCATGTTGCCGACGGTGCCGATGCCGATCGACGCGACCTGTTGCGCTCGGCGGGATACCTGGCCGGCGTCACCGCGCTGGCATGGTCGAACATGGGCGAGCGCCGCCAATCCCGCCGCTGGTGGCACACCGCCATTGACGCCGCAGATCAATCCGGGGACCCGGCCGCGCAAGTGTGGGTGCGCGCGTGGGCGGTGACCAACGGGCCTAACGTCGGCCGCCGGCCAGGCGAAGCCCTTACCCTGGCGCAGGAGCGGCTAGGCGAGCACCTTGCCCCGAACAGTGCGTCCTGCGTGCTGCTGGGAGGACTGGCGCAGACCCAGGCCGACCTCGGCGACCCGGTGGCTCTGACGACGCTGCGGCATCTGGCCGATCTCACCGAGCGTGTCCCCAGTGAGGTTGCCGCCGATCGGGGATCATTGTTCGGCTGGCCGGAGGTCCGGCTGCGGTACGCCGAGTCGTATGTGTACACCGCCCGCCGGGACACCACAGCCGCCTACGCCGCCCAGGACCGCGCCCTGAGCCTCTACGACACGGACCTGCCGCGCGACCGGGCCAAAATCATGCTGCACCGAGCCCGCTGCCTGGTCATCGACGGCGACATCACCGGCGGCACCGCCTACGCCACCAGCGTGCTCGACGACCTGGACGCTACCGTGCGCTTCGAAAGCGTCAACGTCGCCGCCAAGGCAGTAATCGCTGCAGTGCCACCCCGCGCCCGCAAGCTGGCCGCGGTCACCGCGCTGCATCACAGATTGACGGTCGGATGACCGCATCGGACATCACCGCGGCGGGCAGGCCGACCTGCACCCGCACCGCGAGCAGCTATTCGCCGTCTTCCGCGAAAAAGACGTTTTTGCTCGGGACGGCCAGGCGGTGATCCCGCGTCGGGATGACGGTGCCGTCGACGATGGTGATCTGGTCGACCCGACGCCGGCGCCCCGGCGCCAGAGCGAGCAAGGGGCCCGACGGCGTCGATGACCCGATGCGCGGCGGGGTGCGACACCCTGAGCTCATCAGAGTCTTCCGATGCTCGATCCTGTCCAGGTTGTCGAGCCGGGAGGGCAACGCTACTTCGAGCCGAGCAAACCCCTGTTGAGCCTCTCCCCGCCCTGGGCGACGCCTGGGACTGCGCAGGCCAAAACAGATCCACACGATCAGCGTGGGCAGCCGATGAGAGAGCGACAGCCCGGGCGCCTGGGCCGAGGCTCGCCAGACACCGGTCATAGGGCAAGTGAACAAGTAGCCGATGAGCGGGAGCCTGGTCGGAACTGCTCAGACGACATCCGCGCCTGCCTCCCCTCGATGACGATCACGTAAGGTCGAGCCATGATCGAATCCCAACGCGAAGCCGTACCGCGGAACGACGGTGGCGAGCTCGACACCGCCCTCGCCTTCCTGTCCTTCGCTCGATCATGCGTGCTGAAGAAGGTCGCGGGCTTGAACGAGGAGCAACTGCGGCGCCGCCTGGTCGTTTCCGACACCACGCTGCTGGGCCTGGTCCAGCACTTGACCGACGCCGAACGGTACTGGTTCGGCTACACGGTCGCCGGCGACCCGCGCTACGCCGACCTGGACTTCGACATGGTGGTCGAGCCAGACCGGTCCCCAGATCAGATCATCGCCGGCTACCGCGCTGCGATCGCCGAGAGCGACACCCACATCAGCGCAGCCGCTGGCCCGGACGTCCTCACCGCGCAGCCGGTCGGTGACGCGCCTCGTACGCTTCGCTGGGTGCTCGCCCACATGACGAGCGAGACCATCCGGCATGCCGGTCACGCCGACATCCTGCGGGAGCTTATCGACGGCGCCACCGGTCGGTAAGAGATCGCGACTCGGGGCCGTACCCCCCGTCCGGTGCTATACAGCGTCGTCGAGCGCGCGGAGACCACGGCCCGACGGGTCGGCCAGGTGACGGTGAGGAGCGCACTGATCTGCCGCGAGCGCGCGCTGACAGGGCGCGTTGTGCTCGCCGCTGGCGACTGGCGTACGGGCAGGATTGACTACGAGTCTTGGACGAGGAAACACCCGTGCCGGCCGTCGGTGGAGATGAACGCGAACGCCACCGGTGCGGCGCCGAGGTTGAGGTAGAACGGTTTCCAGTTCGCATCGAGGCGCAGTAGGGGCCGCCACGGCCCGCTCTTGGGCCAGTCGTGCTCGTTGAGCATCAGCGCCGTCCCGCCGATCTTGTCCTGGTCCAGTGCCTGGAAGTAGCGGTCCCGTTCGTCTGGCGGCAGCGCCATGTAGGCGTCGTACGGCAGGTGCTCGGGGTCCTCGCCGCGGACCAGCTCGACGGTGTACTCCGCCGGCGACCCGTCGCCGTGGTAGAGGGTTGGGCCGCTGGTCAGTGGGCTGGTCGACCCGTCGAAGACGCCGCCGGGCTGGATGATGACGGCGTTCTCGCCGCCGTCGGGGAAGATGACGTCCGGGTCGAAGTGCTCCACGTCGCTGCCGTGGTCGCCATGGGTGACAAACACGTAGGCCAGCCGCCCCGGGCCGGCACCGGCGAGCTCGGGCTCCAATGCGATCTGGCAGACGAACCGCATCGGGGTGTCCCAGCCTTGGCTGACCGGCCACTGCGGTCCGGTGAGCCAGACGGGCTGACCGCCGAACTTGGTGACCGGCTCGGTCACCGGTGCCTTGGCTTGGTGATAGTTCGCGATCCGCCATACGGCAGCCATGGCGGCGACCGTAGCAGATAGCCCCAGCACCCGGCCCGCAGCCAATCGTGACAGCGCTGGTCGTGTGATGGCGGGTCGACAGCGATGATCGCCGCCCAGAACTGTCGCGTGCTGTCGCTGGTCGAAACGCGGAATGAAGCGGGTTTATGGTGGCTGGATGCTTGACCTGAGCAGGCTAGACCTGGAGGAGATCGCTACCGCGCTCGAGGACCAGACCGACTACGAGCACCGATGGCTGATCAACCCGCAGACCGGCGAGATCGTGTTCTGGACGACGGACGGCGGCATCGACGGACACGCGCCCGTCGAACTTGACGACCTCGACCTGGTGGGCATCGATCCGCTGCCGTCCTACGTCTGGTACCAGGACATGGCCGGCTTCGCTGAGAGGATCAGTGACGCGGCGGCCGGCCGTCGACTCGCGCGAGCTATCCAGGGCCGGGGTGCCTTCCGGCGGTTCAAGAACGAGTTGCACGAGGAGTATCCGCACCTGCTGCCGGCGTGGTACGCCTTCCGCGAGGTTCGCGCAAGGCGGCGGGCGGTTGAATGGCTGGTCGACAACTCGCTGGTCGACGAGGAAGCGGGCGAGCGTTTCGCGGCCGAGCACCCGGATCCCGACCTTCCCTGAGCGGGCGTCCACGCCGCGACTTCCTGTACGACGAACGCACGGATCTGCCGCAGATGGCGCGTGGCTCGTTGGCTACGGGCCTGACGGTCGGCGCAGCCACGTCGGCATGGCGTCTTCGCGACTCATCTGTTCGAGTCCGTCGAGCATCTCGGTCAGCCACTGCCCCGTGATGCCGTCTTCGCCCGAGACGAACATCCCGTCTTCGGGATGTTGGGTCAGGACTACCGAAATGTCTACATGCGGTCCGTAGAACAGGTGCACCTCAGCTTCGACTCGCGGCCCGGACATACGAAGGATCCAGGTGGGGTCCATGCCCGGCGCATCGAGCGGACCCTCGAGCTCGAGGTCCAGCGATGCTGCGTGCGCATCGGCCCAGGACCGTAAGGGTGCGTCCGAGTTCGAGGTCTCGGCTCTCGAAAGGCTCATCGGCAGGCACGTCCCGGGGCGGCACACCGAAAACTAGCGCCGGACAGCGTCCTGTCGATGGTGGGGCACTCCAACATCCGGCCAACTCTCGTGCCGACGTCCGGGCGCGCAGCCAGCCGGGAGCCGTCACGCCCCGTGGCCGGCACTCCACGTCGGCCAACGCCCGGAAACTGCCGAAAGTAGTGCGCGTGCGGCGATCGACAGCATGGCCATCTCGTTGTGCTGCTGCCCTGGCTCGCCGCATTTGATGCGGCTCAGGAAAGTCCATGCAACGGCTCAGTCGGCCTGATGCCGGCTCGATGGGTTTGCTGGGGCTCTGCCCGGCGCCCGGCACTGCTCGGCGCGCTGCCAACGACGCAGCGGCTCTGCGGCGATTCCCAGCCTCGACGCTACGGCCTTGATCGCCTCGTGCTTCGACTCGTCTCCCCGGGGCTCGTCTGGCAGCCGCAACGTGCGCTTGCGGAACTGCGGTGAGCTGACCAGGCGCTCGCCGCACCCCTGCCGTACGCGGACGCAAGGGTGCGGCGAGTGAGCACGCGGCGTCGCCGTGGTCAGCCGCGCCGGTGTTGTGGTAGCAGCAGGCTGACTATCGCGATAGCTAGGCCGATCCCGGCTGCCATGAGGAAGACCAGGTTGTAGCCGGCGGCGAGGGCGGCAGGAGATCCGGCGTCGGCGGCGTCTGTTCCGGCCTTGGCGCTGGCGGCTGTGGCGAGTACGGCTAGGGCCAACGAGCCGCCTATCTGGCTGGCGGTGTTGGCCAGGCCGCCGATGATGCCCGCGTCGCCTTCGGGTACGTCGGCGGTGGCCGCGGCCATGAGGGTGGGGAAGGTCAGGCCGATGCCGACGGCGATGAGCAGCGTGGGTCCGAGCACGCTCGTGACGTAGTCGCTGTCGGTGTCGGCCTGGGCGAGCCAGCCGAAGCCGGCGAGGAAGCAGGCGCTGCCGGCCAGTACCAGAGGGCGTACACCGGTTCGGGGCAGCAGGTTGGCGGCGAATCGCGCGATCACCACGAACGTCACCGCCGCGGGTGTCTGCCCGAGCCCGGCTTCAAGTGCGCCGTAGCCGAGTGCGTTCTGCATGAAAAGCGACGTGAAATACCACATCGCGATGGCGATCCCGCCGAACAGCAGCAGCATGCCGTTGCTGACGGCCACGGTCCGGATCGTGAACAGCCGCAGGGGCATCATCGGCTGGGCGGCGAAACGCGCCTCCACCACGGTGAAGGTGGTGAGCAGGAGCAGGCCCGCCACGGCTGGCCCGAGAACCCGCACGGACGTCCAGCCATGGTCGGCGCTTTGCATGACTCCGTAGATCAGCGCGGCCAGTCCAGCCGTTCCCGTGACCGCGCCGGTGAGGTCGAGCGATTCCCGCCGGCTGGCTCGTGTGCCGACCAGCGACATCATGGCCAGTGCGATCAGCACGGCGCCGATCGGTACGTTGATGAGGAAGACCCACCGCCAAGACAGGCCAGTGGTGATGGCGCCGCCGGCGAGCGCGCCGGCCATCCCGCCCACACCGCCCGAGGCGGACCATGCGCCGAACGCCCGGGCCCGTGCCTGCGGCTCGGTGAAGTAGGTGTTGATCACGGCCAGCGTCGCCGGGGCCAGCATCGCGGCGCCCACGCCCTGCGCGACGCGGGCCCCCACCAGGATCTCGGGAGCGGTTGCCAGGCCGCCGACCAGACTTGAGGCGGAGAACAGGAACAGCCCGGCGACCAGCATCCGGCGCGGGCCGAACAGGTCAACGGCGCGGCCACCCAGCAGCATGAAGCCCGCGAAGGTAAGCACGTAGCCATTCACCACCCAGGCCAGGCCGGTGGCGGTGAAGCCGAGATCCCGCTGGACCGAGGGCAGCGCGACGTTGACGATGGACACGTCCAGGATCACCATGAACTGGCAGGCACACGCCAGCGCCAGGACCGTCCAGGAGGATCCGGCCTGCAGCCTGGCCCGCTGAGTTGCGGTGCTGGTGCTTGTCATGACTTCTCTCCTTGCTAACCCGCCGCTCACGCGGTCCGGCAGGCTGCTTCGGCCAGGGCTCCGTGGCTGTTCCCGTTGCCCACGGCGGCATCGGCGACGACGTGATCCCCCAGCAACTGGAGCGTGATCTTGGCCAGCCGAAGTCCCTGGTACCTGGCCGCTTCCAGCGCCGCGGCATCGGGGCCGTCTCCGTTCGGGCTGGTCACATGCGACGTGCCGTAGGGGTTGCCACCGGCGGCGTACACGACCGGATCGGTGAATCCGGGCGGGACGATGAGCGACCCCCAGTGGTAGAAGACGTTGCCCAGCGACAAGATCGTGGCCTCGCTGCCGCCGTGCCGGTTGAACGCTGAGGTGAAGGCCGTCACCGGCTTGTTGGCCAGCTTCCCCTCCTGCCACAGACCGCCGGCCTGGTCGATGAACTGCTTCAGCTGCGCGGCCGGCGCGCCGAACCGCGTCGGTGTCCCGAACGCGTACGCGTCGGCCCACGCCAGGTCCTCAAGTGAGGCCTGGGCAATCGACGCCGTCGCCTCGGCGTGCCGCCGCCACTGCGGGTTCTGGTCGATCGCGCTGTCGGGTGCTAGCTCGGCGACCTGCCGCAGCCGCACGACGGCCCCGGCCGAGGCGGCACCCTCGGCGACGGCCTGCGCGAGTGCGTGCACACTGCCTGTCGCGCTGTAGTAGATGACAGCGACCTTCACGGTCATGTCCGGCTCCTCGGTGTTGCTAGAATTAGTTACGCGCATAATGTTATGCGCGTAACTAACCTGTCAAGGAGAGCCCGTGGACTTCGCGTACGCCGACGCCCTCAACCAGGCCATCCGCCTGCTGAGCCTGCGCCACCGGGCCAGGGCCGCCGCGTTGCTGGCCCCGCTCGGCCTGCACCCCGGCCAAGAGGCGCTCCTGCTCGAACTCGACCGGACCGGTCCGAGAATCCAGGCCCAGCTCAGCGAGGCGCTCGGCTGCGAACCGCCCAGCGTCACGCTCATGACCCGCAAGCTCGAAGCCTCCGGCCACATCCGCCGCGAACCCGCCCCCTTCGACAAGCGCGCCAGCATCGTCGAACTCACCGACAGCGGCAAGGCACTCGCCGACCATGTCAAGCAGCTATGGCACGCTCTGGCGGAGGAAACCGTGACCGGCCTGCCCGCCCAGACCGTGGCCGAACTACCCGCCATCCTCAACACCATGACCGGCAACGTCGACACCAGGCGCCCGGCCACCCACACAGCCGCCGACACGGTATAGCTGTTCAGACGGTTCGGCTCGTCGCGGTCGCGCCCGTTGCCGCCGCCGGCACCTCCTGGGTCGTCGTCACGCTTTTCGGGGACCGACATCGGACTCTCGCTGTGGGCCCTGCTCGAGCTCCTCTTCCCCGGGACGATCGGCATCCACGGTCTCCTCGAGTACCCGATCCATCACGACACCGACTTCGACACGTTCGAGAACTGGGGCGCGGACGAGGGCGAGTGGTACAACAGCCTGAAGGTCTACGCGGAGGTGATCAAACGACGAACTGGTGGCCGATCGGGACAACATTCCCTTCGCCTGGACCGACGAAAACGACGCCCGGCTGAAGCGGATCATCGACGCGGCGTGCACGGCCCAGCGCGGCACCCAGGGTACGGCCGGCTGCGACAACGGCTTTCGACCCCGAAGGGCCCGTGCCGGGGTAGCGCCGCGATCGGTCGCGTAGGAGGGACGCCGGCATGCTTGACCCATCGACCCCGCCGGCAGCAGGACCGGCGGGCATCCCGCGACGTCTCGACCGGCCTACCGCGGTACGGCACGGAACCACGCCTCCCGGTCGCCCGGGTCGGGTCCGCGCCGGGGCAAGATCGGCGGGTCCTCACCGGTGACCGGCGCGTAGTGGTCGAAGGTGGTGGTCAGGACCGCCTCGCCACCGGTGAGGTCGGGAAGAGCGGCAACGACCTGCGGCACCCGGGATGACGGCAGGGTGCCGCTCACCTCGAGGTACCCGCCGGCGACAGCGGTGTCGTGGACCACCGCTCCCAGCCGGCCGAGCAACGCCAGCACCGTCTCCACCGTGTGCTGGGGAAGGTTCACGTCGAACCGCTCGATCGGTTGGCACACCCGGGTACCGGCCCGCCGCAGCGCTGCGGCGACCACGACCGGGGCGAGATTGCGAAAATCCGCCGCGACGGTCGAAATCGACTTGTCGAACTTTTGGTGCGGCTTGCTTTGCCGAGGCCAGTACCGCGAAGCCATCATGGTGACCACACAGTCGGTGACCGGCCAGCCGTGACGGCCCTGCCGGAGTGCGGCGCGCACGCCCTCTTCGGTGGCGGCCACGAACGCCGGCGGCAGCCGGCCGGGTTCGATACCGGGAAGAAACTCGATGCCGTGCCCGACCGGGGCGGCCTCGATCCGCAACCCGAGCCCGGCCAGATACGGGTTGCCGCGCTCGTGCACCCGCTCCTCGGCTGCTCCGGTGCCGGCGACCCGTTCGATGCAGGCCGTCAGCGTGCCGGAGAAACGCACCCGGACGCCGTACCGTTGCTCCAGGAGGGCGGCGAGCACCTCCTTCTGGACCTCCCCGTGCAGGCGGATCACCGCCTCCGCCTGCTGCTCGTCGAGCCGCAGGTCCACCAGCGGGTCCTCGTCGGCCAGCTCGGCCAGGCCGGCGAACATCGCCAACCGCTGCTCCGGTTCGACCGGCTCGACGACCGCCTGCCTGGTCGGCGGCGGGAACCGGTAGGCGTGCCGCTGCGGCGGGTCCCCGATGTGCTGGCCGATCCGGGCCGACACGCCGCGCACCGCGGCGATCTGGCCGGCGGAGACCGAGGGGCGCACCAGCACGCCTTCGGGCTCGATGACGGCGATCTGGGTCACCGTCTGGGGGCGGGCTCCGCCGAGCTGCACCCGATCCCGTACGCGCAGACGCCCAGACCACAATCGCAGCCAGGCCCGCCGGCCGTGGCCGTCCCGGTCGACGGCGAAGACCGTACCCGCCAGCGGACCGTCCTGTTTCTCACCGCGCGGCAGCAGGTCGGCGAGGAGATGGCACAGCTGCCGTACGCCTGCTCCGGTGATCGCCGAGCCGCACGCCACCGGGGTGAGCTCGGTGCGGCGCACCGCGTTCCGTAGCGCACGCCGGACGTCGCGGACGCGTACCGGCCGGTCCGTCAGCCACCGCGCCGCCACCGCGTCGTCGACCTCCGCGACTGCCTCCAGCACCGGTTCGGCGTCGAGGCCGACGACCCGCACCCGGGCGTCGCGCCCGCCCTGGCCGGTGACCGTGGTGAGCAGGACCGGACGCGCGCCGAGACGCTGGCGTACCTGGGCCATCACCCGGTCGACGTCGGCGCCGCGGCGGTCCACCTTGTTCAGGAAGAACACCGTCGGTACGCCGATGCGGCGCAGCGCCCGCCAGATGGCGACGGTCTGCGGCTGGACCCCCTCGACGCTCGACACCACCAGCACGGCGGCATCGAGCACGGCCAGCGAACGCTCGACCTCCGCGATGAAATCGGGATGGCCGGGGGTGTCCAGCAGGTTGATGCTCAGATCACCGATGACGATCGACGTGACGGCCGCCCGGATGGTGATGCCGCGCCGGCGCTCCAGCTCCATCGAGTCGGTCCGCGTCGTGCCGGCGTCGACGCTCCCGAGCTGGGACACGGCGCCCGCCTCGTAGAGCAGGCGTTCGGTCAGGCTGGTCTTTCCAGCGTCAACATGGGCGACGATTCCGAGGTTCAACAAGGCCAAGGCAGGACTCCACGGTAGGACGGGCAAGGGTCCGGAGCGTGGAAGCTGCTCGCATTGTCACTCCTCATCACGGTTTGGCGGTTGGGCACCCTGCCCATTCGGTTGCAGGGCGAACAGTTCCAGGTTGCACGGCCGCTGCGACCGCCGCCACCGAATTCGGTCCCGGACGGAGGAACTGTTCGACACCGTCCAGGCCACCCGGAGTTCACTCGGCATCTGACCCGGCGCCGACCATCTCGGGCGCCCATGCCGGAACTCGCACCCCGGACGATCTCATCTCGTCGCTCCGAGCGCACTGGCTGGCCAGTGCGCTCGGAGCGACCACGCAGCGTCCCGGTGTAGCTGGTTGCCGTCGGGCCCTGGTAAGCCGGCCAGGAGATGCTGAACCCTCGCGAGCCGCTCAGACGCGTCCAACGCCGGTCACCCGTCGGCCCACTGTCGGGCCGGAACTCGTGGACGACCTCGATCAGCCCGACGTGCTTGACGGGGCGCTGCCGCTTGCTGAAGGCCGTGTGGGGGTGGGATCATCGCGGCCATGATCGAGAGAATCGAGTCCTCCGTCCGCCGGTGAGCGTGACGACCGAGCCTGGACTGCTCGGACCCCAGATCACTTTGTTCGAACACGCTCTACGTCTCCATCAGCAACATCCCGACGGTGTTCTGCCTCGCGACGGTGAGCCGTATCCGGACGAAGTACGTCACCGCTCGCGGCCGTCAACCCGGCGCGCGAGGGATCGACGACTCGACGGAGCCGATGTCGCTGTCATCCTCGACAGTCACTTCAGTCAGCCTGACGCGCAGGCGAGTGAACTTGTCGACGCCTTCCGCGATGCCCACGTCCCAATCCATCGCAACGACCACATCGTTGCCGCGGCGCTGCGCGCGGACCGGCAGCGAGTGCGACAGACCGGCCGGTGGTTGGTGCGGCACAGCACCGACCGCAGCGCCGCCACGGTCGGACTCGCGCTGCTGGCCGCAGACTGGGCCGAGGACGACATCCCGCTGATCCAAACCATCGGTCTGCTGTCGAACCGGTTCGGCCCGTTGGCCGCAGAGGCGTTGCAACGCCGCCGTGGAGGTGCAGAAGCGCTGCTGTGGCTCGCCGAGCGCGTCGCCGGCTGGGGCCGGGTCTACGTCGTCGAGGCGCTATGCCGACAAGGCGCCGCCGGTTCCCGGGCGTGGCTGTTGCGCCATGCCTGCGATGGCGACTACCTCAACGGCTACTTCGCCGGCAAGGTCGCCACCACAGCGCACCTGCACGAAGCGATCACCCGCCCCGATGCTGACGACGAGCTGATCGATCACACCGGCCGGCTCCGGAGGACCATGGCCGACTGCAATGGCATGGGCATGACCCTCGAGCACTACCCGCCGGCACCTGTCGTGCTGGCCGCGCATGCTGCTCACCTCGCCCAGCAGACGCCGACAGCAAATCGGTACGCCGACGGCGCGATCATCGCCGACTATCTGGCGGCCAAGCCTCCGAACCGATGCGGCTGTACTGCCGAGCAGCGGGACAGCATCGTGCAGCATTACCTCGCAGTACTCGACCGGCCGGATTGGCGTGACGCGGTCCGCGCGGGCCTCGGCCCCACCAGCGACTTCTTCGCCTGGTTCGTCGATCATGTAGCGGCGCGGCTGCGTCTCGGCGCGTTTTCTGGCGTGGCAGAAGGTGACGAGCGATGAACCACACCGCCAATCAACACCTGGTCGAAGCGGTGCAAGCCGGTGACGGGGCAGCCGTCGCGCAGGCCTTGACCGACGGGGCTGATCCGAATGCGGAAGTGGGCCGGTTCCGGGGGTCCGTGCTCGTCGAGGCCGCCCGCAGCGGCCGGCTGGAAATCGTTGTTTTGCTGGTAGACGCCGGGGCGAGCGCGATCGTCATAGCCGCCCGGCGAGGAGACCATGCTGCAGTGGACGTGCTACTGCAGGCTGACGCTGACGTGGAGTCCGGCGACCAGCACGGGCGGACCGCGTTGATGCACGCGGCCGAACGCAACGAACGACAGGTCATCGCTGCCCTGCTGCTGGCAGGCGCCGCCACCGACACCATCAGTAGCGACGGCATGACGGCGTTGCAGTTGGCCCGCGGTTGGCAGCGCCAGAACGTCCAATTCATGCTGGGCGAGCGCCACGCCGGGCTGGACGACGTGCCAATCACCCGCACCGTCGTGCGCTTGCGCCACCGCAGCCGCGTCGGGCGCCCCCTCCCATCGGAAGATCCCGCAGCCGGGTCGTGGTCCACTGCTTCACCCGCCGCGCCCGCACCCCGCGCTGCGAGCAGCATCGCGCCTGCTCATCCCGGGTGGCCAGGTACACCACCGGGATTCCGTCCTCGTCCGACTCGACCCAATCCACCACAACCCCTCACGCCAGTACGCCGGCCTGCCCGATCAAGTTCGATGAGCCAGTATGCCGTGGCTGGCATACCAGGTTGCCGCCCAGCGACTTCAACCAATATGGTTGTGGTTCCATGCAAGACATGAGTAGGCGGACGACGTTGAGAGGTGCGCGTGCGTACCGACGTTCACGAGGTTCGGCCGCAATGGCTCACATGGCCCGCAGCGGTAATCGCCGCGGTTTCGTGGATCCTCGGACGCCTCACGGATATCGGACTTTTTGACCTCTTGGTCGTCGCGGCAGTCTCATGGCTAGGCGGCTGCTTATTGACTGATGCGGCATGTCGTTACCTTGTCCGAACGGAAGAAGTTCCAACAGGCGAGGGGGAAGAACAACGCAAGGTCGGCTAACCACCGATCCGAGGCATCCGCCGGCGGCCTCGCCCCTCTGACCTGGGAATATTGGACTCGACATAGGAGAAGACAACGACCCGTTACCCGCCGTCACCACCGAACGTGAAACAGGGTCGTTCGTTTGACAGACCCTCGGGGGAACGGGATGCTGGCGCAGGTTGGTGCCGCGCCGGGGGCACGTCACAGAGCCGTGCAGTGCCAGTTGGAACGTTGATCATTGAAGCGACGTATCCGCCGGCGACACCGCGCAACGAGCGGCGGTGAACTGCTCGAGCCCGATGGCGAACCATGCCATCGGACTCGCCTGTTTTAAGTTCGTCTTTAGCGGCTGCAGGTGAACCGCCCCGGATTTGTAGAGACTTCCCCGCTTGGGAAGGATCGAGAGATGACAGGAACGAAGCCGTATCCGCAGGGGCTGCGGGAGCGGGCGGTGCGGCTGGTCGCGACAGGTGCGGCCGAACTACGAGTCGGACTGGGCGGCGATCACGGCGGTGGCGGCTCGGCTGGGGATCGGCAGGGCCGAGACGTGGCGTAAGGGGATCCGTCAGTGGCGCCGGGGGCATACCGCCCCAGGCACGCTGGTCCAGCCGCACGAGGCCGGGACGCGGGCTACTCAGACTCCAGAAGGCTGACGACTCCTTCAGCCATTCCCTGCGGCGTCGGATAGTCGAAGACGGCCATCGGGCCAAGATCGGCTCCGGTCGCATCGCTGATGAGGGGAACCATCCTGATCGCTGTGATCGAGTCTCCCCCCAGCTCGAAGAAGTTGTCGTCTCGGTGAATTCCCTCGATGCCCAGGGTGCGTTCCCACGCGTCGAGGACGACCTGCAGGACATGGGAGACCTCGAGACTCATTCCGCCACCTCTACGTTCGGCACCCCGACGACCTTGTGATTGTGGTTGAGCGCGAGACTCTGCCGGATCGAGATCATGACCGGGACAGCGCGGCTGGGCAGTCGCGCCCTCAAGAACGCGCGCAACACCTCCGGCTCGACCGGCTCGCTCAACACCACCGACAGGCCGACCAGCGTCCCTGCTGGGCCGTCGTACGGCGCGACGTGCGCCTGCTGCACAGCCGGATGCCCGAGCGCCGCGGCCTCGACTTCCTCGGGTGCGATCCGGAGGCCGTTGACGGAGATCTGCCTGTCGAGTCGGCCCGTGATCCTCGGGCCGTCAGCCCGGTCGCCCGCGACGGCACGGTCACCGGTGCGGTACGCGCGATACCCGGGCTCCGCGAGCGGATCGTCGATAAACCGATCGGCGCGACCGCCCGGGCTCACATAGCCCAGAGCGAGGTACCGGCTGCGTACGACCACCTCGCCGTCCACGAGGAGCAGTTGGGCGCCGGCGACCCCCTCGCCCACTCCGAGCGTCGTTGCGTCCGACAACGCCGGATCCGGCACGACCCCGCGGCCGAGGATGAAGCACGACGCGATTTGAGGTGTCTCGGTGGCGCCGTAGGCGTTGACCACGACCGAGTCCGTCATCCCCCGAAGTCGCCGCACCAGTCCGACCGGAAGAGGTGCGCCGCCGGAGACCACCAGGCGCAGGTGGTCCAGTCGCGCGGGTCGACCAGCCATCGCCAACTCCAGGAGAGCAGGCGTCGAATGAAGGATGCTGATGCCGGTCGAGTCGATGAATTCGGCGACGGCCCTCGGGTTGCGCAGAACGTCGGCCGGAGGAATCACCAGCGTTCCACCGCTGTGCAGTGGAACCAGGATGTCACGCAGCAGCGGATCATGCCCCAAACCGGACACGAGTGCGACATGGTCATCGGGACCCGGAGTGAACTCGGACAAGTACCACCGCATCGGACCGGCCAGACCCGCAGCCGACACGGCGACCGCTGCCGGGACGCCGGCGCTTCCCGAGGTCATGAGGATGTGACTGCACTCGGGGTGGGCGGGAAGCGCATCGTCGAGCCGAGATAGGCCATCGCGCCGCAGACGCCACCTCGGCCTGACGGCTCGCTCGTTCTGCTCGATCCGCATGCGGGGCAACGTCGTGTCGATGAGTTGCACGCTCACTCCGACCGTCCAGGCGGCGAGCAGCATGATCGGCAGATCCCGATGACGCTCCGCGTGCAACGAGAGAGTCTCCCCCGCCCTCACGCCCGCCCGACGCAGGGAGTCGGCGGTCGCGTCGATCATCGACACGAGCTCACCGTAGGAGGTCGTCCGATCAGGATCGGCGATGGCCGGTGCCGAGGGAGTGTGCGCGGCGACTGCACGAACCGGCGCCACCAACAGTTCTGTGAGCACGCGTCAGCCGACCCTTCGAGGACCGTGGACACCGATTTCGGCGTCGTCGCCTGTCGGGGCATCGAACCGACCTGGTGCAACATTTAGCGGGTCGCGACTCGACGAGGAGCGGCCCAGTCCGTCGGGCAGGGGGCCCAGAAACAGGTCCGTGGGCGGATCGGGCGCCAGATAGAAGTGCCCGCCAGGACGGACAACGTGCGCGAACCGTCCATGTGTCAGATCCGCCCACCGAGCGCAATGATCGGGGGTCACATGGGTGTCCGATTCCCCGCTGACCACCAGCAGCTCGCAGCCCAGGCCGGCGCCCGACGGGTGTCGATAGCGCTGGAGCATCGTGTAGTCGGCGCGCAGGTAGGGAAGAACGAGGGCACGAACCCGTGGGTCTGCGAGCAGCTCAGGATCATCCACGGTCCCGCCGAGGGAGACCAGCGCGCGTAGCGCCGCGTCGTCGTTCCACACGTCGAGGCTGGCGACACCGTCGCGTTCGTGCGGCGCTCGCGAGGCGGAGACGACCATGCGCTCGACGGATTGTCCGAACGACTCCAACAGGCGCGCGACCTCGTAAGCCACGATCGCGCCCATGCTGTGCCCGAACAACGTCGTGGGTTGGGCCGGCGCCGCCCTCAACGACTCGGCCACTTCGGCGGCCATCTCGAGAAGGCTAGTGGCGCAGGGCTCGCGCAGTCGGTCAGCGCGCCCCGGGTACTGCACGGCCACCAGCGCTACGTCCGGGGAGAGTAAGGGCACCCACGAGCGGAAGAAGTTCGCCGACCCTCCAGCGTGCGGGAAGCACACCAGGCGACGGCGAGCTGCCACGTTCGGCGTGAGGGTGCGGAGCCACTGGCCGTCACCCATCGCGTCGCTCCCCTGCGGCCGCGACCACCAGACGCCGCAGCTCTTCGAAGCTCGCCACACCGTACACGTCTTCGAACTCCAGTTCGACGCCGTAGGCGGCGCCCACGTCGTCGATGAAGCGGATCAGGTCCAGCGAGTTTCCTCCCGCGTCGAAGAAGCTCTCTCCCGCGCGGGGGGCAGAACCCGTGCGACGCAGCCAGAAGGCCGCGAGGTCCGCACTGCTCGGCTCCTGCGGGGCACCGTCGTCGTGCCCGAGGACACCGACGCTGCCGGCGAGCGCGTCGCGGTCGACCTTGGCGGACCCGGTGAGCGGGAACTCCTCGACGAGCTCGATGTGGTCGGGCACCAGATAGGTCGGGACACGCTCCGCGACCCTCGTACGGATGCCCTTCGCGTCCGTTCCGTCGAGACCGTCGGCGGCTCGGACGAAGGCGACGACCCGGCGCTCGTGTCCCGAGCCGACGGCGACCGCGACCACCTCGGCGACCGCGGGGTCCGATCCGACGGCGGATTCCACCTCGGTGAGGTTGACGCGGACACCTCTGATCTTGACTTCGAGGTCGGCACGACCGTGGAACTCGAGGACGCCGTTCGCACGCCGCGACGCCTTGTCGCCGGTGCGGTAGAGGCGCGCTCCCGGAAGCGAGCTGAAGTGGTCCGCGGTGAACCGCGCGTGGGTCGTCTCCGGGTCCTGGAGGTAGCCGCTGGCCAGGCGGTCACCGCCGACGACGAGGTCGCCCACGACTCCGGGCGCGGTCGGCTGGAACTCGGCATCGACGACATGGGCCGTGGCACCGGCGACGGGAACACCGATGGGCACCGAATCACCCGTTCCGTCCCACTCCTGGAGCCGGAAGGCGGTGCTGATGACGGTGTTCTCGGTCGGCCCGTAGCAGTTGATGATGTCGACGTCCGGGCACAGGGCCTTCGCCGCGCGCGCCTGCCCCACGGGCATGACGTCGCCTCCGACGATCAACCGGCGGAGGCCGGCGAGAGACTCCGGGTATCGCTCGACCATGAGGGCGAACACGGCAGGCGTCAGCACCGCCACCGTCACGCGGTCGTCGCTGAGCAGGTCGGCCGTCGAGCGCAGCGACATTCCGCTCCCCGGGGCGCACAGCACGCCCGCGCCCACGAGGAGTGCCGACCAGATCTCCAACATCGAGGGGTCGAAGGCGAGGGTCGTGTGGACCAGGAAGGTGTCGTCGGCGCTCAAGCGCGTCGGGCTGTCTCGCAGAGCCAAGGCGCACAGGGCACCCTGAGGGACGCACACCCCCTTGGGGTCCCCGGTCGAACCCGACGTGAACAGCACGTAGGCCGTCGCATCGGCCCGGTCGACCGGGATGGCCTCCGGACCCCGGGGTTGCCCCTCTTCCACCAGTTGTCGTAGGTGTCCGCGTGTCGGGGCCGCGACGCCGGAAGGAAGGGAGTACGCGTCGGTCTCCACAACAAGCTGTACGGACGCCGCCGACACCGTCCGTGAGATCCGGTCCACCGGATGCTCGGGGGCCAACGGCACGACGTGGGCTCCCACGATCCACGACCCGAGCATCGCGACGATGCTGTCCCGCGAGCCGACGCCGAGTATCCCGACCGCCGATCCCTGCTCGATGCCTCTGGCCCGCAAGGCCGATGCCACGCGGTTGCTCTCGGACCAGACCTCGGCGAATGTCGCGCTAGCCAGCGGGTCTTGGACCGCGATCTTGGCGGGGCGCAGGCGCACCTGGCGCTCGAACGCCGCCGCGATGCCTTCGAAATGCTCTCCCACTACGAGTCGTCTCCCATGCCGCGACGGTCGAGCAGCCGCTCGACCAACGTGATCTGATCGCCGAGGGTCCGCGCGTCGACAAGGTCCGCCAGCTCGAGGGTCACCGGCAACACCTTCTCCAGCCGGCGAGCGAGACGGATCAGCGTCAGCGAGTCACCGCCCTCGGCCGTGAAGTCATCGGTCGGCCGCGGAGACTGGGTGCCGAGCAACTCGGCCCACGCCGCGCGCACTTCCTCGGCGGGGGTGCGCCCGGCGGGTTCGGCGGTGCGCCCCTCGGCCAGGTGCTGTTCGGAGAGAGGCGCCGCTGTCTCGACAGCTAGCTCTGCCTCGGGTGCGACGTGTCTCGGGCTGCCGGCGAAGGTGGAGCCGGGAAGGTGCACCCGCCGACCAGGCGGAGCGAGGACAGCGAGATCGACGGGCAGTCCTTGTGCCCAGAGTGCTGCCACCGTTCGTGCGGGGGCGTCATCGTCCTCGTGCGCGGTGCCCGTCAAGGGCAGGCAATCGATCCCGGCAGCCGCGGCCAGTCCGGACAGGGCGCGCCCGGGCCCGATCTCGACAGCCATCGCGTCGGGGAAGGTGCGGGCGATCGTGGCCAAGCCGTCGCCGAACCGCACCGTGCCCCTGGCGCTCCTGGCGAACATGTCGAGCCGGCGCCGCGAGCCCCGCTCGATCATCACGCCGTCCAAGCAGCTCAGGAAGGGGATCTCGATCTCGTCGCCCCAGTCATCACCCGCGTGCACGAGGAGATCGTTCACTGCGGGCTCCATCAGCCGGCTATGGAAGGCGTGGGAGGTCCGCAGGCGTTTTCCGGTGAGCCCACCAAGGTGACGCTCGACCTCGTCCATCGCCAGGTCGGTGCCGCTCAACACGTGTTCGCGCGGACCATTCACCGCCGCCAGCTCCACGCGGCCACCCGACGCCTCGATGAGCTCCCCGGCCTCGGCCACCGAGCATCTGACCGCCAGCATGGATCCCGGCGGACAGTCCTGCATCGACCGGCCGCGCAGGGCGATCAGGCTCGCCGCCTGCTTCAGATCCAGCATTCCGGCTATGCAGGCCGCCGTCACCTCACCCACACTGTGGCCCGCCAACGCGCTGGGGCGCAGTCCGAACTGCTCCAATGCCCTTGTCGCGGCGTACTCGAGGGCGAACAGGCACGGCTGCGCCAGCGAGGTGTCCCGCATCTGGTCATCGGGGAAATGATGATCCGTCATGGCCGCGCGAACCCGGTCGGCCAGCGCGGCGTCGAAGTAGTGCAGACATTGTTCGAGGTAGCCGTCGAACCCGGGCAGGGACCGCCGGAAAGGCGTGGCCATTCCGGGACGCTGACTTCCTTGTCCAGGAAAGAGAAAGATCAGGGGGCGCGTCGCTCCGGTTCGCGACTGTCCTCGCGCGACGCCGCGACCGGTGCGCAGTTGTTGTGCCGCATGCGCCGCGCTGCGCGCGACCAAGGCGAGTCGCTCGATCTGCGGAGCCCGCCCGACTCGCAGCGTGAAGGCGACGTCGGCGAGCCCCTGGTCGCTGTCTTCCAGATGCCGGGCCAAGCGCTCGGCATCGCGCTCGAGTGCGTCCTGACGACCGGACGACTGGACGATCACCCTGAGCCGCTCGTCGCCGGAGTGCGGTGCCGGTGGCCGGACGGACGGGGGCTGTTCAACGACGACGTGCGCGTTCGTTCCCCCGATGCCGAACGAGCTGACACCCGCGCGGCGTGGTTCGGGACCTGACCAGGGCTGCGCTTCCAAGGGGACGTGCAGGGGCGAGGCGGCCGTGCCGAGTAGGGGGTTGAGCCTGCGGAAGTTCGCCACGGGAGGTATGCGCGCATGACTTAGCACCAGCATGGCCTTGACGAGTCCGGCAAGACCGGCGGCGGCGTCGAGATGCCCGATGTTGGCCTTGACCGCGCCCACCGCGACCTGTCCGTCCGGGACGCCCGCCTCCTTCAGGACGGTCGTCGCGGCCGACCACTCGATCGAGTCGCCCACCCGCGTCCCTGTGCCATGGGTTTCCAGGTATCCGAGGCTGGTCGCCCGCACATCCGCGGAAACGAGCGCCGACCGGATCGCGTCCGCCTGTCCCCGTGCGGCGGGCGCGCTGAACCCCGCTTTGGCGGCTCCGTCGTTGTTCACGGCCGAGCCGAGGAGCACGCCGTGCAACGCGATCTCGTCGCCGACGTCGACGAAGCGGCGCAGCACGACGGCCAGGACACCCGAACCACCGACCACGCCGGTCGCGTCCACGTCGAACGGGCGGCACTCCCCGTCCTTCGACATGATCCCGCCGCTGCTGTACCGGTGGCCCGCCGCCGGCCACCCCAGGGAAGCGGCCACCACCACCGCTTGATCGCAGTCGCCGTTGGTCAGCGCCTGGATCGCGAGATGCACCGCCACCAGCGATGAGGAGCAGGCGGTCGAGACCGCCATCGCAGGCCCGTGGAGGCCGAGCCGGTACGCGATCCGAGTGGCCATGAAGTCGCGCCCGGTGCCGATGTCGATCCGTTCGACGACATCGGGATCGAGATCCGGCCTGCGCAGCATCTGTGCCGCGTAGCGGCTGGGACTCGACGAGGCGAAGACCGCGGTGCGGAGCTGGTCCTCCAGCGGATTGCGTCCGGCGTCCTCCAGCGCCGACCAGGTCGCCTCCAGCATGAGTCGGTGCTGGGGATCGGTCAGCTGCGCCTCGCGAGCGCTCATGCCGAAACGCTCGGCGTCGAAGCGGTCGATGTCGGCGATCAAGCCGCGCACGGGGACATAGTCCGGGGCCTCGGAGACGCTCGGTGCGACGCCGGCCGCGAGCAACTGCGCGGGGTCGAGCCGAGTGGTGAGCGCCTCCCCTCTGCACACGGCGGCCCACCAGGCATCGAGGTCCGCCGGCCCGGGAAGCCTCGCGGAGACACCCGTCACGGCGATGTCGAGCGACCGATCCCTCACTGGGCGCCCTCGCCACGCCCTCGTCGGGCACGACCGGCAGCCGCGAGTCTGGCCTGTCGCGGATCGACCACGGGGCTGACCTCGGCCGTGCCGGTGAGGCGACCGAACGCCGCGCTCTGCGCCGCCACCGTGGTGGCCGAGAAGAGCTCGACGATGTCGATGGTGATGTCGAGACGATCCTCGATTTCCGCTTGGAGGAGGGGAACCAGCAGTGAATGCCCTCCCGCGTCGAAGAAGTTCACGTCGTGGGCGACGGTCGGGACTTCCAGCACCTCGCACCACGCGGCATGGATCGCGGCCAGTGCGTCGCCGTGTGCCTCCGACGCCACGGCGGTGCGGTCGGCATCGCCTGCCGAGCTGCTCCGGAGCGCCATGAGGGCATCTCGATCCACCTTGCCGCGCGACGTCCGCGGCAGCCGGTCGACACGGTGAAGGACGCTGGGCACCATGACCGGTGGCAGCAGCTCCCCGAGCCGCGCGCGAAGCGACTCGACGTCGCGGTCGCCGTCGAGGACCAGAAACGCCTCCAACGTGGCGCCGTTCGGTGCCACGAGCACCGCGATGTCCACCACGCCCTGCAGCGAGCGCGTCGACGACTCGACCGCCCCGAGGTCGACACGATGTCCACGCAGCTTGACGATCTGGTCGCGGCGCCCCAAGATGCTCAGCCCGCCGTCGTCATTCCAGCGGACCCAGTCTCCGGTCCGATACATCCGGGACTGCTCCTGCGCGAAGGGATCGCGGACGAACACCCGGTCGGTGAGTTCCGGCTTGCCCAGATAGCCTCGAGCGACGCGCTCACCGCCGACGTACAGTTCACCCACGGCGCCTCTCGGCATCAGGTTGCCGTGCCGGTCGAGGACGTAGAGGTGCGAGCCGGGTGCGGGCCCGCCGATGTCGACGCGATCGCCGGGCCGCAGACGGCGGAACGTGCTCCAGACAGTCGTTTCCGTCGGGCCGTACTCGTTGACCAGATCGGCGTCGGGATGCCAGGCGAAGTGCTGGGCCGATGTTGCGCCGGGAAGCGACTCGCCGGCGAGGATGACGGTGGACAGCGACATCGCGGGATCGATGGCGTCCCGTTCGGCCGCGTCCAGCACGGAGGCGTAGAGCGCCGGGACACTGAGCATGGTCGTCACCGAGTGACGGCGAATGATCTCGAGGATCCGGCGTGGGTCCCTGATCTCGTCGGCCTCGGCGACGACGAGGCATCCGCCAGCCGACAGCGTGCCCCACAGTCCAGCCATCGAGGAGTCGAACGACAGCGGTGAGAGCAGGAGGAACGTGTGCGTTCCGGGGTAGGTCATGTGGCGCGCCGCCGTCGAGTTCGCCAGTGAGGCGTGCTCCACCACCACGCCCTTGGGCTCCCCGGTCGTCCCCGACGTGTAGATCACATACACGGCGTCCTCGGGCCGAGCCTCGGGCAGAGTCACGTGGGACGCGTCGTGGCCGGCGTCGTGCCGCGGCTGAACGGCGGTGACACCCGGGATGTCCGTCGACTCGGTGACCAGCAGGTCGACCCCGGCGTCGTCTAGGACCGCCCGGATGCGCGCCTGCGGATCGTTCGGGTGGAGGGGCACATACGTACCTCCCGCACGCAGCACGGCGAGTACCGCCACCACCGCATCCACCGACGGGGACAAGTGCACGCCGACCCGGGTCTGACGACCGACACCATGACCGTGCAGGACGTGGGCCAGGGCCAGAGAGCGCCGTGCCAGCTCGGAGTACGTGAGCGAGTTCGCTCCGGCCACCACGGCCGTCCTGTCCGGCCACCGGCCGGCCACGTCGACCACCTGCTCGTGGATGGGTCGGAGGTCGCCCACCACGCCGGCTCCCCGCCCCAGTGCCAAGAGGTGGCGGCGCTCCTCGGCCGAGACGACGAGCTCGTTCCGAGCATCATCCGACTCGACGAACCGTTGCAGGACCGATCGCACGCTGTTCAGCAGGCGGCGGATGTCCTCCTCGGCGTGACGCTCCCGCCGGAAGACCGCGACGAGCTCGGCCGCGTTGCCGCCTTCGCGTAGCGTCAACGTGAGCTCGTACTGCGCGATCCGTGTTGGCAGGTCAAGGGGCTGCACCGTCACGCCGGCGACGTCCGGGATCGCCCGGGTGGGCTCGAAGTTGAACAGCACCTGGAACACCGGAGTCGTGCCGGCGTCGGCACCCCGATGAACGCGGCGCACCAGCTGGTCGAAGGGGATCGCCCGATTGGCGTACGACCTGAGCAGACTGGCGTGGGCTCCCCGCACGAGATCGGCGACAGAGGCACCTGCGAGATCGCGCAGTCGCACCGGCACAGGGTTGACGAACGTGCCGGTCGTGTCCGCGAAACGAGCGGAGCGCGTGTCCATCGACGCGCCGATCAGGAGGCTTTCCGTGTCGCGGTATCGGCTCAGCGTCAGCGCGAATGCCGCCAGTCCGACCACGTGTGGAGTGGTGCGACGACTTCGCGCGAGATCGCGGATCGCCGACCACGCCTCAGGGGACAGCCTCTCCCTTACGGTGCCGGCATTCTTGTCCTGCGACAGGCTCTGCAATGGCAGCCCCAGAGGCGTGGATTCGTCCTCCTCCTCGTCGAGACGAAGCTCCTCGACCCAGCGGTCGATGCGGGAAGGATCAGGAGACTCGGCCGCCTCTTCCTCGATGTAGTCGCGATAGGACGGGCCCGCCGGCGAGCCGGACCGGCCGTCGTAGCTGGCGAACAGGTTGTCGATGACGATGTCAAGCGACCGGCCGTCCAGCACCGCGTGGTGGGCGCTGAGGACCAAGACGTGTTCCTGGGACCCGAGCCGCAGGAGCGCCAGGTCGGCCAAGGGCTCCTTGTCCAGCATAAACACCCGGCCGACCGCGGATTCCAACTCCAGCTGGAGTTGCTCGGGAGCGACCACGCGAATGGACATGTCCATGTCGTCGACAGGCCAGTAGTCGCGACTCGGCTCGGCTGACGAGTCCAATAAGCGAAGTCGCAACTCATCATGGTTGATCAACACGCTCCGCCAGGCTGCGGCGAGTTTCCCGGTGTCGACGGCACCGATCAAACGGGCCGCCCACACCACGGTGAACTCGGCGCTGGAGGAATCGACTTTGTAGGCAAACCACATTCGGCCCTGCGCTGACGAGAGCGCAGGGAGGCTCTTCGAGACCACCTTTTGACCCCCCGAGTTGCGCGAGTGCTCACGTTGCTGGCCAGTGTGAGGTCGCGGAGCGAACTCTAGCCTCTGCCCCACCGAAGGTACAGACCGTACTCGCGGAATCCACATTGATCGCAGCTGACTCGTGTCGCCGGCCGTTCGCCTCGGTATCCTCGTCAGGGATGTGCCCCCGGCCCGAGGTGTCTTTCGACGAACTCATGTTCCCGGAGCAGGGCGTCGACCACGTTGTCGGGGTTGCTGAGCCCGTGACCTTCTCCTTCGTACGTCACGAGTTGGACGGGAGTGCCGACGCGTCGGAGCTCGTCCGCCAGCCTGCCCGATTGGGAGTGCGGAACGATCGCGTCGTCGCGTCCGTGAATGAGAAGCGTGGGGGTACGCAGGTTGCCGACGTCGGTCAGTACGGAGCGACGCTCGTACTCCGCTCGACCGGCGGGCCAGGGCGCGATCAGCCCGTCCAGATAGCGTGACTCCATCTTGTGGGTGTTGTCCGGCAGCGCACTGGGGTCGACCACGCCGCACAAACTGGTCACGGCCGCGAAGTCGGGCACGCTCTGCGCCGCCCGCAGAGCTGTGAGGCCACCGGAACTGAGGCCGCGGATCGCGATCCGACGAGGGTCGACCCTGCCCTGCGCGACGAGGTGGCGGGCGGCGCTGATCGAATCGGCGACGTCGAGATGACCCCACTGGTGCTGGATGGCCTGCCGATAAGCGCGACCGTGCCCCGCACTTCCGCGATAGTTGACCTCCACCACCGCGTAGCCTCTGCTGGTCCAGAACTGCACCCAACCGTTGAGCACCCCGGTAAAGCTCACCGTCGGTCCACCGTGGCACGAAACGATGAGCGGCGGCAGGCTGCCGCCTGTTGGCGGCTCGTAGTAGATCGCGTAGGCGAACGAGTCGTCGTGGGTCGGGAACCTCAGGCGTTCGGGCATGCTGATGCCATCAGGACGTCTGGCCGAGGCGCCGCGCAGCAGCCGCAGGTTCCCATCGGACAGCTCGGACACTTCGATCGGCTGGACGGCGGATCCGCCGAGGATGGTGACGTCGCTGCCCGAGCCCGCCACACCCTCGACCACCCACGTCGGGCCGGGGAGGATCTCGAGCGGCCCGCGTCGAGTGATCCGGCAGACCACGTCCCCGCTAGCGTTCCGAGCGGCGGCTAAGATGCTGTCGTCGTCCAGGAACGCGTAGGTGGCCAGTCCGCAGGACCAGTCGGGTCGACCGAACTCCGCCGGCATCGGTGCCAAGGCGCGCAGGGCGCCGTCGACCCCGTCGGCCGCGTACAGATTCCACCAGCCGCTCTCGTCGTGGATCACGTGCAGGACGCCGGCGGGGCTGTAGCGGGGTTGGGTGAAGGAGACCCCGGGTCGCCCGTCGATGACGACGTCGCCCGCCGGTCCGACCTCACGAAGCACCGACTGGTCCCAAGGCATGTAAGGATGGTCCCAAGCCACGTAGGCGATTCTGCTGCCGTCGGGGCTGACCGCGGGCGCGCCGTAGAAGTCGTGGCCCGATGCGACCACCTCGATCCGCCCACGCCCGTCCGTCGTGACCGAGACGATGTCATGACTCACGCCCGTCGCGAGCTCCCGTTCGCGGACCGCGTAGAGAAGGCTGCCATCAGGGCTGGGCGCTGGGGCGGCGTAGTGGGTCACCTCGTCGGTCGGCGGTGAGAGCACGGTGACTTCACCTCCCGGCGACCAGCGGTACAACAGCTGATCGCGGGCGCCGACGAAGAAGATCGTGCCCCCGGAGACGACGTAGGGGCGAGACCCGTAGCCGTAGACGCTGGACCTCACCCGGATGTCATCCGGCAGCGCGGGACGCGTTCCGCCTGTGCCGTCGGAGCACATGAGACGACCCGGAGCCCCGGAGTCCCGATCGGTCTCCACCCAGTACGACCGGCTTCCGACTCTGCTCACGAAACTCAGGTCACGCATGCCACGGACCAGGTCCAAGGCGGGAAAGGGGTTGCGGCTCGCCTCAGCCGCCGGAGGGGGAGAGTTCATCAGATGACCGACGTTAACAGACGTGAGAGGCGGACAGCTCGCGCAGATTCTAGAGTGGATCTCCGGTCGGTGGATACGCGCTGTTCTCGGGCTGAACAGGTGCGCTCTGTCGAGTAGAGTGCGTACGCGCTGCGACGAGCAGCGCAGGGACCAGGAGAGGAGACCGCTCGGCATGCAGCTCTTCCCCTCACCCGATCTCGCCGATCCGCGGTTCTTCACCCAGACCGCCCATCTCGAGCTGTGGCAACGCGCTCGCCGCGAGCATCCGCTGCAATGGGTCGAGTCGGACACACAGGGGCCGTTCTGGTCCGTCACCACGCATGCCCTGGCCACGCGGATCCTGGAGGATCCGAGCACCTTCACATCGACTCGTGGCATGAGGTTGGGCGCTCGACCCGCGGGCGTGGCCGCCGCCGCGGATCGCATGCTGGTCGTGGCCGACGGACAAGCTCACGCGCGCCTCCGTGGCGCGCACGCGCCCTGGTTCACCAGCAAGAACGTCAAGCTGGTCGGCGAAGCCCTGTCCGGCCACCTGGACGCCCTGCTGCGACCTCTGACCACGGGCGAGCCCGTCGACATCGTCGACGTGTTGGCGGACGCCGTGCCCACCTATGTGATGGCCGAGATGCTCGGCACCGATTTGGACGAGACGCACGAGCTGAGCAGGCAGGTGCGCACCAGCTTCGACGATTCGTCTGGGCCTGCGGACATTCAGGATCCAGCCGAGCACGCCGCCGCCAGCGCCCAGGTGTTCGCGTACTTCTACAAGTTGGTGCGCGCGCGGCGGGCGTGTCCCGGCGATGACGTCGTCAGTCATCTCATGAGACCTCTGGCCGACGGCACACAACTGACGAGTCAAGAGCTGTTGCTCAACTGCGACGGGCTGGTCAATGGAGGGCTGGGCACTTCCCGGCACGCGGTGTCGGGAACCGTCGAGGCGTTCGCGCGTCACCCGGACCAGTGGGCGAGACTTCGCGAGAACCCCTCTCTCCTGAGCGGCGCTGTCGAAGAGGTTCTGCGGTGGGCCTGTCCACCGATGCACGTGATGCGCACGGCGACGACGGATGTCGAGCTGGCGGGTAAGAAGATCGCAACCGGGGAAAGGGTCGTGGTCTGGCTGCCCTCATGCAACCGCGACGAGGCGGTTTTCACCGAACCGGACTCGTTCAGGATCGAGCGACGACCGAACCCGCACCTCAGCCTCGGCGCGGGTCCCCACTACTGCATCGGGGCGGCCGTGGGACGCCTCGAGATTCGTGTGCTTCTGCAGATGATGCTTGCCAGGATCGAGCGCCTCGAACTGTGCGGTGAGGCCGCCCGAAGTGCCTCCTCCTTCCTGAACGGGGTCGACCGGCTCGAAGTCCGAATGATCCCGCTGTCTGCCCAGCCGTGATCGGTTCCGAGTCTTCCCGGCTCGCTCTGCTCGCGGATCCCGGTTGTCATCCTCGCCGGACGATGGGCCGCCGCGTTGCACCCCCGTCATCGCCGCGCATCCGGACGTCGACGTTGACGTGCAACGGTTCCACTGACCGGGTTCGAAGACGACAACGGTGTCCCGGCAGCGCACCGTGGGATACCCCGGATCGCGATAGCATCCGTTCGGACCGGCCGGCGCCCGCGGATCGAGGTGCCACAAGCTTTCGAGCACGGACCCGTTCGGGGGTGTCTTGGGATGCGGGATCTGCCAGAGCCAGTCGGTGACCCCGACTCCAGATCAGCCACCCGCTTTCTGCTGTGGTTGGCGCGCGGTCAGGTTCGTGGACTCGTGGCTGCCACGGTCTTCGGCGTCACCACCATGGTGGCGACCGCTCTGGTGCCGGCCGCCATCGGCCAGGCGATCGACGCCGGATTGGATGCCCGCGATCCCGGTGCGCTGATGGCGTGGACCGGGGTGGTGCTCGCCCTCGGCGCCGTACAGACCGCGACGGCGATGTTGCGTCACCGAGTAGTCGCCCGCAACTACCTCGCGGGAGCGTTCGCGACGGTGATCCTGACCGTGCGGAAGATCGTCCAGCTCGGGAACACCCTCCCCAAGCGTCTGGCATCAGGCGAGATCCTGAGCATCGGAGTGTCCGATGCCGACCGGATCGGAGACGCCATGGTGATCACCGGGAGGGGCGTCGGTGCGCTGGCCGGCCTGATCGTGGCGGGCGGCTTGTTGATCTCGACGGTGCCCGAGGCAGGTTGGGTCGCGGTGGCAGCGGTGCCACTCGCCGCCTTCGGGATCGGTCGGCTCCTGCGACCGCTGCACAGCAGGCAGCAGGACCAGAGGGCGGCGCAGGCCGGTCTCGCGACCCGAGCCTCCGACATCGTCGCCGGCCTGCGGGCGTTACGCGGCATCGGGGGCGAGGACGTCTTCCTCGACCGCTACCGTGCGCAGTCACAAGCGACGATGAGGGCGGGAATCAGGGTCGCCGTGGTCGACGCGCTGCTCGTCGGCTACAAGGCTCTGCTGCCGGGACTCCTCGTGGCTCTCGTCGTCTGGGTCGGTGCCCGGCAGGCGATCAGCGGCGCGATCACTCCGGGAGAGCTGGTGGCCGCCTACGGCTACACCGCTTACCTCATCTCGCCGTTCGGCACGCTGACGGCCATGGCCGGCAAGTGGGCCAAGGCTCACGTCGCCGCCGAACGACTGGTGCGACTGCTGAACATCGAGCCCGAGATCACCGATGTGTCGGGAGCCGGCCCGGTCCACGTTCGGGGGCCGTCACCTCAGCGGATCGTCGATGTCGAGTCGGGCCTGACTCTCGCGCCCGGACGGTTCACGGCAGTGACGGCGGCAGACCCTGCTGACGCCGCCGCCATCGCCCATCGGATCGGTCGGCTCAGTAATGACGGCAGGGTCCTCTACGGCGAGCAGAAAATCACCGATCTGCCACTCGGCGTCCTTCGTAAGACGATCATAGTCACCACGCCCGAGGACCGCTTGTTCTCCGGCACGCTCCGCGAACAACTCGATCCGCACGCCAGCGTGCGCGAGACCGCGAGCAGGTCCCGGGACGCGGCGATCATGGACGCCATCGACGTGGCGTCGGCATCCAATGTCGTCGACGAGCTTCCGGCAGGCCTCGACTCCTACCTTCACGCGGCGGGCCAGGAGTTCTCCGGGGGGCAGCTCCAGCGGCTGCTGCTGGCACGGGCGCTGATCACCGAGGTGCCGGTGTTGGTGCTCGTCGAGCCGACCACGGCGGTGGACGCGCACACGGAGGCCGAGATCGCTTCGCGCCTCGGTCCCGCGCGGGCGGGCAAGACCACGATGGTGGTGACGTCGAGCCCGATCGTGCTCTCCCGGGCCGACCAGGTGGTCATGGTCTCCGCCGGGCGCGTGGTCGCTGAAGGCACTCACGCCGAGCTGCTGAAGACACATCCCGAGTACGCGCGCATGGTAGCGAGGGACAGCCAGTGAACGTCGAGACGAATCGGCCGATCCTGCCCGTCGCGACAAGCAGCGACATCCGCGACTATCTGCGCACGCTCGCCAAGCGATTCCCGTGGAGGTTTCTCGGGGTCCTGGGCCTGCAGGCGTCCGCGGTAGCCACGGCGCTGATCCCACCGCGGCTGCTCGGTGCCATCGCGCAGGATCTGACGGACCATCGCGCCACGCCGGAGCAGGTGACATGGTTCGCGCTCGCGATCGCCGGCCTCGCCGTGGCGCAGGCGCTGCTCCTGGCCTTCGCAGCACGAGCTTCGGCGGTCCTCGGCGAACTGGTGCTGGCCGAGCTCCGCGAGGACTTCGTGCGGAGTGTTCTGCGATTGCCTCTCTCGACCGTCGAGCGGGCAGGCAACGGCGACCTCACGACACGAACCACGCGTGACGTCGACGCCATGGTGAAGTCGATCAGATCGGCCGTCCCCGAGGTGCTCATCGCGACGGTGACTGCGGGAATGCTGGTGGTCGCCACGGTGGTGAACGGGCCGCTGCTCGCCCTGCCGATCCTGATCGTCATTCCGACCCTGCTCTGGGCAGGGCGCTGGTACCTACGCCGGGCAGGCGACGCCTACCTAGCCGAGAACGCGTCCTGGGGCGAGTTGACCGAAGGCATCTCACAGAGCGCCGACGGCGCTCGCACCATCGAGGCGTTCGACCTGGCACGACAACGAGTGCACCAGACCGACGACGATCTGCGCCGTGCGTGGCGGGCCGAGAAGGCCACGTTGCGCCTGCGCACCTTCTTCTTCCCCCAGGTCGACGGAAGCTTCGTGATCCTGCTCGGCGCCACGCTGGGTCTCGGTGGGCTGTTCGTCCTTCACGGTTGGGCCACGATCGGATCCCTGGTGGCCGCGACGGTATATGCACAGATGCTGTCCCACCAACTCGGCCAGCTCCTGAGCTACGTCGATGAGTTGCAGGTCGCGGCCGGTTCCCTGGCCAGGCTGCTGGGAGTGGCGCAGGTGAGACCGGATCGCGAGGCCCGCCCTGCCACCGTGCAGGACGAGCGCGTGGTGGCCACGTCCCTGCGCTACTCCTACGACTCATCCGTCGAGGTGCTCCGCGGGATCGATCTGGAACTCCATCCGGGGCAGAGCCTGGCGATCGTCGGGCCGAGTGGTGCGGGCAAGTCGACCCTCGCCCGCCTCCTGGCCGGAATCCACCCACCGAGCGGCGGGTCGGTGACCGTGGGCGGCGTGCCGCTGGTCGAGCTGCCGCTCGGGGACCTGCGTGGCCACGTGGCGCTGCTGACTCAGGAACACCACGTCTTCATGGGAACGCTGCGGGAGAACGTCGTACTCGCCGATCCGGCCGCCACCGATGCCCGGGTGCGCGACGCGCTGATGGCGGTTGACGCGTGGAGATGGGTCGAGCAGCTGCCTGCCGGCCTGGACACCATGGTCGGCTCGGGGCAGCACCGGATAACCGCCGCGCAGGCGCAGCAGGTCGCGCTCGCTCGTCTGATAGTGGCCGATCCGCACACCCTGGTTCTCGACGAGGCGACGTCGATGCTCGACCCGACCTCGGTCAGAAACCTGGAGAGGTCGCTCAAGGCCCTGCTCGACGGCAGGACCGTGGTGTCGGTCGCGCACCGCCTGCAGGTGAGCCGTGACGCAGACCGCATCGCGGTCGTCCGCGACGGTCTGATCGTCGAACTGGGCTCACATCAGGAGCTCATCGAGGCGGGGCGCGAGTACGCCGAGCTGTGGAAGTCCTGGCAGGGTTCCGACAAGGCTTCCTGAGACGACCGCCGAGACGGGGGGATCGCCGGACCGCGGCGGCCCCCCGTCAGGAGCCACCGACGCAGCACCGTGCCAGGTCCTTGGCGAACTGCTCGACGAAGGCACTCTCGTACATTCCCTGCGCGCACGAGCAGTCGAGCACGCCGGTGCCGTCCTTGTAGAGGAACAGCAGCATCGCCAAACCGGGCTGGTGGTAGTCCCCCGCGACGACGGGGAGCGACTCCCTGGTGAGTGGCACACCGTCAAGCTGGATCCCGGGGCCTTGGGTGTTGACGTTGAGGTATCCGTAGGTGGTCGGCTTCCTGACGTAGGCGTCGGGGAATCGGGCGCGGACGTACTCCTCGTGGCTGAACATGCTGTGCTCGACCGCTTCCAGCATCCCGGCACGAACCTTCGGCGCCAGCGACGAAACGGTATCGTGCGCATCCACCTGGACGCGCAACATCATCCGATTCGAGCAGTACGCGACCAGCTCCTGCGTCTGCGGCCACAGGCGTCGCGAGGTCGCGAAGTGGAAGCGGACGTCGGCGGAGTGTCCATGGGATCGCAGTGTCACGGCCGTGGCCGCGGAGGCCAGCATGGAAGGCGTTAGACGCAGTGCTGCCGCGCTCTTCCTCAAGCGGTCGACGTCGTCGACCGACAGGTCGACCTGGTGACTGATGTAGGGAGCCAGAGAATCGCACTGCCCCAACTCAGGCAGGTCCAAGCCTGGATAGGCGCCGAGACCGGCGTTCTGCTCGTCCCACCATGACAGCGCGCGCTCGCCTGCCGCAGAGGCGATCCACGCGCGCTCAGCCCGGGCGAACCCGGTTGCATCGCTGACCAGCGCGTCGAATACCGAGGGCGGCTGCTCGAGCAATCCCTCGTACACCATGGCCAGGTCGCCGAACAGAACCCTCACGCCTGCGGGATCGATGATGCTGTGCTCGATCGACAACCCGAACATGTCCGCTTCGGCACGATGAAGGACGACCGCCCGGATGAGCGGCCGCTCGTCCGGCGAGAACGGCTGCTGCAGCCACGCGTACGCCTCGGCGGCAGCACTGTCGGGATCGGCTCCGGCGGTCATCTCACGCAGCGGCCAGACCGCCTCGTCGGGGAGCAGGCAACCGACAGTGTCGATCGGTCCGTCGGCGAGGAAGTACGTCCGAAGGCTGCTGTGCCGGCGAGCGACAAGGCGGAGGGCCTGCGCGAGCCGAGGCACGTCAAGGCGGCCGGGGTAGGCGAAGGCGTAGACCATCGGGTGCTTCCACCAGCGGTCCGGGCCGCGCAGGACCGCCAGTCGTTTGGTCTGGGTGGTTGTCGCCGGGATGCGAGTCTCACCCTCGTTCCGGTGGGTCTCGGCGAAACCCGAGATGTCCGAGTCAGCGATCACCGTGAACTCCTACGGGACGGGACGGGCTGGTGCGCGCCCTCGGCGCGAGCTGGATCGACCAAGGTGCCGGGTTCGTCGTCACCAAACGACTCCGCCAACCGGTGGAGCCTGGTGATGAGCGCCTCCGCGGTCGCTTCATCGGCGACTGTGAAGTACGCCTCGAGGCATCCGGCGCTGGCGCACTGCTCGGGATCCAAGACCTCGATGATGCCGGGGACACCCGACACGCGCTCCAGCAGACCGTCGCGCGCCGGTAGCCGGGTGCGTCCGATCGTCTGCGCAAGCGGCTCCCGGACCGACTGTGCCGGAGGCTCCCCCAACGAGACCCGGACCAACTCCTCCCACAGGTCCACCCCCAGGGCGTGCCACAGCATCCGGGCGATGCCCATGCCGCCGGGCCTGATGGCCACCTCTCCGATCACCGGGCCCGACTGGGTGCGGAACACCTCCAGGTGCGTCACCCCCGCCTCGAGGCCGAGCGCCGCGACCACACGCCGGTGCAGGTCGAGGACCTCGATCGAGAACGGTTCGGTCTGGTCCACGAGGTATCCGGCGTCGAAGTAGGGCGAGCGCTGCAGTGGTGGGGTGAAGTAGCGGGACACGGCCGCTCGCGTCACCTCACCGTCCTGCACGACACCGTCGCAGTGGTACTCGTGGGTGAACTGCACTGCTCGCTCCACCTGAACCGGCAGCCGCAGGTCCGCGAGATCGGTGAAGGCGCCGCCGCGGTGACGCTCGGCGAATTCGTCGGGTGTGTCGATGCGATAGGTGTAGTTGGAGCCGGTGCCGAGGACGGGCTTGATGACGACGGGCCATCCGGTCCGCAGGGCGCCGTGAGGCACCTCGTCGAGGGTGGCGACCTGGGCATGGCTGGTGACGGGCAGACCCGCGGAATGCAGTATGTCCTTCATCGCCCGCTTGTGCGCGCTCCAGAGGGACTGCTCGAATCCCGGCCCCGGGACGCCGAGGAGGGAACGGACCAAGCCCGCGGCGACCACACTCTTCTCCGTAGCGGCGATCACGCAGTCGACAGGTCCGTGTGCGGCCAGCTCATAGGCTGCTGCTTGAACCTGCGTCAGGTCCGAGAAGTTGTCGACCACCGCCAGCGGGTGGCCACGGTACACATCGGCGTTCGCCCGGCGCGTCATCACACGTAGGTCCACATCGGCGCGAGCGCGCAGAATTCGGAGGACCTCTGGGCGATCCGAGCTGAGAAGCAGTACCCGCCTGGTGGAGAGCACCACTGTCACACGCCCGTTTCGATCAGCACCCGAGCCGCCAGATCCTCGCAGACGGCTGCGGCGTCGGCAGCGTCCATGCCGTCGACCATGACGTATCCAGCGCGGTCGTTCGTGGTCTGACCCGGGCGGACGTGATCGCCGACGGCGACCTTGAGGTGAATGTCCGCCGTCGTGCCAACGGTGTCCGGGACGACGATACGACGGACGGTTCCGGCTGGTGGCATGAGGAAGCGGATGGCGGCGCCGCCCCGGGCGACCGGCGCATCAGCGGGCGGCCGCAGCAGACCGAGAGGGCAGCCTGCGGTGAGTGCCAGCATGTCCAGTCCATAGACCCGCCGCAGCAGCTCGTTGATCTTGTCACCGCCGATGCGGTTGTGCGACTCGATGATGCGAGGACCCTGTGCGGTAATCCTGATCTCCGTGTGGGCGGGTCCCTCGGTCAGCTGGATCACGTCGAGAAACGCGCGCACGAGCGCATCGACCTCCGCCAGAGCGGACTCGGCCAGGGCACTGGGCTGCGTGTGGCCGACCTCCACGAACGAGGCGTTCACCAGCTTGTCGGTCACAGCGAGCAGGGAGTGTTTGCCGTCGTGAGAGAAGGTCTCGACGCTGACCTCGGGCCCGTCGAGGTACTCCTCGGCGATCGGGTCGACACCGCCCGCCGCCTCGAACGCGCGCCATGCATCCGCGGCCAGATCCGCCGTCGCCACGCGGATCACCGCCCCGCTGCCGGTCCCCTCCGCCGGCTTCACGATGACCGGCCCACCGACCATCCGGCAGAACGAGCCGAGCTCGGCCTGGTTCGCCGGCGTGGCGGCCCGGACCGGGCTGATGCCGTGCGAGTTCAGGACGTCTCGCATGCGCCGCTTGTCCCGCAGCAGGCCCACTGTGTGCACCGAGTTGCCCGGCACCTGGAGCCGCTCGCCGGCCGCAGCCGCGGGCAGGAGACCGAGCTCGGTCAGCGACATCACCCGCGCGAACGGATGCGCGGCGTGCAGGGGAGCCAGCGCTGCGTGCAGAGCTTCGAAGTCCGACAGGTCCACGGCGATCGCCAGGTCGGCCTCAGCGGCCACCGACGGTGTCGGCTGAAACGCGTCATGGACGAACACCGTCTCGATGCCGAGAGCACGCGCTGCGCCCACCAGCATGGGTGCGCCCGCGATCACGGCGATCCGCGGTGTCGCGATTGGCTGGACGGCGGGTGTCGTCACGCCCGCTCCAGGTTGTCGGCTCTGCGGACGTACGTGTCGCACTCGAACAGCGCCGGCAACGGCCACCCCCCTCGTCGATGCTGCACGACGTCGCCCGTGCAACCCAAGCCGCGTACCGCCGTGGCGGCACCGACCCGCACTCTACCGCTCACCAGCGTTCCACAGTTGAGCGTCTATTCCCGGCATGGGCAATGGTGAGGTCGCCTCCACCGCGCCCCAGCCCGCAAACCAGGAAAGTCGAGCCGCCCTGCAGGGCCTGCGGGTCCGGCGATGCCGGGTCGGCAGCACCGCACGCGCCACGTCTCGTTGCTCTATGGTCGACGCGTGGGCACCAGCCCTCCTGGAGCGTGATCCCGCTGGGAAGCGGCGATACCCCGAACCCTCATCAACGGAGCGAGCCGAAATGGATGTGAGTTACTCCGACCTGGTCACCGAGATGTACGAGATCTCTCAACCAATCGGTCACAGCGTCGGCGACGTCGAGTACTACAGCGCGCGGCTCGCGGATGTGGACGGCCCGATCCTTGAGGCGGCCTGCGGCACGGGTCGCGTCCTCATCCCTCTCGCCGTGGCAGGCCACACCGTGGCCGGTGTGGACGACTCCGCGGCGATGATCGCCGCATGCGAGCGGAACTGCCGCGAACATGGTGTGAGCGCCGAGTTGTTCACCGCGAGCATGACGGAGTTCGTGCGCGAGGCCGCGTACGCGGCGGTCATCGTTCCGCGCGGGTCGATCCGGGCGATCAGAGGCCGCGAGGCGACATTGGACGCGCTGCGCTGTTTTCATCGGTCACTGGCCCCCCGGGGCACCCTCCTGCTCGACCTCAGCCCGCCCAACGTGGCGACCCAGCTGGGTCCGATCGAGTTCTGGGAGGCCGGCTCGACCATATGGACTCGTCAGGATGTCCGCATCGACTACGACCCGGTCTCCAACTTCTCCGCCAAGCTGACCCGCTACGAGAAGTGGCAGGACGGTGTGCTGATCGCAACAGAGCTACGTCGGTTCTTCCTGCAGCACTGGAACGTGCACGAGTTCACCGACGTGCTGCGGAAGGCGGGCTTTTGCGACATCGAGGTGACAGCCGACTATCGCGCCGAACCTCCGCGCCCCGACAGCCGGCGCTGGGTCTATCGAGCCGTCCGGGCGTGATGCGGCAGCGTGATCGCGAGCTCGCCCTGCACCTCTCTCCCGCCGACATCAGGGGTCGGACATCGGGGCTGACGGACCGATCGACCGGCTTGTATCGTGTGGCGCACCGCTGAACAAGCACCGAGGACGGCCCCCATTCACTGGGGCGGGGAGGCTGACTCATGGGAATCTTGAGCAAATCGGACCGCCGGGAGCGGGATGCCCACTCAGGACACGGCGTCGCGATCGACCATCCCGTCATTCGTCCTTGGTCGCCCATCGTTGAATCGCCCGGCCGTGTCGTGGCGGACCGCGCTCTCGGCGAACGCTTGTGGGACTTCGACGGGACGGAGTACATCGATGCGTCCTCGCTGAACGCCGCGTGCGGATACGGACGGCCGGAGGTCGTCGCGGCCGCGAGCGACCAGATGGCCCGCCTGCAGGGCATCGACTTGTCCATGCACGATCACGACATCGCCGGGCTGCTCGCGCGACGGCTGTCGGCACACCTGCCTCACGGACTCTCGCGCATCCTGTTCACCAACAGCGGCAGCGAGGGCATCGAGGCGGCCTGCTTTATTGCCGCCTCGTACTATGCGCACATCGGCCGGCCTCGAACGCGGGTGGTGACGTTCGCTCGTGGCTACCACGGCTCCACCACCCTGGCGCGCAGCCTCTCCCAGCTCCCACCGACCGCTCATTGGTTCACCGACCCGCTCCGGGTCACCCCGGTGACCATCCCCGGAACCGACCGGGACGCTCGCGATCCCGCGACCACCCCTCTGTTGCTCGCCGCGTTCGCCGAGGCCATCACCCAGGATCCAGCCGACCTGCCGATGGCCGTGCTCGTCGAACCACTGATCAACGTCGGCGGAGGCGTGGTGTTGCCGCCGGGATTCCTCCGCGGCCTGCGCGAGCTGTGCGACGAGCATGGCGTCCTGCTGATCATCGACGAGGTCTTCACCGGGATCGGCCGCACCGGGCGCATGTTCGGATTCCAGCACGAGGAGATCACGCCCGACATCGTGGTCAGCAGCAAGGGGCTCAGCGGCGGCTACGCTCCCATCGCGGCGGTGGCGATCCAGGACCACATCTACCGAACCTTCGTCGACGACGCCTTCTTCGGCGGCGTTCGATACGGACACACGACGAGTGGTCACCCCGTGGCATGTGCAGCGAGCATCGCGGTCCTGGACGTCATCGAGAACGACGGCCTGGTCGAGAACGCCCGCATCATGGGGACACGTCTCCTGGACGGGCTTGCCTCGTCGACCGGCCACTCCCTCGTCCGAGACGTCCGCGGCCTGGGCATGCTGGCCATCCTCGAGATGGACGGCCACGACAGCGCGACCGCGTTGGCGGAGGGCGCCCGAAAGCATGGTCTGTTGGTGCGCCAGCAAGGGCCCGTCGTGATGGTGGTTCCGCCATTGACCGCGGACGCCGACGTCATCGACGACATCGTAAGCCGCATGGCCTCGGCGCTGGACGGAGTCGAAGGCTGAGATGAGCAGCGATCACACGGAAACCGAGGAAGCGCGGGCCTCGTTCCGGGTCCAGGCATCGATCGTCGCCAAGCGGGAGGGCGAACGGCTTCCCGCCTCGGACATACGCGGCGTGGTGGACGATTACGTGAACGGCCGCGTCCCGGACCATCAGATGGCTGCCTGGCTGGCCACCATCGCGTGCCGCGGCTTGGACCTGGCCGAGCTCACGGAGCTCACCGACTCCTATGTCAGCGGCGGGGAGCGGTTGCACCTCGACCGGATGGACCGCGTCGTCCTCGACAAACACAGCACCGGTGGCGTCGGCGACAAGGTCAGTCTGGTGGTGGCTCCGATCGTCGCCGCGTGCGGTGTCGCCGTGGTGAAGATGAGCGGGCGCGGGCTGGGTCACGCCGGCGGCACGATCGACAAGCTGGAATCGATACCAGGCATCCGCCTGGACCTGGGGCCGGACGACATCTACGCGCTCGTCGAGCGAGTGGGCATGACCATTGTCAGCCAGAGTCCGGCTCTCGCACCCGGCGACGGTGCCACATATGCCTTGCGCGACGTCACAGGCACCGTGGAGAGCATTCCTCTGATCGCGGCGAGCATCGTGAGCAAGAAGGTGGCTGTCGGGGCCAGCGGGCTCGTGCTGGATGTCAAGACAGGCGCTGGGGCCCTCATCCCGGACCTTTCCCGAGCCGGGCTCCTGGCGGAGACGATGCTGCGGCTCGCGAGGCAGTTCGGGCTGACCTGCGGGGCAGTGCTCAGTGACATGAGCCAGCCGTTGGGGTGCGCGGTGGGCAACGCGCTCGAAATCAAGGAGGCGTTGTCCACGCTGCGGGGCGAGCAGGTTCCTGGGTTGTGGAAAGCCTGCTCGGTCCTGGCCCGGCTCATGCTGCAGAGCGCGGATCCCACGCTCTCCGACCCTGAGGCGGATGCTCGAGTCGCGAAGGCCGTCGCCAGCGGTGCGGCTTACGAGCGTTTCCTGGAGTGGGCATCCGCGCAGGGTGGGGACCGCCGGACTCTTGAGCGCCCAGAACTTCTGCCAGGCGCGAAGCACGTTGTGCCCATCACCGCCGTCCGCGCGGGCTGGGTCCGCGATGTCGCCCCCCGCGCCGTCGGTATGGCCTCCGTCCACGTGGGTGCTGGTCGCCTCGCACATCGAGCACCGCTCGACCACGGGTCTGGTGTGTGGGTGACGGCGCGCGTCGGCAGTCGGGTCGAGGTCGGTCAGACGTTGGCCGAGCTGCACTACAACGGTGGCGATCACGACATGGCCGTGAACCTGCTGACCTCGGCCTTCGACATCAGTGACGAGCCTGTCGAGGCGCCACCCATGATCCACCAGATCTTCGAGTCGAACGTTCCGGTCGACTAGATCTTGACCGGAGCCGTCTTCTCGCGCCGCGACCCAGGGCACCACGAAGCAGCCACAACGACAGCCTGAAGGCGCACATCCAGGGGGGAACCAAGCATGTCGACCGTCCCGAGCCTGCAAGAACTGTCAGCCGCCGCCGCTACAGTGATCACAGCTTTCGACGCGATTCCTGAGCGGCCGGTCGCCATCGCGGACGCGTCCGACCTCGGCTCGGAGACCGCCCGCGAGGTCGTCCAGCGTTACGATCGGAACGGCTTCTGCGTCGTCGAATTGGTCGCCGACGACCCGGTGCCGGCCACGCTGAAGGCCCTCGGAGCGTCGCTGCGCCTTGGCGATCCGTTCATACCACCGCTGTACACGATGGGCGCGAGCAAGCCCAAACCTTTCTCCACCATCTCCGCGGCACGAAACTCCGGCACCTCGGACGCCGACCATCCGTCCTTCGGCAGAGCCGATTGCCAACAGCTCCACACTGACGGCACGCTGCAGGACATCGGGTTCGTCAAGGCCGGCGTGCTCGTCTGCGAGTGCGCCGCCGACGAGGGCGGCGAAACGATGCTGTTCGACGCCTCCGCGGCCTATGCGGAGCTCCTGGCTCTGGACCCGGATGCCGCCGTCGCGATGGCGATGCCCGGAACGCTCGTCCGCACGGCCAACATCAACGGATGCACCGATGAGAATCGCGGCCCCACCGTCTCCGTCATCGACGGGGCTCTGGTATCCCGGTACAGCGTGACGGACACCGATTCGTGGGCAGTGCCGGACGAAGTGAACGAGGACGATCTGCGGCGTGGAATCAAGTTTCTCGCCGAGGCCAGCGAACCGGGTAGTCCCCACTACGCGGAGTTCAAGGTGGCGACCGGGCAGGCGATCATCTTCGACAACACAAGGATCTCCCATGGGCGCACCGCCTACCGAGACACCGCGGACCAGCGCCGCTGCATGTACCGGGGCCTGTTCCTCCGTCACCCGTCGGTGGCATAACCGGTCGGCCACTGTCCGGTCGCCGGGCATGTCCGGCTCAGCTCGGACCTCACTGGAGGGAGTACCTCGCCATGTCCGTTGAACTGCGGATCGAGGCGGACGACGAACTGGTGCGACGGCTCCTGCGGTCCCAGGCGCCACAGCTCGCGGAGATGCCGCTCAAGCGCCTCGCGACCGCGGGCGTCAACAACACCATTTACCGGCTCGGCGACGATCTCACCGTACGACTGCCCCAGACCGCGTGGTGCGCCGACCACATCCGCAAGGAGCAGCGATGGCTGCCCGCGCTCGGCGAACACGTGACCTTGCGCATCCCGACCCTGGTGCACGCCTGCGAGCCGGGAGGCGACTTCCCATGGCACTGGTCAATCTACGGGTGGCTGGATGGTGACGAGGCCGTTCACACGCCCGTGACCGACGAGCACGCGATGGCACGCCAGCTGGCGACGCTCATCGAAGAGCTGCAGCAGGTCACGATCACCGACGGGCCTCTTTCCGGTGAGCACAGCGGGATGCGGGGCCTGCCACTGGCGGTGCGGGATCCGGTGGTCCGGCAGGCCCTGGCGAACATCACGTCGTTCGACACCGCGGCCGCCACCGCTGCGTGGGAGGCCGCCGTCAGGACTCCGGCCTGGCAAGGTCCGCCGGTGTGGTCGCACGGCGACTTGCACCCGGGAAACGTTCTGGTGGACAACGGCGTGCTGAGTGCGGTCATCGACTGGGAGATGCTCAGCGTGGGCGACCCTGCGCTCGACCTGTCGGGTGCATGGATGCTCTTGACGGAAGCCGGCAGGGAGACCTTCCGAAACTCTCTGACGATCGATGACGACACGTGGGCCCGCGGACGCGGTTGGGCACTGTGCATCGGCGTGATCGCCGCCGCTTACTACCACGACAGCAATCCGATTCTCGCCGGGTTCAGCCGCCGTGCGGCACAGGACGCCGTCGACGACTTCCTGCGCAACGGGTGACAGCGCCGTCATGCGATGCCGAGAATCGCCGCCAGCTCGTGGTACAACGTCGGTCCTGCCCCCAGGACGCCGGTGCCGAGGGGAACCGTACGGCCGCCGGCCTCCTCCAGGATCAACCGGCCGGCCGCCCAGTCCCACCGCTGCAGCTCGTCCTCATAGAACGCGTCGAAGCGACCGGCCGCCGTCCAGCACAGGTCGAGGGCAGAGCTTCCGGTGCACCGGGTGTCACGTGCGCCTGGAAGCACGCGACGCAGCACCTCCACCTGCCGACGGCGGGATTCCACCGCATAGGAGAACTCAGTGGCGACAAGAGCCTGCGAGAGCGACACCGGTTCGTTGACTCGCAGCGGTCGTCCGTTGAGCGCGGCACCTCCTCCCCGGGACGCGGAGAAGGTCTCTGCCCGAACCTGGTCGTGAACCACGCCGGCGACCGCCCTCCAGCCGTGTCCATCATCGACCTCGGCCGCGATGCTCACGGCGCAGTGCGGGATCCCGTAGAGGTGGTTCACGGTGCCGTCCAAAGCGTCGACGACCCATCGGACCCCGCTCGCCGATGGCTTCTCAGGACTCTCTTCGGAAAGAACTCCGTCATCGGGTCGCATGCGGGCGAGCAGCCGCAGAATCTGCGCCTCGCTGCGCTTGTCGAGCTGGGTGACCGGATCGGACGGAGAAGACTTCAGGTGCAGCGTTCGCCGGTCATTGCGGTGCTCGAGAATGACCCTGCCCGCCGATGCGGCGGCCGCCTCGGCGACTTCCCGCAATTCGTCGAAATCTGGCAAGCTGAGGTCGGTCATGCGGAGGATTCCTCATCGACGAGTGCCATGTCGTGTTACTCGCGGCAGCCTATCGTCCGTGTGCCCGGCCATGTCCCCGACTCAGACAAGGGTTCCTCTTGAACGACATCCCAGACCTCGGTCCCAGGCCGGAGCGCGTCTCCATCGACGTGGAACAGGTCGAGCGGCTTGTTGCCGGTCAGTTTCCCGAGTGGGCCTCCCTCCCGGTCGTGCCGGTGGAGAACGGTGGTTGGGACAATTTCACCTTCCACCTCGGCGACACGATGCTGCTTCGCCTGCCCAGTGCGCGGCAGTACGCCCTGGCCGTCGACAAGGAGCACCAGTGGCTCCCGGTGCTGGCCCGGTCTCTGCCGCGTCCGATCCCCGTTCCGCTCGCCAAGGGCGAGCCAGGAGCGGACTACCCGTTCTCCTGGTCGGTCTACGAGTGGATCGAAGGTCAGCCCGCGAGCTTCGAGACGGTGGCTGATCCGATCGGTCTCGCGGAGGACCTGGCCGACTTCGTCGGTGCGTTGCAACGCGTCGACGCCACTGCAGGGCCGCAACCGGGAATTCACAACTGGTTCCGGGGCGCGACACTTCTCACCTACGACCAGACGACGCACAACGCGCTGGATGACCTGCGCGGCCACATAGACGACAAGCTGGCTCTCGAGATCTGGAAGCACGCGTTGGACGCGCGGTGGAACGGCGTCGACGTCTGGTTCCACGGCGACCTGGCGCAGGGCAACCTGCTGCTCGATGAGGGCAACCTCTCGGCCGTCATCGACTTCGGCACCTGCGGCGTGGGCGACCCCGCGTGTGACCTGGCGATCGCGTGGACGCTGCTGACCGCTGAAGGTCGCGGGGTCTTCCGGGAGCGGTTGGCCGTCGACGACGCGCTGTGGTCGCGCGGCCGCGGCTGGGCGTTGTGGAAGACGCTGGTGTCCTGCGCCAACAGTGTGGGCGAGTCTGACGCGGACGCCGTGAACTCCCGCCGCGTGCTCGATGAGATCTTCGCCGAGTACGGCGCGCGCTGACCCCCGTCGAACCCCGAGTTCTGCCCGTGGAAGAGGAAGGGACGAGCCGCTTGCGCACCGCTTGCGGTTCGAAGGGCTTGGACCCTGCCTCCGCGTGGATATCACCCGCATGCGTCGGTGCCACTCGGCCTACCGGTCGCCACTCAGCGACGCGGAGTTCGCGTCAAGAAGGGAACAAGCAGTGTCTGCCACGCTCGACGAGCCCTACCTCGGTGTCGAAGCACAGAGGATCTACTACGACTTCCGTGAGCGTACGGCCGCGTTCGACCTGATCCGGGAGGTGGTGCCGGTGACGTACGCCTTGCATGCCGGCTCGGACGCCGGCCGCCTGGTCAGCGACAGCCTGGCTCGCCTGGAGGCGTGCGGCAGTGTCGAGGAGGTCGACGCTGTCTTCGCGGACTGTCGCGCGAGGTGGGACGAAGCCGGGTTCGGCGCGCGTCTCACCAACGACAAGGAGGGCGCCTGGCACCGGAGCCTCCTGGTCGCCGGCCTCGACCGTGCGCACGGCCACGTGGTGGACATGGGCAATCACAACAACGGGTTCGGTGACTACCTGCTGCGAGTGAACCCAGCCGTCAAGCACGTCACGGGAGTCGACCACCGCAACGATCCGAACGTCCTCACGGGCGAGCGCCTCGACTTCGTCCATCAGGACGACGTGACCAAGGTCCCGTTGGACGACGACAGTGCCGACACCGTGGCATTTCGCGTGGCCCTCCACCACTGGACCAAGCCCGTGCAGGAGGCGCTGCTCGCCGAGGCGGCTCGCATCGTGCGCCCCGGCGGAGAGATCGTCATCGTCGAGGACTCGTGGGCTGACCGGCCCGGCCTGACGGACAACGCCCTGACGCAGCAGTACCGGAAGCTGAGCGATGAGGATAAAGTCGCCGCCCTGTCGCTGATCGACGTCTCCTCCTGCCTCATGAAGGAGGAGACGGTCGCTTACCCCATGTCGTACCGGTCGGCGGCCGAGTGGGAGTCCATGATCACCGCCCTCGGCGCCACATCGATCGATTCGACGTACTGGGGCTTCACGATGTTCACCGTGTACGGCGCGCCGATGCTCGTCACTCGCGCGGCGATGGCCTGAGGCGAGGACCGAGAGGGCCGGTCTCACAAGATCGGCCCTCTCGGCCTCGTTCGTCTCAGGAGGTGATCACGACGACCGACGGCCGCGGGAACGCGTGGGTGTGCGGCCACGTGCTGGAGGGGCTTTCGAAGGTGGAGCCGTCGGTCTCGCCGGGATGCTGCACAGCCAACCACACAGCCCGGTCATCGTGGCTGATGAAGGGCCCGCACGGCTCGGCCCCCACCGGAACGGTGGCGAACTGGTGCACCTGTCCCCGCCGGGGCCCTGCCAGCGGCACACGGAAGAGGCCGTCGTTCGACCCGAGGGCGTTGCCGTCGGTCGCCACCCACAGGTTGCCGACGCTGTCGAAGGCCAGGTTGTCCGGACAGCTGATCGGACTGACGTGGTCCTTGGGATATCCGGCGAAGTAGGTCTCCGGTGCCTCCGGGTCGCCGCACACCAGAAGCAGGCGCCAGGAGAACGTCGTGCTGCCGTGGTCGGTGCCGCTCTCCTCCAACTCCACGACGTAGCCGTTCCGGTTTCCGCTCGTCTCAGTCAGGGGCGCGCCAAGCTCGGAGCGGACGTTGCTCCGACCCAGAGGGTTAGCCTCGTCCACCGGGTAGGCGGCGGTGCCACGCGAGGAGTTGTTGGTCAGCGCAGCGTAGACCCGCCCGCTGGTGGGGTGCGGCTCGACGTCTTCGGGCCGGTCCATTTTGGTCGCCCCGACCCTGTCCGCTGCGATGCGAGTGTCGATCAGGACGTCGGCGACCGTCATGCCCTCGACGAAGGACGTTGTGTCGCTGGCCAGTGGGATCCACTCGCCCGAGCCGTCGTACTCGCCGTCCTGCGTGCCATCACCGGTCAACCGAGCGGCGTACAGCGTGCCCGCGGAGAGCAGTCTCATGTTCCGTTGCCGAGCCCGACGCGTCTTGCGTGTGTCGATTTTGTCGCGCGAGACGAACTTGTAGAGGTACTCGCCGCGCTGGTCGTCCCCCATGTAGGCGACGGCGTGGCCCTCGTTGCAGACTGCGATGTTGGCGCCCTCGTGCTTGAAGCGCCCGAGCATGGTGTGCTTGCGAGGCGTCGAGCGAGGATCGTAGGGGTCGATCTCCACGATCCATCCGAACCGGAAAGGCTCGTGCGGCTCGATCTCCAGGTCGAATCGGGGATCCACGTTCCGCCAGGCGCGGAACTCCTCGACCTCGACCCCGTAGCGGGCGTAGCTTTCGGTGTAGCGCGGGTCCAGCGTCGCACCGTCACGGGCGTCGAAGTAGGCGTTGAAGTTCTCCTCCCCCGACAAGATCGTGCCCCAGGGCGTCGTGCCGCCTGCGCAGTTCTGGAGCGTTCCGAGCACCCGTGTACCGGTCGGGTCGGCCGCCGTCCTCAGCCGCGGATCGCCGGCAGCCGGCCCGTCGACGAGGAACTCGGTGGAGCCCGTGATCCGACGGTTGAACCTGGACCGACTCGGTGGGACCGGCACGAACGATCCGTCTCGTCGACGCGTCAGCTCGACTACGGACATGCCGTGCGACTGGATGGCGATCCTGCTGATGGTGTCCGCGTCGTACACCCCTGCCGGGTACATCAGCTCCTCGTTGGTGTACTCGTGGTTGCACACCAGCAGCACACGATCGCGCTCCAGAGGCAGGACTGCGACGTAGTCGCAGTTGTACCCGAACTGTAGGGCCGCTGACTCCGGGGTCTGGCGCAGCACGTCGAACGCGGGCGCGGCCGGGAGCACGGCGTCACCCCAGGACATCACGATCTGCGAGCGGAACCCCGGCGCGACGGTGACCTCGTCACGAACGTTCGGGGGGACCGGCGTCCACGTCCCTCGGGCAACGCTGATCCCACCCGGTCCGCCGACGGGGTGGCCGGCGGTCGGCTCGGCTGCGGCCGCCGCGGGGATGTCCGCGTGGTGTCCCACGACCAGGGTCCCGGCACCGAGGACGGCACCCCGCAGCAGTGCGCGCCGCGTGAGCGACCGCTCCACGAGATCGGAGAAGTGCACGTTGTCGGAGGTGTTGGGCTCCGGACTGCTGCAGGCGTCACCACAACGGTAGTGACAGGTCGCCGCGCTCCGTGAGCCCGATCTGGGGGCCGATATCAGGGTGAGCGGGGTGGGTCGCACTGGCATCTTCGTCTCTTCCCCATGTTCTGTTGTCGCTGCGGTCCGAGTACTTGGCGAGCCACAATGCCCCGGCGATTCAGGACCCTCATCGCGGTGATGTGTGCCGGGAGTCGTTTGTGGTGGACGCCAGGTTAACTGGGGGTAGCGTGCTTGTGTTGCCCCAGTTCGCCTCGGTTTCTTGGCTCTCGCCGCAGAGCTCTGCCCTTCGGTCAGGAACCCGGGCCGACCGCACCCGGTGAACGACTCGTGGATCGCAGCCTGCTGCATCGTCGAACGGCTTCCGCTGATCACATTCAACGTCAAAGACTTCGCCGACTACGCGACGTACGACGGGCTCCGGCTCATAGACCCGCGTTCGAAACCCGTGCCTTATAGGGCTGCCGCGGATGGCGGAGTACGACATCATCTCCGGGCTGACCGGCATCGGCGCCCACCTCCTCCGGCGCGCCCCGGGCCATGAAGCCCTCGGGCGCATCCTGGCCTATCTCGTACGGCCCACCGAACCGCTGCGCCAGGGCGGCGAGGTCGTTCCCAGCACGCTTGACCTCTTCAGCCACGCCGAAGAGGTCTCGGAGCGCACCACTGGCCAGAGGGTTGCTGGTGGGATTCAATCTCAGCGGATGCATGCTGATGCCCCCACCCCGCAGGCAGAGCCGTGCGCCGATACGGCAGGACCTGGCGACCGGCGCCGTCGGGCCCTCGACGACAGCCGGCACCGGCCGGGCGGGGAGCAGCAGACCCTGACCACTTCGGTCTTCTCAGGGTGGTCACGCCGGGTTGCTCGCCGGCATCGTCGCAGGTCACAGCGCTTCCCTATGTGCAGCGCCGATGAGTACTTCGGACGCGGTGACCACTTCGCCGAGCTGCACCCCCTCTGCACCCACCTGTAAGGCCCGCTCAGCCAGCAGACCTTACCGCTCTGACCTGCGGATACTCGCCTATCAGGCGATATAGAGTGCCGTTGAACGCCGTTCGCTGCCGTTGAGTGCAGTTGTGTGAAGCAGGACGGCGCACCAACTCTGACCTGCAGAAGCGAGAACCCGCAGGTGGGCGCGGGTGCAGTTGAGCGCCGTTGCGTGCTGTTGAATGCAGTTCAACGCCGCTCAGCACACCCGCCTGCGCCCGGCGGCTCCCCGATCCCGACGGGCGACAGCGGCGCCGCCCGCGCCTCGGCGCTTCGCTTCGGCAAGGCTCCAATTACGGCGAGTTCGAAGGCTTGGCCTTCTGCGGGTGAATCGTCTCGTGACGGGCCAGCATGGCAACGAACTCGCTGATCTTCCGCTCGCGGGTCTGCGCCTGTTTGACGGCATTGACGCGGTGGATGAGAGCGAACCGGTTGGTTTTGGTAAGTACGTCGAACATGGCCTGGGCGGCGGGGTCGGCAGCGATGGCGGCGAGGAGGTCGGCCGGCATCTCGGCTTCCGACGGCGGAGCGTACGCGGCCGCCCACCGCCCGTCCGCTTTCGCGGCTTCCACCGCGGCGCGACCTGGGGGCAGCATTCGCCCCTGCGCTTCCAGCCGAGCGACGTGGGCGACGTTGCGTTGTGACCAGGAACTGCGCGGCCTGCGAGGGGTGAACCGGATCCAGGAGGTTTGCTGATCCCGTTTACGGGCCTGCCCGTCGATCCAGCCGAAACACAGGGCCTCGTCGACCGCCTGCTGCCAGGTCAGCGTCGTGACCGTGCCGCCCTTCTTGGTCAGGGCGAGCCAGACGCCGGGCGACGTGGCGTGGTGGGCCGACAACCACGCGCGCAGCGCGTCGGCGTCCGCGACGATCAACTCTTCCAGTTCTGCACTCGCCATGACGGCAGGCTATCGCTGCGCTGCGGCCGCAGCTTCTGCCTGTTGGACTGCCCGGCTCGTCGGGCTGCCGGCGCGCCGGTCGCTCGACGGACCGTCGGGGCAGTACCTCGATGCTCAGGACGGTGGCGACGTCGGGCCGGCATGCCGGACTCCTCGTGCACGTGCCGGTTACGGCGAGCGTCGTCCACGACCACAGGCCTCTGACAATCGCCAGCGCCATCCACGGTGGCTGCCAGACGCCGTACGAGCCGGCGACGCCCGGCGATCCAAGCCGCGCACCCCACCGCTCGCTCTGCGGCAGATCCGTGCATCCGATCATGGCTCTGGGGTAGGTCGGAGGCATGGCAGGTGCTCGACTTGTCGCACTCAGGCGTCGATGGGCGCGACGTTGCTAAAAGCGTAACTGCTTGGTTACGCTTTTAGCGTGGACGAGGTAGCGGCCGCCATCGCCGATCCGGTGCGGCGGGAAATCCTGCTGATGCTGCGCGACGAACCGCTCTCGGCCGGCCAGATCGCCGACCGGTTCGTGATCAGCCGGCCGGCCGTCAGCCGTCACCTGCGCGTGTTACGCGAGGCCGGCCTGGTACGCGACACAGCCGACGGACGCCGGCGTGTCTACACACTGGTCGCCGCGCCGCTCGACGAGCTGGCCGGATGGCTGGGCCGGCTGATGCGCCCGTCCGGCTGGCAGCACCGCCTCGATGCGCTGGAGACCGAGGTCTACCGCGCCCGCCGCGAACGGCAGACGGCCGCCGGGCGGCACCCATCCCAGAAGGAGACCGCATGAGCCCGACACCCACCGGCCGACTTATCGGCGACGACCTTGTGCTGACCCGCACATTCCGCGCTCCCATGGCTGACGTCTGGGCCAGCCTCACCGATCCGGCGCGCACGGCACGCTGGTTCGGCCCGTGGCAGGGCGACGCCGCGCCGGGACGCACGATCAAGGTCCAGATGGTGCACGAGGAGGGCAATCCCTGGATGGACATGACCATCGACGCGTGCGAACCGCCGCGCCGGCTGGCGGTTTCCGCGGTGGACGAGCACGGCAGCTGGCATTTGGACATGGTGCTGGTCGAGAGTGCGGGCGTGACCGAGCTTCGGTTCACGCAGCACCTGACCGGTACGGAGGGCGTCGGCGAGGTCGGACCGGGCTGGGAGTACTACCTGGACGCGTTGGTGGCCTCGCGCGATGGCCAGCCGGCACCGGACTTCGACGACTACTACCCCGCGATGAAGGAGCACTTCGAAGCACAGCGATAGGGACACATGCCAAACGATGCTCGCTCGCGCAGCCGGCGCATGAGAGTGCACCGAGGCGGGCCGCCGCGTCGCGTGGTGGTTCCGGCTTCCGTGTGTGCTTCAGCAGGGGGGTCGACTGTCTCTGGCGGACATAATGCCGGGGTGGAGTGGCCCTTGAGGGTGCGGACCCCGATCGTTGACGGTGACATGGTGTTGCGCCCGTACAACGCTGAGCGGGACTCTCCACACCTGTTCCGGGTGCTGGATGACCCGATCGTCTGGCTGCACATCCCCGGAGGGGCTCCTGACTCAGCCGCCACGCTGGCTACCCGGTTTGCGAGGCGCCTGGCTGGCGGCCTGCGTTCAACGTGGGTCATCGAAGTCGCTGGCGACGTGGTAGGCACCAGCTCCTTCATCCTTGACCCCGACGACGATGCCGGTGTGGAGATCGGGTCGACGTACCTGTCGCCGCTACTGTGGGGTAGCGGCGTCAATCGCCGGGCGAAGCGGTTGATGGCGTCCGCGGCATTTGATGATGGCGCGGCATGGGTGCAGTTCCGCACCGATGAACGCAACCTACGCTCGGCTGCTGCCATCCTCAAGCTCGGCGCAGTAGAGCTTGCCGCTCGGGAAGACCGGTGGATCCGAACCGACGGCACGCAGCGGGTAAGCCGTTTCTTCAGGCTCTTTCAGGCATTCGACGCCTCCGACATCACGTTCCGCGTCGTCCGACGAGGCGCCGACGCTCGCTCACTAGTGCCGTGACCACAAACGTTCACGGTCTTGCTTGGCCCACGGCACCGAGCATTGCCGGTACGCTGAACCATCATGATCGACTCGAGGCCGACTCCACAGCCCCTCCCTGCCGAGCGTGTGCTGGAGCTTGCCGCGCCGATGCTTGCAGAGGTGGGTGGCGAGTGGCGGCTGACCGACGGGCCGATGCTGCGGTCGGGATCGTTGGGCGTTCGGGTTCTTCCGGCGGACAGCGACGATTACCGTCACCTGGACTTGGAGATCCTGCTGAATGTGGACCGGCCTGACGTGCCGACGGTCGTCGACTGCACGCTTGGCCTCGCGGCCGATCCGGTCGAGGCGGCCCGTCAGGCGATCCAGGCGTGGATTGAGACCTGCCTGGTGACGGTCCTGGAGATGATCGAGCAGCGAGGGCGACTGGCGAGCCACTTCAGATCTGGCGACCAGGGCGGGTTCGCCGGCTGGCATGCGATCGTTGGCAGTGCGACCGGATGGTCCGCCGACGAATCGCAGGGCAAGCAGGAGTGGTTCGCCGAGGCGATGCCGTGGTCGACCCTGGCGCCGGTGATCGCGGCCGGGCTCGACCGCCCATACCTCAATGGCGTTCGCATGCTGGTCGGCCAAGGTGGTGACTTCACCGACTGTGAGGTCCGGATCAACGGCCGGCGGCACGAACCGTCCGCTGCGGCGCTCGCCGCCCTGGACTGGCCACGCACCGACCGTTTCGGCCTGGCACGCACCTTCGTCCTCCTGGTCGGCCCTGACTAGTGCCCCGATAACGAACGTTTGAGGTGTTGGAGTCAGGCTGCGTGGGTGGCGGCCTGTCCCCAGCGTCGTTGTCGTTCGCTGCGGATGCGGGCGCGTTCGCGGCGTTGGGCGGCCAGGACGTCGGGGTGGCGGGCGTTGGCGTTGCGCCAGCGTAGATAGGCGTGCAGCCGCCGAGTCAGGACGGTGTGGTTGGGGTGGTTCGATCCGGCGATGACGAAGATGCGGAGTGGCCCGAACTGGGCCTCGATCGGGTTGGCCCAGGAGGCGTAGGTCGGGATGAAGCAGAGCTCGACCTTGTTCCGGGCCGCCCACCTGCGAATCTTGAGGCCTTTGTGCGCGGACAGATTGTCCAGGATCACGTAGATCGGTGCGCCGTCTGGGCGCGCGGCGCGGATTGACTTGAGTGCGGCGAGGGTGTTCGCGGCGCCCTTGCGACGGCGGACGACGCCCCAGAGTTGGTCGTCGCCGACGCAGTAGCAGCCGTGGAACTGTCGGACCCCGTGCAGCTTGTGGTAGTTCGCAGGCAGCCGGTGCGGGTGCCCGGCTGGTGCCCAACCAGTGCCGGCCTGTGGGCGGATCACCAGGGGGCCGAACTCGTCGAAGGCGAAGACCCGTTGTGGGAAGTGGCTGCTCACGTACTCGATCCGGGCGAGTTTGGTATCGCGGTGAGGTCGGTGGACTCCTTCCACGTCTTGGTCCGCTGGAAGGTGATCCGGTGCCGGTGCAGGATCTGCCGCAGCCGCTCACGCCCCACCACGATCCGGCGGGCGGCATGGACACGCAGGTGATCGGCGAGCTTGCGGATGCTCCACCGGGTGAACGGCCGCCCAGCTTCTCGGGGCGGGTGTTGGCCGTCTCGACGATGAACTGTTCTTCGTCAAGACTGATCTGGCGGGGACGGCCACCCGCCCACTGAGGGTCCAGGCTGGCAATCCCCATCTCGTTGAACCGGTGGATGACCTGCCGGATCGTGTCCTCATCAGCCGCAACGAGACGGGCGATCGCCGGCACCGTGTTCCCGCCGGCCGAGGCGAGCACGACCATCGCCCGCCGTAGTCGGATCGGGGAACCGGTTCCCCGGCGAGTGATTCTGAGCAGCTGCTGACTTCCTGGTCACTCAGCCGCCGCACACGTACAAGATCTGCCACCGCCACAGCCTGACTCCGGCGACACCGCCCGACCGGCAGGCCGGACGGCGTGTCAACCAACACCGTGAACGTTCGTGGTCACGGCACTAGCACGTCCGGATGCATGACCCGTGAGCTGGTTACCGTACGTAACGAGCGCACGAGAGCGCGCTTGATCTTGGCGTCGTCATGCCAGTCAAGGCCTGCTGCTGCCATACGGTGTGGCGATGCAGAGGTTAGCGTTGTTCGATCTCGACAACACCCTCGTCCCGCGCGATCAGGCATTCGCCGCTTGGGCGCAGGAGTTCACCGCAGAGCATGACCTTGACCCCAAGTGGGCCACCTGGCTGATCTTCGCCGACGCGCATCACGACGGCCCGATGAACACGTTCTTCGACCTCGTTCGCGACGAGTTCGCCTTGAGCACTCCCGCAGACCAGTTGTGGCGACAGTACCGACACCGCATGCCACAGTTGGTCTCGTGCTCTGCGGAGGACCTCGCAGGGCTGACCAAGCTCCGCCGCCGGGACTGGAAGGTCGGGATCGTCACCAACGGCATGACCGACAACCAGCTCGGGAAGATCCGCAACACCGGCCTGGACCGACACGTCGACGCCTGGTGCATCTCCCACGACGTCGGCATCCGCAAGCCCGACCCACGCATCTTCCAGCTCGCGGCCCACCGCTGCGGCCTCACCATCGACGGCGGCGGGTGGATGATCGGCGACAGCCTCACCCTGGACATCGCCGGCGGCGCCCGCGCCGGCCTACGGACGGTGTGGATCCCCGAGCCCCGTCTCGCCCGCCAGCACGCCACATACGGACCAGACTTCTTCCTTCCGCCAGCGCCCGACGCCACTGTCACGTCGGTCGCCGAAGCTGTCGACGTGCTGCTCACGGCCGAGTAACCGGCAGCCATGCAGCCCTGCCCTGCTGGTCGACACACGCCCTGCGCGGCAGATGAGGGCACCCGATCTTGTCTTCGACACGTCCGATGCGATGCCGGCCTACGGAATCGCTCCGCGAGGTGAGCATGCTGATCGCGTTCGGCATTAAGGCGGCCATTCTGATCAAGGTCGACCAGGCGGCCAGCCGGCGGAAGAAGGGTTCCAAGGGCGGCCGGCCGCCGGTGTTTGACCCGGTGACCTACCAGCAGCGTCACGTGGTGGAGTGCGGCATCAACCGGCTTAAGCGCCACCGCGGGGTAGCGACTCGGTACGACAAGCTCGCCGTCCGCTACGAGGTCACCGTGCACGTCGCAGCGATCAACGAGTGGCTACCCCGCTCCTGAAACGCGGCCTAGAGCAGGTCTGGAGGCGGCCCCCATCCCTGCCGCGGACCTCTACATCTTCGGCGGCGCGGCCGTGGCTGGCACCTACACCGACCGCATCAGGGGATCGCGAACCTCCGGCCGCTGAAGCCGCTCCCCGAACCGATCACCGACCCGGACCAACTCGTCCGGCTGAACATCCACCGGCGCGACCGCCTCGGTGGTGTCCTTCACGAATACGAGCACGCCGCCTGAGCTGCCCAGATGGCATTCTCAGCAGGTACAAGATCAGTGCGACCTGTTCGCTCGTGCACGTCCACACGGTGTCGACCCCGGCCGGGGCCGACCTGCGGGTGCCGAACCGAGCCTCACCGCGGCCGCCCCAGCACCCGCCAGTAATCGCCGGCCGGGTCCCGGGCGGCCAACCAACGCTCGGCGTCCGCCCGCGGCGGCAGCACGTCGAGCAGCAGCTCGTGCAGCCGGATCGCGCGCGGCGCCCGCTCCAGCACCCACGCGTCGACCGCCGCGACGGCGCCGACCTCGGCCGGCTCGCGGCGCAGCAGCGCGGTGTGGTCGAGGTCGGTGGCGATCCGCAGGCCGGCGCCCTCGGCGAACACCGAGAACACGACGGTGCGCTCCCCCGCACCGACGGCGAGCGTCACGTCGAACACCAGCACATCGTCGCCGTCCGGCACGGGCAGCAGACCGGCCGCCGGCACGAGGTAATGCACCGCGAACGTCACCTTCGCATGATCCCCCACCCCTGAAAGTGGTCAACCGTCTCCTCCCCGGCCCCGCCGGGAAGCACAATTCCTCGGCCCACATCGGCAGGCGGCCGCGTACCGCTACATCGCCGAAGGCATCGCGGTCCTGGCCGCGCAACGACCTGACCTACACGACGCCCTGCGCCGGGCCGCCGACGACGACTGGACGTTCGTCATTTTCGACGGGAACTGGTCGCCAGCGACCGGCTGGCCGAGACGACCACCAGCGTCAAAGGCAGCACGATCGACGCCTGGCACTCCGGAAGCACCGCGATTTCGGCGCCAACATCCAAGCGGTCATGATTCCGGACCGACTTCCGACGCGATACCCGGCCATCTGCACGACCTGAGCTGCGCCCGGGACCTCGGCGTGACCGTCGCCCTGAGTTACTCCGCCGCGCACCTCAGTGGCCCGGCACTGGCTGACGCCGGCTACGACGGTGCACGGCCAGAGTGATGTGCTGGCCCCGGGACACGTGACCACTGCGGCTGACGGTCCGGTCGACCTCGACCGCCTCGCCGGGCGGGGCCTGCGGCAGAGGTCGGCGAGGTTGGTCGCGAAGATCAGGTTCACGTGGTCAAGGAGCCTTGACCACCAGTACGTAAGAGACGGCATCGATGCCGCAAATTTGTGTCCGAGGGGCGATCACGACCATGAATCCATGATCGTCGTCCGGGAAGACCTACAACTGGCACCGACACCTGCAACTCCTGCGGCCTCGTCCTCGACCGGGACCTCAACGCCGCACGCAACCTCGCCGCGATCGCGCGTGAAGCCACAACCGCCGGGAGTGGCCCGGTGGCAGGACGTGGAGCCGACCATGAGACCCGCCCCGGTGGGCAGATGGCCGTGAAACGTCAACCCGGCACCACCAACACGGGTAAGACCGGGACCGTCCCACCATCAGGCGGGACTGCCGACCATGTGCTCACCAGAGCGCACTGAGAGGTAACGGCTCAGCCCATGTGCACGGCGCCGCCGGCGGGGACGTCCTGCCGGTGGACCTTGATCAAAATCAGGGTCGTCAGGCCGGAGAGCAGGATCAACCCGGCGCCCCAGGCGAAGGCCACCGAGTACCCGTGGACCAGCGCCCTGACCTGGGTGGCCGGGCCCGGCGCCCGGGTCGCGAGGTACCCGGTGACCGCGCTGGTGTACATGGTGTTGAGCAGCGCCGTGCCGAGCGAGCCGCCGATCTGCTGGGTGGCGTTCAGCGTGGCGCTGGCGGCGCCCGCGTCGTGCTCGGGCACCGCGTACAGGGCGAGGCTGGACAGTGGCACGAACGTGAAGCCGAGCCCCAGGCCGAGGACGACCTGGGCAGGCAGGAGGTGGGTGACGAACGAGGTGTTCACGTCGATCTGGGTGAGCACGAGCATGCCCAACGTCGCGAGCGCTGCACCGCCCAGCATCAGCGGCTTCGCGCCGACGCGGGGCAGCAGCTGGCTGGCGCCACCCGCGGCGAGCAGCACGCCGGCGGTTACCGGCAGCGAGGCCAGGCCGGCCTCCAGCGGCGTGTACCGCAGCACCACCTGGAAGTAGAAGGCCAGGAAGAGGAATGCGCCGAAGAGGCCGGCGCCGATCAGCGTGGAGGCGAGGTACGCCCCGCCGCGGTTGCGGTCCAGCAGGATCCGCATCGGCAGCAGCGGGTGCCTGGAGCGCAGCTCGATCAGCACGAACGAGGCGAGCAGCGCGACGCCCACCACGATAAGCGTGATCGTCGCGGTGGCGCCCCAGCCGTTCCTGGCGGCCCGGGTGAACCCGTACACCAGGCTCACCAGGCCGGCGGTGACCACCAGCGCGCCGGGCACGTCGTACCGGGTGTCGCCGTGCGCCCGACTCTCCGGCACCAGCGGGATCGCGGCGGCCAGCGCCACGGCGGCGATCGGGATGTTGACCAGCAGGCACCACCGCCAGTTGGCGTACTCGGTGAGCACGCCGCCGAGCAGCAGGCCGACGGCGGACCCGCCACCGGCGATCGCGCCGTAGACGGCGAAGGCCTTGGCCCGCTCCCGCGTCTCAGTGAACATCACGGTGAGCAGCGCGAGCGAGGCCGGGGCGAGGAGCGCACCGAACGCGCCCTGCAACGCACGCGCCACGAAGAGCATCCCGCCGCTGGTGGCCAGCCCGCCGACAGCCGAGGCGAGCGCGAAGCCGGCCATGCCGACCAGGAAGGTTCGCTTGCGGCCCCAGTAGTCGGCGATCCGGCCGCCGAGCAGCAGCAGGCCGCCGAAGGTCAGCGTGTACGCCGTGACCACCCACTGTCGGTCGGCGTCGGTGATCGCCAGGTCGGCCTGGGCCTGGGGAAGCGCGATGTTCACGATCGTGGCATCCAGCACCACCATCAGTTGGGCGACCGCGATGACCGCGAGCGCGACCCAACGCCGCGGGTGCGCCGCTGCCGCCGCCTCGGCGCCGGGCAAGCCGGGGCCGGTCGAGGTGGTTCCGGGCATGGGGCAGCCTCCGTGAAGACTCGTTGCCGGCGGTGTACGTCGGGACGGTCAGGCGGGGTGGGGAGCGACCACCTGGGTCAGGAAGGCCTCATCGGCGAGCGGGGACAGGCGGGGGCCTGGGATGTGACCGGCGCGAAACCCGTGTCACGTCCCACGGTAGTTGGTGGGACTCCGTCCGCGCAGCGGCTTCGGATGCGAGGGGATCGGCGCCCAGCACCACAAGACGGTTGATGGAGCGATTCCCGCGCCGGAACTACCGGCGGGCTCAGCGTCCGGCGGTTACGGGCGTCACCGGCACGCTGACCACGTTTATCCGGGAGCCGTCGCGGGCCGACACCTCGTACTCTGCCCCGCTGCTCGCGGAGACGGGTGGGAGTGACGCCGTGGCAGACACCGGATGGGCCGACTACTGGTGGGCTCTCGTATTCAACTGTCGCCAGTTCTCCGAGGAGTCCCACCGGCTGGTGACCTTGTGTGATCGCCAGCCGCGCACGGCTCCGCGTCCCGCCGGTCTCCTCGAGGAGGCGGCTGGTGGTCTTGTCGTGGTAGCCGAGAGCGTCCGCGATGACGGGGCGGGCAGTTCGAGGAACTGCTGTCGGATGGCGGCACCGCGGACGGCTGCGACCGGGACGCCGATCCCGCACATGACCGCGGAAAGGTGGCCGGGGCGGGCCGGCTGGGGAAGAGCCGGCGGGGTGCCCGGCCGAACCGGGTGCCGTCGATCAGCGTCTGACGATCCGGTCGAGGACTGTGGCGATGCCGGACTTGACCCCGCCGGGCCACCGAGATCGCGCAGGCCATCCTCGTCCTCCAAGCCGCCGCCGAAGGCGCCCGCTACCGACGATGAAGATGACTCCATAGACGCTGGTCAAAGCTCTTCCTAATATGGTCCCTGCCGTTCGGCAAAATATCCCTATCCCCCGTCAGGAGACAGACTTGATCAGGCTTTCGCTTTCGCTGGTCGCAGCGGCTTTTCTCGGCCTTTCCGCCGTGGCCGCACCCGCGCAGGCCGCCCCGGCACCGGCCCACGCGGTGGCGCAATCCGACCTCGGCATTCAGGTCGCCCCCACAGGCTGCACGACGTGGGTGCAGTGGGTGCAGGAGGGCAGCAACAGCTACTACTACGGTCGCGGCAACGTGCAGTGCGCCACCGGCCGCTACAAGGTCAAGCTTCAGTGCCGCAACCTGCAGACGGGCGTGGGGTACGTCATCTACGGTGGCTATGCGGTGAACGCGCCGGGCACGGCCACCACCACCTGCTACAGCGGTAACGTCGCCGAGGGCGTGTACCCCGTCGAGGACCCACTGCCCACGGTCGGCGTCACCGGTTGCGTCTCTTGGGCCGAGTGGGTCCACCAGGGGAGCAGCCACTGGTACGGCCGCGGTACCGCCCAGTGCGACACCGGCACCTACCGGGTCCAAATCCAGTGTCGCAACGTGCAGACAGGCCAGCGATACGTCGTCTACGGCCCGGTGGTTACCGCCCCCAGCATCTCCACCACCACCTGCTATCAGGGCAACGTCGCGGACGTCGTGTCGGGCGTGACGGCGTGACGGCTGCCGTGGTCGCGCCGCACCGCGCCGACTAGGGTTTAGGCCAGCGACCGGACGCGCGATCCGGTGGGGGCGGGCCCCAACACCAATCTCGGCCAGGGACAGCGCCACGCCTCTTGCGAGCTCGTCACCGCGCGCCGAACCAGCGCGGGAACCGCAACCGAACCGGGTCATCGGCAGCCTGCCGGAAGGGCGCGGGTTCCTGCGGTCGCCGCGACATGCGGCCAGCGTTGAGGCCGGGCAGTACGTGAGTGGCCGGGCCGGGCGAACCCCCGGCCCGGCCACTCACAGAAACGCGTCAACCACGTCGTCCGACGGATCGAACAAGCGGAACGGTGGGTGTTCGGGGCCGCGGGAGTCAACGGAAAGCTGGCCGAGCCATTTCCCACGTTCCTGACGTGCACACCGCCGCATGGTCTGCCGGTAGGCAAGGCGGCGCCGCGCCCGCTCTCGCGGGCGCGATCGCGGTCGTCTACCGGGGAGGCAGCGATTTCACCCTGCTCGTCGTCACCGGAGCCGGCCGCGGCTGTCTGGTCGAGGTCAACGCCGAGGGCTTCTTCGCGCCTCACTCCCACACCGACCTGGACTTCCTCGCCTGGTCTGAGCGTTGGTTGGACTTCACCCCTGGCCGGACATCGTGATCTGACCTGGTTCGCAGACCAGATGGCCGGCGACGAAGCACCGCTCGTGGCCGTGCCGTTCTCGCGGCGCGCCCTGTTTAGCCCCGGCAGAGCGCGCGAAATCGCGCAAGCGTGCCGGGCCGCAGAGGTCGGTGCCGCCGTGTTTCGTAAACCCGCTCACGGAACATCAACGAGCCGTCCTCGGCGACATGTTCGGGTGCTTCGTGACCAGCGGCGAGGACCTCCTCGGCGCGGCGGGTGCGGGTCCGGCCCGTAGCAGCGGGTGAGGGGGATAAATGGCTTGCACAGGCGCCGGGTTGAGAGTTTGACTCCTCGCCATGCCTTCCCCCTCACCGATCTTCGTCGCGGGAACGGGTCGTTCGGGAACGTCACGGATCGCCGACATCATCGGCGAACATCCGCTGATCCATCGGATTCCCATGGAGACCCGGTTTCTCATCGACCCGGGTGGCTTGCGGGACCTGGCCGACGCGCTCACCGATCGATACGACCCCACCGTCGCTGAGGACGCCCTGCACCGGGTGAGCGACTTCCTCACCGTACGAGTGCCGGGCCGGCGCGACGATCGCGGCAAAACCGTTCCCGAACTTGTCGGCGAGCGGCGCTACCGGGACGCGGTGCAACAGCTCTGGCCGCAGTTGATCGCGTACACATACGACGAACCTGCGCCCGCGGAAGGCTTCGGGAACGCCGACCGGCCTGCCGGGCCGTTCGAGCCGCTGAGCCGCCGCCGGGTACTTCCCAGGTATTTCAGCGACCGGGACGAACTGCTCGGAATCTTGCGGGGCCTGATCGACACCCTGTTCGGCGGAGCAGCCGCCGACGCGGGCAAGCCGACCTGGTGCGAGAAGACACCGTTCAACCTGCTGTGCATGGAGTTCCTCTGGGAACTGGTCCCCGAAGCGACCATCGTGCACATCAAGCGTCACCCGGTCTCAGTGCTCGCATCCCACCTGGCCCAGCCATGGGCACCGTCCACCGTCGACGGCGCGCTCGCCTACCTCAAGCCGGTCTACCACCGATGGCTCACCTGGAAGAACACGGTCGACCTCACGGGCAGGCGATACATCGAGGTGAAAGCAGAAGATCTCGCAGCCGACTGGCCCGGCCAGCGCCGCGCCCTGTTCGAACGGCTCGACGTCGACGACTACGCCACCCCTTCAACGTTTCAGTCGCACAAGCTGACGAACCGCAACAACCAACTCGACCACGAAACCCGCGAGTTCATCGAAGAAGCACTCGGCAAGATCATCCCGGCCATGGGATATGAGTGACGACTCTGGCTCTCCACCTTGACGACGCCGCGTCGCGCCCCTCGAACGCCCGGTAGATGCTGCTTCAGCCGAACCGCATCGCAGACCTGTGACCTTCAGAGGTCTATGGCGCTGAACCTTTGCCGGTACTTGGCGCAGCGCCGGGTGGACGGGATCGGTCGCGGGGGTGATCGGTAACGTTGTGTAACGACCGACCATCCAGCGAGGCGAGCCGCTCGGCGTCCGCTTCTGCCGATGAGCGGATACGCGATGCACCGATTGTCGCGGACCGCGTGGCTGGTGGCCGCATCGGCCGATGCGGTGGGTGGGGACATCTCGTTGACGGGCCTGAGCACACGTGCTTACGTGTACCGGTGGCGCTTAAGAGGATTTTCGTGGGGCGAACCGGCCACGTCCGCTCCGGGTGGAAGGTCACAGGCTTCCTCGTACTGTCCCTCGTGTCCATAATGGTCGCCGCCGTACTCACCGGAATGTTCGCTCCGGCCTGGGCGCTGCAGGACGGGCAGCCATGGCCGGTGGTGGCGGTCAGCGCGCTGCTGATCGCCGGTGTCTGGGCGCTCTGCCTCCGGCTTGAAGGCCGGAGCTGGGCAGATGAGGGTCTGGTGCCCGACGGGAGGCGGCTCGGTCAGTTCGTCGCCGGCCTGGCCGGTGGGGTTGCGCTCGTCGGCGGCCCGGCGTGGCTGCTGATGCTTGGCGGGGTCCTGTACTGGCAGCCGAACCAGTCGTTCACCGCCCCGCTCATGGCCTCGGGTACCGCCTATTTCGTGGCCGCTGTCCTGGTCGAGGAACTGATCTTTCGCGGCTACGCATTACGACGGCTCGCCGAGGGCATCGGCGTGATCAAGGCCGTCGTGCTCCTCGCGGCGATCTTCGGCGGCTACCACCTGCTCAGCATCGGTTCGAGCCCGGCCGTCAAGAGCGGCGGCACCGAACTGCTCTGGACCGCCGCCGGGCCGCTGATCGGTGCGATCGTCTTTGGCGTCGCCGCGCTACGAACCGGCAGCATCGCGCTCCCGCTCGGCCTTCACCTCGGCTGGAACTGGACGCAGTGGCACTTCTTCACGTTGCCCGGCGATGACAATCCAACCGGGTTGTGGACGCCGTTGATCTCGGCGCAGCATGCCGGAAGCCCGGCCCCGTTCCGGATCGGGTACCTGGTGGCGATGACCGTGGCGCTGCTGGCTATCGCCGCGATGACGCGTCAGCCGCGCGGCCGACGCCCGGTGACCCTCGCGGCCGGACTGCCGTAGCCGTCACCACCAACCCGGCGAAGGCGGATCCGAAATTCGGCACTTCGTCTAGCGTGTCCGGCGGAACATGGCCTCCTGAAGGTGGCCTATTGGCTTGAGATGTCGCTGGTGACTCCGGCGTTGTGGCGGAACGCGAGGAGGTCTGCCGCGTCGGGCAGCCGGATCGGCGGATCGGCTGCCCGCATCGCCAGGAGACCGGCGATAGCACCGCGGCGAATCGCGTCGTCGATGGCCTTCCGAGTGCCGGCTGGCAGGCGGTCCCAGGTCGCGGCGGCGGCGCAGAGATGGCAGGGCGCGCCGACGCGGTCGGGGAGGCTCGTACCACAACGCTGGCTGCAGCCCGGGCAGGAATAGTCGAGCGCGTCCTCAGTCTCCGGCTCAGCATGGTCGGACCAACTGGATACGGGACCGCTTGATCACGTTTCCGCTCATGCCGCGAGCCGCGCGTTACGCAACGTGACTCAACGTCGGTGGGCCGCCGCTCGACGATGTCGATGACCCGACGTGCGCCAACGGCGGCGGTACGGCGCCTTCCGCTTCCGGGTCGGGTCCGCACACCGACGGTGCCGGTGTTGGCCTCCCACTACGTGCTGCTGTGCCAACGGAACTGCTCATCAGGTGCCTCACGCCGGTCAAGCACACCCGCTCGGACTAGGGCCAGCAGCGCGTCATGAAGTCCCTCGCCCAAGGCAGTATCAGACCAGAAGACGTGCTTAGCGCGAGTGAACCCGTCGTCCCCGAACAGGCCAAGGGCTCGCCCAAAGACGAACGCAGCCCCGTCCCAGTCGGTCCATTCCGCGAGATCAATAGCAAGAGACATGCCTGCGAGTATGTCCTCCGATCCATGTTCTACGGGCACGCTCATGCCGCCGGCCGAGCGCTAGCCACCGCGACAGACCTTGCGGAGGATCTGCGTCCGAGTTGTCAGGGGCGATTGTGTACGAACCACGCGTCACCGGCGGGCAAGGCAACGGCGACCTCCCAGCGGCTCAGGCCGAGGTTCGGGGCGAGTGCCTCGAGCTGGCCGGCTGCGGTCCACGCCTCGTCGCCCGGTGCCGGGCGATGACCCACCTGGAACTGCAGCATGGTGCCCCATGAAGCGACCAGGCGGGCGTCCCACCGGTGATGCCACTGCGCCAACACCTCGGCGAGCGTCCGCTGGTATTCCGGGGTGAGCGCACCGAAGAAGTCCACCCAGTACCCCGAGCTGCGGACGTCGCTGGTGGGCAACAACATGAGCAGGACGCTGGTAGGCGTATACCAGTAGTCGGTCTGCGTCACGAACCGCACGCTGTCAAGCACCCGGGCGTACAGGTCGGCGTCGGCGAGCAGCCGACCGTACAGCGCCCGCTCCAGCACCGGGCGCGGAGTCGGCAGCACCACATCCGACACCAGGTCCGTCAGGTCGACGCGGTCCATGCCACGCGTGTAGTACTCGACCTCACACTCGTCGACCTCGTCGTCCTCGCTGTAGTGGCGGTAGGTCAGCCAGGGTTCGGAAGACTCGGCCGCCTCGGCGAACGCGCGCAGCTCCGACTCCGACGGACCCGGCTCGGGCTCGGGCCGGATCCGCAGTGTGTCGTTGAAGTCGTCGGTGACCATGACGGGCCGGCGTCCGATGACCGGCACCAGTGCGTCGGCAGCCTGCCAGGCCTCGTGCAGGCGATTGGGGTCGATGTCGGCGACGAGGACAGTGCCCGACGGACCGTGCCCGATCGGCAGGCCGGCCAATGGCGTGCCGACGAACGCCGCTTCGATCTGGTGCAGGTCGTTTCGCACGGTGCAAGTGTCTCCGATCATCGACGCGGCGTTAGGGTGGGTCCGGGTGCATATCAGGGTCCGGCGAGCAACGCATGCAGCATCGACCAGGTCTGGTCGAGAGGTTCCTCGCCGTGACCGGACAACTGTCATCGCCCTGATGCCACCCGCAGAACCCACCTTGACCAGACCATGACCCGGGAAACTCGGTAATCCTCCGACCTACCAACCAGCCGGCCATCACCTGGGCTGCAGCGCACACAGCTGGCACCCCTCTGGGGACTGTACAAATAACGGCTGATCGACCGATCAAGGGAGAGACGCCAGATGACGACCGAGATCACCTCGGGGCAGGAACCGGCCGGCGGGTCGGTGAGTGCGGTCACGGATGAACAGTTGATCGCGATGCTGGTCGATCGAGCTCGTGGTGACGGGCTGAAGCTGACCGGCGAGGGCGGGCTGCTGCAGCAGCTCACGAAGCGGGTCCTCGAATCCGCTCTGGACGGTGAGATCACCGACCACGTCGGCTACGACAAGCACGACCCGGCAGGTCGAGGTAGCGGGAACACCCGTAACGGCAGCCGGACCAAGACCGTGCTCACCGATGTCGGACCGGTCGAGGTCCGGGTCCCACGCGACGCCGCCGGGACGTTCGAGCCGCAGATCGTGCGGAAGCGACAGCGGCGCCTGACCGGGGTTGACGACATGGTCCTGTCGTTGTCGGCCAAAGGGCTGACCCACGGCGAGATCAGCGCCCACTTGGCCGAGGTGTACGGCGCCGAGGTGTCGAAGCAGACCATCTCCACCATCACCGACAAGGTGATGGACGGGATGGCTGAGTGGCAGAACCGGCCCCTCGACCCGGTTTATCCGGTCGTGTTTATCGATGCCATCAACGTCAAGATCAGGGATGGTCAGGTCGCGAACCGGCCGATCTACCTCGCCCTCGCCGTCACCGTCGACGGCCACCGCGACATCCTCGGCATCTGGGCCGGTGACGGCGGCGAAGGCGCCAAGCACTGGCTGCACGTGCTGACCGAGCTGAAGAATCGCGGCGTCGCCGATGTGCTCATGCTCGTGTGTGACGGGCTCAAGGGCCTGCCGGAGGCGGTGGAGACGGTCTGGCCGCGCACGATCGTGCAGACGTGTGTGGTGCACCTGCTGCGCAACTCGTTCCGGTACGCGGCCCGGCAGGACTGGGACAAGATCGCCAAGGCGCTCAAGCCTGTCTA